>DASWRS010000115.1:0-22460 GCA_036403075.1 Kofleriaceae bacterium
GGCGTGCCGCCGCCGAGGTAGATCGACACCAGCTCGCCCGAGAACCCGCCGGCGCGGCGATCGAGCTCGCGGCTGACCGCCTCGAGATAGACCTCGTGCGGCGGTGGACCGAGCTCGATCGCGAAGTCACAGTACGGACAGCGCTTGCGGCACCAGGGGAAGTGGAGGTAGACGCCTAGATCAGATATGCCGGCAGTCTATCTCGACAACGCCGCGTCGACCCGCATCGACGATGACGTCCTCGCCCTCATGACCGAGGTGATGCGGACCTCGTGGGGCAACCCGAGCTCGCAGCACCCCCAGGGCGCCGCGGCCCGCGGCCACATCGCGACGGCGCGCCGCCGGCTGCTCGTCGCGCTCGGCGACAGCGACGGCGATGGCCGGCTCGGCGACATCGTGTGGACCAGCGGCTGCACCGAGGCCGATGCGCTCGCGGTGCTCGGCGCCGCGCGCACCCGGCCCGGCGCGATCGTCACCTCCTCGATCGAGCACCCCGCGGTCGGCCAGCTCGCGGCCCGGCTCGGAGATGCGCGCACGGCGGTCGAGATCGCGCCCGGCCCCGACGGCGTGATCGACCCGGCGACGGTCGCCCGCGCCGCCGCCGACGGCGCCGCCGTGGTCGCGATCGTCCTGGTGCAGAACGAGATCGGCGTGATCCAGCCGGTCGCGGCGATCGCGCGCGCGGTGCGCGAGGTCAACCCGACCTGCCACATCCACGTCGACGCGGCGCAGGCGTTCGGCAAGGTCGCGATCGACGTCGCGGCGATCGGCGCCGATTCGCTGGCGATCGCGGCGCACAAGCTGCACGGCCCCAAGGGCATCGGCGCGCTGTGGCTGCGCACCGGCCGGGTGCTCGAGCCGCTGTGGGTCGGAGGCGGCCAGCAGGGCGGCCTGCGCGGCGGCACCCAGGACGCGCCCGCGGCCGCGGCGCTCGGGCTCGCCGCCGAGCGTGCCGTCGCCGCACTGCCCGCCGCGCGCGAGCGCTGGATCGCCTTCGCCGGCCGGATCACCGCGCGGCTCCGCGAGCGCGGCGTCGCGTTTCACCAGCTGGTGCCCGACGAGCGGCGCTCGCCGCATATCCTCGCGCTCGGCCTCGCCGGGGTCCCGGCGAGCGCGCTGCGCACCGTGCTCGCCAGCCGCGGCGTCTACATCTCGACCGGCTCGGCGTGCGCCGAGCGCGACGGGCACGGCAAGCCGTCGCAGGTGCTGGTCGCGATCGGCGTCCCGCCCGAGACCGGGATGTGCCGCCTGTCGTTCGGCCTCGACACCACCGCCGAGGACGTCGACGTCGCGGCGCAGACCCTCGCCGACGTCGCGCTCGGGCTGGCTAGCCGCTCGCGAACGCCAGGCTGATGCGATACGTGCCGCCGGAGGACTGCCGGAACTTCCAGCCCCGGATCGCGTTGGACAGGCACTTGCCGAGGTTGTCGGCGCCGTGCTCGGACAGCTGCAGGTCGCTGATGTTGCCGTCGCGATCGATCGTCAGGGTCACCGCGATCTTCTTGACGTCGCCGATCAGGATCGCGTCGGCGCCGCGCTGCGAGCGCAGGTAGCAGCGCTGCGTCGCCTCCTGGTGCTTGCGGGCGACCTCCTCGATCTCGTCGCTCGCGAGCGAGTTGCCGGGCGGCGCCTCGGCCTGGCCGCCGGCGGTGCCGGGGGTGGACCGGATGTGCGGGCGCGCCGGCGTTGGCGGGGTCACCGGCGCGGGGGCCGCCGAGCCAACCGGATGGTGCGCGACCGGATCGTCGGGCCGCGAGGTGTCGATGTCGTTGACCGCGCCCAGGCTGCCGTCGGTGGCGTCGTCGTCCCAGGTCACGAACGCGATCAGCGCGCCGATCACGCCGAGCACCACCACCGCGGCCACGGCCAGGAGCGCGATCAGGCCGCGGCGGTGCGCGCGCACGACCGGCGCGATCGACATGCCCGGGTCGCCGTCGGCGATCGGCGCGCCCGAGAGGCTCGGCGCCGGCCCGGTCGCCCGGACCGCGGCCAGCGCGCCGGTGCGGCGTGCGCCGGTCCGGTCGGCGATCGCGGATCGCTCGGCCGGCCGGTCCGTGGTGCGCGCGAGCGGGCGCGCAGCACGCGCGACGTCGGCCAGGTTGACCACGCGCGAGACCTCGCCGATGTCGAAGTCGTCGTCGCCGCCGAAGTCGCTGGCCGGCGGCGCGGTCGCCGCGGCGCTCGCGCCGGTTCCCCGCAGGGTCGATGACGCCGGCAGGTGCGGCGCCGTCATCGCCGCGTCGCTCGAGCTCGGCCGCGGGTCGCGCGGCGCGTCCTCGAACGGCATCGCCTCGAGCTGGGTCGCCGCATCCCCGGACTCGCTGACGTCGAACGGATTGCCGCGCGCGCCGCGCGCCGGGGCCGGCGCGCCGACCGGCGGCGAGGCGTCGCCGGCGGCGGGCCGAGCCTGGGCTGCGGCGCCCGGCGCTCCGTTGCCGGCGACCGCGGTGCCGCGCGGCGGCGTGGCGCGCGCCGCCGGTGCGATCGGCGGCGGCAGCCCCAGCCCGGACAGTGCCGGGGCGCCGTGCTCGAGTGACGCCATCGTCGCGGCGAACAACGGCTTGGGCTCGTCGTCCGCCGGCACCGGAGCGGCGGCGCGCGGCGGCGGCACGGCGCTGCGCGGCAGCGGCGGCGGCGCGACCGGCGCGGTCGGTCGCTTGCGAAGCCCCCGGAAGTGGCTGACCTTGTCGATCGGCAGCCAGTCGTCGAAGCCCTCGCTCCAGCAATGCAGCTCGGCGTCGAGCGCCTGGTCTGCGACCCAGCGCTGGGCGACGGCGAGCGAGTACGGCCCGGCCTGCTCGCCGTCGATCGAGACGTACCACTCCTCCTCGAGCGCCGCGGGCGCCGGCTGCGCCATCGCCGAGGCAAACGCGGCGTTGAGCGCGTTGACCGAGTCGCCGCTCGGCTCGGCCGCAGCGCGCATCGCGCCGCTCCCCCTGCCCCGGCCCGCGTCGGGCTGCGCGCCACGCCGGGCCTGCGCCGCGTCGGCCTGCACCCGCGCCGCCGCCGGCTCGCGCGCGGCCGTGCTCCGAGCCGCGCCGGCCGCGCTCTCCTCCGTGCTCGCGGGCTCCCGGGCGCCGCCCCGGCCCGCCGCCGCCCCCGCCGTGCTCGCGGGCTCCCGGGCGCCGCTCCGCGCGGCCGCCCCCGCCGTGCTCGCGGGCTCCCGGGCGCCGCTCTGGCCCCCCGCCGTGCTCGCCGTGCTCGCGGGCTCCCGGGCGCCGCTCCGGGCCGCCCCCGCCGTGCTCGCGGGCTCCCGGGCCGCCGGGAACAGCGAATCTCGCGCGGCGGCGGCGCGGCTCGCCGCCGGGTCGCGGGAGGCCGGGGCGCTCGGCTGCGTGCTGCGCTCCTCGGCCCCCGCCGACGCGGCGGCCGGCTCGGACGACATGCCCTCGCGAACCGTGATCACGTTCGCGCAGTTCTTGCAGCGGATCTTGAGGATCTTGCCGCGGACCCGCTCGTCGCCGATCGAATACCGGGTCTTGCAACGGTCGCAGAGGAACTTCACGCCGTGCTCCAGCTCCCCGGGCAGTGGACATGACCGGCGCGGTGGGAGCGGCTTGCGCGACGCGACACGAGGCTTGATTGTGCCGAAAAAAACCTGGCCTGGCAAAGGGCTGGCCGACGACACCCGGCCGGTTCACTGCCGGGAGGGCGACGCCGGTTCGGCCTTGGAATCCGCCGCATCCACGGCTGCGTCCTGCGTCACACGCGACGCCCCCGACGCCCCTGGCGCCCCTGGCGCCCCCGACGGCCCCGGCGCCGGACCCGCCACGCCGGCGTCCACCGGCTCGCTCGCCGCGGCCTTGCCGCGCCGCCGCGGCGCCGTTGCCGGAGAGATCACGACCACGTCGCGGATCGCCTTGCCGCGGGCCGAGCCCCGCGCCGTCAGCAGGCCTCCGACCTCGACGCCCTCGGGCCGGCTGGTCAGCTCGAGGTAGAGCTCGATGTCGCGGAGGTCAGCGCCGATCCAGCGCGCGTTGGCGCTCGACAGCTGGTAGACCTGCGTCGCGTCGACGACGCGCTGCAGCCGCGTGCCCTCGAGCCGGTACGCCGAGATCGACCAGCTGCGCGTCGCCGGCTCGTCGGTCCGCGTGACCACGACCAGCTCGTCGCGGGCCTCGGCCGCGCCGCGCAGCGGTGCCGCGAACACCAGCCCGGGCAACCGAGGCAGCGTGGCGATCGTGCGCTCGCCATCGCTCGTGCGGATCACCACCTCGTCGCCATCGACCGCGATCAGCTCGCCCGCGGCGGTCAGGCAGGCGCCGACCGCTGCTTCGGTCGCCGCCGGCCGCGGACAATCACCGGCGGTCCGCGACGCTGCGGCGGTGCTGGTCACCACGATCGCTGCGACCCGCCCGGCGTCGAGCACGGCGCGCAGGTTCGGCAGCCCGCTCGGCACCACCAGCCGCGGATCGCGGGCGTGCTCGAGGTCCTCGACCGGCGACCCGAGCGCCGCGACCAGCTCGTCGCGGGTCGAGCCGACGTGGATCCCGGACTCGGTGCGCGCGACGTCGCCGCCGACCACCGCCACGAACGACGCGGTCGACGCCTGCTCGCCGCCGACCAGGATCGCATCCTCCTCGGCGCGGATCACGCTGCGATGGACCACCCCGGGGATCTCGAACAGCACGATCTGCGGCCCGGATGCGAGCCGCTCGAGCAGATCGGACAGCTTCTCGCCGAGCTTGTACGGCCCGACGCCGTCGGCCCGGATCGCGTACGGCGGCAGCGGCCCGACCGGCTCGTTCGACGGCTCGATCACCCGGCGCGCCCGCTGCGCATCGCGCGGCACGTCCTTGTTCTCGTGGCGCCGGTTGCCGCACCCGGCGAGCGCGGCGGCCCCGGCCAGGCAGGCCGCAGCGATGACGAACCGGGACATCACCTCGATCGTATAGACCACGACCGGCGCCGGCGCCATGCGGCGGCGCCCGCGGCGTCCGGTCCTCGTCGTCGGTCGTGCTCGCGCCGCTCGATCTGCGCACGTCGTCTCAGGGCGGCGGCGTGAGCCGAGCACGTCGATGCACGCGGATCTGGTCGAAGGTGAGCTTGGCCTTCACCATCGTCACGGCCTTGTCGACGCGGATGATCACGCAGCCACCGTCGGGAGGCGATTGCTCGTCCTCGTCGATCAGCTCACAGCTCCAGGTTCTCGCGATGCCATAGTTGGATCCGGCCCCCACCGTGAGGAGGGTCGTGGATCCCTGAATAGTCGTTCCGATCACATGCGCGATGACTGCCCCCGATGGGGTGGTCATCGTCGACCGCGGCTGGGCGGTGGCTGGCTTCCTGCGGGTGGGCACACCGCCGGTGATGCCAGGTGCGGCGGCATCCGCCGGCACGGCCGTGACCGGCACGGCCTTGACCGGCGGGGCCGCGGCCGTGATCGGGACCTCCGGCGTCGCGTCCGAGGGGGCGCCGCCGCCCACCGGCGCGGGTCGGCGCGCTGCCGCGGGCTCGACGGGGTCGGTCGATCGCCAGCATGCGATGACGATCACCAGCGGCGAAGCGACCGCGAGACGACGTCGGAGCCATCGTGCAACCTTCATGCATCCCCCTTGCGGCCTGGTGGCGACGAGCATAGTGGAACGACAGGCGCTGCACATCTCGACCACCAGCGCAGCGGCTCCGAGCGGGTCAGATCCGCGGTCGTCCGGTACCCGCCCCTCCCTGGCCGAGAGCCCGGCTCTGGGCGATGCTCGGACCATGGCAGCAGGCGCCCGCGTGTTCGAAGGCATGCACTCGACGATGACGCTCGCCCGGCCGCGGCCGCACGTCGTCGTCCTCACGATCACCGGCCGCGACGCCGGCGAGCACGGCGACGCGCCGCTGCGCGCGCTCGACGACGAGCTGTGCGCCGGGCCGTTCGCGCTGTTCGTCGACGCGCGCGCCACCCGCGGCGCCTCGGTCGACGTGTCCAACGTCTGGGCGCAGTGGCTGCGCAGCCGGCGCGACCAGCTCCAGGCGGTCCACATGCTGACCGGCTCGCGGTTCATCCAGCTCACCGCCGACTTCGTCCGCCGCTTCGCCGAGCTCGGCGACGCGATGCGGATCTACACCGAGGGCGCCGCGTTCGACGACGCGCTCGAGGCCGAGACCCAGCGCTGAGCGCCCGGCTACCGCGCGGTCTGGGCGTCCGGGATCGCCGCGCCGGCGTTGCGGTGCGCGGCGAGCGTGCCCTCGATCGCGGCGCGGGCGACGATGTGCGCGGGCAGCGGCGCGAGGGCCGGCATCTCGGCCGGCGGGCCGGCGAGCGCGGAGAGCACCGCGGACATGCCACCGCCCAGGCCGTCGAGATCGTAGCCGCCCTCGAGCACGGCGACGACGCGCCCGGCCGACCAGCGCTCGGCGGCGGCGCGCAGCCGCTGGGCCATCGCGGCGAACCCGGCCAGCGTGACCCGCATGCCGGCGAGCGGGTCGTGCTGGAACGCGTCGAACCCGGCGCTGATCAGGAGCACGTCGGGCCGGAACACCGAGAGCTTGGGCAGGAACACGTGATCGAACACCGCCGCGTACTCGGCGTCACCGCAGCCCGCCGGCAGGCCGACGTTGACCGTGGCGCCGATCGCGCGCGGCCCGCCGATCTCGGTCGCCGCGCCGCTGCCCGGGTAGAACGGGAACTGGTGGACCGAGAGGTAGAGCACGCTCGGATCGTTCCAGAAGATGTCCTGGGTGCCGTTGCCGTGGTGGACGTCCCAATCGAGGATCGCGACCCGGGCGGCGCCGGCGGCGCGCGCCGCCGCGGCCGCGACCGCGACGTTGTTGAGCAGGCAGAACCCCATCGCGCGATCGCGGGTCGCGTGGTGGCCGGGCGGGCGCACGACGACCAGGCCGTGCGCGAACCGGCCGTGCAAAACGTCGACGGTGACCTGCGTCGTCGAGCCGGCGGCGGCGAGCGCCGCGTCCCACGTGCCCGGCGAGAAGTAGGTGTCGGCGTCGAGCCAGCCCGACTTACCGGGGACCGCGAGCGCGAGATCGTCGAGGTAGTCCGGCGCGTGGACGCGGGCGAGCTCGTCGTCGGTGGCGGGCCGCGGCACGACCAGCTCGCCGCGCGACGCGATGCCCGCGGCCCAGAGCGCGTCGCGCACCGCCTCGGCGCGGGCCGGGCGCTCGGGGTGACCCGACGGGGCGCGGTGGTGGACGAAGACCTCGTCGAGGACGTAGCCGAGCTGGGCGCTGGATGCAGACGTCGCGGCCATCAGTCGCGCTCCGATCGGGTGGGCCGGGTGATCATGGCGTGGATCGCCTCGCGGACCGGCACGCCGGCGTGCATGATCGCGTACATCGCCTCGGTGATCGGCGCCTCGACCCCGAGCTTGTCGGCGAGCTGCTTGGCGACCTTGGCGGTCTTGACGCCCTCGGCGACCTGGGTCATCTCGGCGAGGATGTCGGCCATCGCGCGGCCGCGGCCGAGCGCGAGGCCGACGCGGCGGTTGCGCGACGCGTCGCCCGAGCAGGTCAGCACCAGGTCGCCCATGCCCGACAGCCCGGCGAAGGTCAGGGCGTGGGCGCCGAGCGCGACGCCGATCCGCGTGATCTCGGCCAGGCCGCGCGTGATCAGCGCGACCCGGCTGTTCGAGCCGTAGCCCAGGCCGTCGGAGATGCCCGCGGCGATCGCGATCACGTTCTTGAGCGCGCCGCCGATCAGGACGCCGAGCACGTCGTCGGTGGTGTAGATCCGGAAGTGGACGTGCGACAGCGCGTGCTGCGCGGCCGCGCAGGTCTGCCGGTCGTGGCCCGCGAGCACGATCGCCGCCGGCATCCCGGCCGCGAGCTCGCCCGCGAACGTCGGGCCCGACAGGTAGGTCGCGCGCGCCGCGATCCGCGGCGGCAAGACGTCGCGGTACACCGCGTCGATCGACTGCAGCGTGCCGTCCTCGAGCCCCTTGGACGCATTGATCACGATCGCGTCCGGATCGAGCGCGGCGGCGGCGCGGCCGAGCACCTCGCGGATGCCGTGCGACGGCGTCACCCCGAACACGAAGCGCTTGGCGCGGACGGCCTCGGCCAGGTCGCTGGTGACCCGCACCGTGTCGGGCAGCTTGTGGCCCGGCAGGTACGCGGTGTTCTCGTGCGCGACGTCGATCGCGCGGGCGGTGTCGGCGCCGCGGCAGTACAGGTGGACGCGGTGACCGGCCTTGCCGAACAGCACGGCGAGACAGGTGCCGTAGCTGCCGGCGCCGATCACCGCGATGTCTTCACTGCTCATGACGGGGAACACCGTATCACGGCCGATCGTCGGGGCGAGCGGCCGATCCGGCACCGGCCGGCCCCGGGCCGGGCCCCGACTAATCAGGCCGGCGTCGCGACCAGCGCCTGGCTGGCGAGCACGACGCGGTTGCGCCCCGCGCGCTTGGCCGCGTACAGCGCGGCGTCGGCGGCGCGGACCAGCGCCTCGGCGTCGGTGCCGTCGTCGGGCGAGGTCGCGACTCCGATCGAGACGCTGATCCGCCCGGCGCGCGGCGCGGCCTCGGCGAAGTCGTGGCCGTGGACCCGCTCGCGCACCCGCTCGGCGACCTTGGCCGCGGTGAACTTGGCGGTGTCGACCAGGATCACCGCGAACTCCTCGCCGCCGTAACGCGCGACCACGTCGTTGGCGCGCCGGGTGTCGGCGAGCACGCGCGCGAGCTGGCGCAGCACCTCGTCGCCGGCGGGGTGGCCGAACGCGTCGTTGAACTGCTTGAAGTGGTCGACGTCGAGCATCAGCAGCGACAGCGGCAGGCCGCTGCGCTGGCTGCGCTCGATCTCGAGCGCGAGGCGCTCGTGGAAGTGGCGGTGGTTGTAGAGGCCGGTCAGCCCATCGGTGACCGCGAGCTGGGCGAGCCGGGCGTTGGCCGCGGCGAGCTCGTGGGTGCGCTCGTGGATCTTGGCCTCGAGCTCGCGGTTCATCTCGAGCAGCGCCTGGTTCTTGGACGACAGCGACGCGATCAGCTGCTGGTTCTCGTGGACCAGCCGGAACTGGCGCAGCAGGTTCTCGACCGCGAGCAAGAGCGCGGTCTCGTCCCACGGCTTGGCGATGTACTGGTTCAGGTGCGCGCGGTTGATCGCGTCGACCACGGCATCGAGCCCGGCCTGGCCGGTCAGGAGCAGCTTGGTCGTCGCGGGCAGCCGGCGGTCGACGATCTCGAGCAGCTCGACGCCCTTCATCCCCGGCATGATCTGATCCGCGATCACCACCGCGATCGACTCGCCCTCGCGGGTCAGCTCGTCGAACAGCGCGATCGCCTCGTCGCCCGACCGCGCGGTCGCGATCTGGCACTCGTGGCCGAACCGGGCGCCGAGCTGCGCACGCAGCACCCGCAGCACGCCCTCCTCGTCGTCGATGCAGACGATGACCTCGCGGCGGCCCATCAGCCAATCCCTCCGGCAATCCCTCCGGCAATCCCTCCGGCATCCCCTCCGGCAGCCCCCGGCAGCGCGATCGGTAGCCGGACCTCGAACCGCGTCCAGCCCGGCCGCGACTCGCACCGGATCTGGCCGCCGTGCTTGTCGACGATCTGCCGCGCGATCCCCAGGCCCAGGCCGGTGCCTTCGCCCTTGCGCTTGGTGGTGAAGAACGACTCGAAGATCCGCGGCAGCACATCCGCGGGGACGCCCGGGCCATCGTCGGTCACGCTCACCACGATCCAGCCATCCTCGACCGCCGTCTCGATCGCGATCTTACCACCGCCGCCCGCTCGGCTGGTCACGGCGTGCTGTGCGTTCTGGAGCAGGTTGGTCCATACCTGGTTGAGCTCGTCGACGTAGACCGGGGCGCGCGGCAAGGCGCCGAACCGGCGCTCGACGACGATACCACGCAGCGCGTGGTGGAGCAGCGTCAGGGTGGTCTCGAGCCCCTCGTGGACGTCGGCCAGGGTCCGGACCGCCTGCTGGTCGAGGTGCGAGTAGCTCTTGAGCGCACCGACCAGCCGCTGGATCGATCCGACCGCGTGGCGCACGGTCGAGGCGGTGCGCTGGACGTAGACGTGGTCGGTCAGCGCCGCGACGACCGCGGGAGCGAGCGCGAGCTCGGGGCCGATCGCGTCGAGCAGCCGGACCGCGTCGTCCGGCGTCGCGCCGAGATCGGCGAGCTCGGCGGCGAGCGCCCGGTGATCGCCGACCGGGTGGCCCCCGGCCTCGAGCGCCGCCGCGATCTCGCGCGCGGTCCGGCGCGCGGTCAGCCCGGTCGGCAGCGCGCGCTCCGCCAGCGCCGGGGCGAGCGCCTCGAGCGCCTCGGTCACCGACGCCGGCGCCGACCGCGCCGCGAGCGCGGCGCCGTGGCGCGACACCCGCGCGAGCGCGGCGTCGAGGCCCTCGATCGAGCCGCGGATCGCCGCGGTCGGCGAGTTGATCTCGTGCGCGACGCCGGCGACCAGCAGGCCGAGCCCGGCCATGCGCTCGGACAGCACCAGCTGGGCCTGGGTCTCGCGCAGGTCGGCGAGCGCCCGGGCCAGCTCGCGGTTGGTCCGGGTCAGCTCGGTGGTGCGCAGCTCGACCTTGCGCTCGAGCTCCTCGCGGGCCTCGCGGACCTCGGAGTACAGGAGCGCGTTCTCGACCGCGGCGCCGGCCTGGTCGGCGAACGTGGTCAGGAGGTTCAGGTCGGCGTCGGCCAGCTCGCGCGCGCGCTCGGTGCGGCCGACGACGAGCACGCCGATCACGCGGCCCTGGCGCTCGAGCGGCAGCGCGACCAGCGGGCCGGGCGCCCCGGCGCGGCGCGCGGCGTCGCCGAAGCTCGGATCGGCGCTCGCACGGGCGATCCGCAGCGGCTCGCGACTGGCGCGGACCTGCTCGGCGATCGGCCGCAGCGCCTCGGCGGCGGTGATCGCCTCGTCGGTGGCGAGCGCGGTCGACACGTCCGCCCGCCGGGCGCGGGCGGCGGTGACGCGCAGCCCATCGCTGTCCAGGCTGTGATCGACCAGCCACAGCGCGGCGAGCTGGATGTCGACCGTGCGGGCGACCGCGTCGACGATCTTGCGCGACACCGACTCGACGTCGATCACCGACGACACCGCGCGGCCGGCGTCGTGCAGCGCGACGATCTCGCGCATCCGGGCCGCGAGCCGCGCCTGGTTGTCCTGCAGGGTCGAGGTCATCTGGTTGAACGCGGTCGCCAGGTCGGTGAGCTCGTCGCCGCCCGCGATGTCGATCCGGTGGTCCAGATCGCCGCGCGACACCGCGATCGCGCCGCGGTGGAGCTCGGCGATCGGCGCGCCGAGCCGCCGCGACCAGAACAGCGCCAGCACCAGCGCGAACGCCGCCGCCGCCAGCCCGCCGGCGATCAGCGAGCGCACCGCGAGCCGCTGGGTCGCCGCGAGCGGCCCGCGATCGACCGCGACGCCGATCAGCCCGACCGGGTGATCGCGGCGATCGAGCAGCGCGGTCACCGCGATCAGGTACTCGCCGCCGGCGACGTCGAGCGTGCGGATCACGCGCTGGCCGCGCAGCGCGGCGCGGCGGTCGGTGTCGGACAGCCGGATGGTCTGCGGCCGCTCGCCCACGCCGCCGCGGAACGTGGCCTCGAGCGCGCCGGACGGCCCGCCGAGCAGGACGTCGGCCGACAGCGCACCCTTGATGCCGTCGGCGAAGTCGCGATCCAGCGGCATCGACAGCACCAGCACGCCCTGGAGCTCGAGCGCGCTGCCGACCACCGGCGACACCGCGCGGACCACCACGCGATCGCCGCGCGCGACCAGCGCGACCGCACGGCCCCACGCCATGCCGGTCGCGATCGCCGGCTCGCCGAGCACCACGCCGGCGTCCTGGAACCTCGCCTCGGCGCCGCCGACCACGCGATCGAACCGGAGCTGGCCGTCGGGGCCGACCAGCTGGAGCCGCGACGACGGCACGTGCGGCGCCTTGCGGGCGAGCCAGCCATCGAGCGCCGCGCGGCTCGCCGCCGCTGCGCCGAGCTCGGCGGACTCGGCGAGCTGCACCGTCGAATCGCCGAGCCGCTCGATGCTGCGCAGGATCAGGTTGAGGCCGACGTTCAGCTGGCGATCGGCGTCCTCGCGCAGCCCGGTCTCGAGGCTCGACAGCATCACGCCGGTCGCGAGCAGCGCGAGCACCACCGCCGGGACCAGCCCGGCGAACACCATCGCCACGACCAGCTTGGTGCGCAGCTTGAGCCGGAGCTGGGTCGGCGCAGGCTGGCCGCTCGGCGCGGCGCCGGTCACCGCCGTCACCGCGGTCACCGCGACTCCTTGCGGCGGATCATCGCGTACAGCGGGTGGCCGAGCGGGCTCAGGATCACGCGATCGAGCTCGGCGCGGGCCGCGACCACGAGCTCGGAGTGCGCGAGCGGCACCCACGGCGCGTCGGCGGCGATCAGGTCCTCGACCCGGGCGTAGCTCGCGCTGCGCCGCTGCCGGTCGTCGGTGCCCTGGGCCTCGACCAGCAGGCGATCGACCTCGGCGTTGCGGTAGAACGAGATGTTGCGCGCCGAGCCGGCGACCGCGTTGTCGCTGTGGAACAGCACGTAGAGGAAGTTGTCCGGATCGCCGGTGTCGCCGATCCAGCCCGACAGCGCCAGGTCGTGCTCGCCGCGCTCGACCGACGCCGTGTGGCGCATGATCGGCTGGAGCACCAGGTCGACGCGCACGCCGATCTGCGACAGCGCGGCCTGGACGTAGTGCGCGACCCGCTCGGGCTCGGGCAGGTACGAGCGCGGCGTGGTCGGCACGTACAGCCGGTAGACCCGCACCGGATCGAACGTGCCCGCGGTGATCGCCTCGTCGATCAGGTGGAGCGCGGTCGGCGGGTCGTAGTCGTAGCGGGTCTGGGGGACGTGGTAGCCCCACTGGTCGGGCGGCAGCGCCGAGTCGGCCGCGACCGCGCGGCCCTGGTAGGTCAGCCGGACCAGCGGCTCCTTGTGGAGCGCGTGGCTGATCGCGCGGCGGACCCGGAGGTCGTCGAACGGCGGGTGGGTCAGGTTGAACGCCAGGTAGCCGACGTTGTTACTCGGCACGTGCGGCAGCACCAGGTCGGGATGGAGCTCGACGAACGACTGCTCGTCGGGCAGGATCGACGCGGCGAGATCGACCGCGCCCGACTGCAGATCGACCAGCCGCTGCCGCGCGTCGACCACGACCCGGAACACGATCCGGTCGAGCGCCGGCGCTGGCCCCCAGTAGCCCGCGAAGCGCTCGACCACGACCTGCTCGCCCAGGTCCCAGGTCGCGAACGCGAACGCGCCGGTGCCGACCGGGTGGCGCGTGAACTCGTTGCCCCAGCGCCGGACCGCCGCAGGCGACACGATCGGGAACATCGCGAGCTCGCCGAGCAGCGGCGCGTAGCGCCGCGCGACCTCGATCGCGACCTCGCCCGGGCCGACCGCGACCACCCGCCGGACGTCCTTGAGCAGGCGGCGCCAGTGCTCCGCGTCGTCCCCGGCGTAGCTCGGGTGCCGCGGATCGATCACGCGCTCGAACGAGAACACCACGGCCTCGGCGTCGAGCGGCGTGCCGTCGTGGAACACCACCCCGGGCCGGAGCGTGAACGTCCAGCGCAGCCCGTCGTCCGAGACCTTCCACGAGGTCGCCAGGCCGGGCTCGACGTCGGTGGTCCCCGGCCGCCACCGCGCCAGGCCCTCGAACAGGATCTCGCCGACCTCGATCGACTCGCTGTCGAGCACGCGCGCCAGGTCGAACCCGGTGACGTCGGCGGCCTGCGCCACCACGAGCGCCCCCGGGTCGCGCCGGTGATGCAGCGTCCGGGGCACCGCGTCACAGGCCGGGCCGACGACCGCCGCGGCGACGCCGAGCACGACCAGCCACCGGTGCGGCGCGCGCTGCATCGCCGGCGACTCTACCATCGACGAGCCGGCCCGCCGGCGATTGACGAGCCGGCCTGCCGGCGACCGACGAGCCGGCCTGCCGGCGACTGACGAGCCGGCCTGCCGGCGATTGACTCCCCGCGTTCACTGACTTACGGTCCCGCGAACCTGCGCGGTCCGGTGAATGCAAGGGCCGGCGTCATCGTCAACTCGGGTCAGAAGGGATGCCTCCGTCCATGCGCCTACCGTTCGCTCTTGCCGCGGTCATCGCGCTCCATCTGCCGGCCTGTGACCTCGGCAAGGTCACCGTCGCGACCACCGCCAAGGTGCTGGTCCGCGCCCAGCCGTCGCTCCAGCAGGAGTCGGATTACCAGCTCGCCCACGACGCCATCCCCGGGGCGCTCAAGACGATCGAGGGCTTCTGGGTCGTCGATCCCGACAACGAGGACCTGCTGACCATCCTGACCGAGGGCTACTGCCAGTACGGCACGGCGTTCATCGAGGACGACTGGGAGGTCGCCCGGTTCGCCAAGAAGCTCGACGACATCGAGTACCACAACGCGCGCGCCACCCACATCTTCACCCGCTGCCTCAATTACGCGCTCAAGCAGCTCGGCGAGCGCTGGCAGAACGACCTGTTCGGCACCCCGGACGCGGTCGCGGCGCTGGCCAAGGACGCCGGCTCGGGCAAGCGCGACGCCCTGATGTGGGCCGCGCTGGCGCTGGGCTCGATCATCAACCACAACCTGAACCGGGTCGAGACCCTGGCCTACCAGCCCACGGTCAAGATCATGCTCGAGCGCGTGGTCGAGCTCGACAAGGCCCACCCGCCGAGCCGGGTCGACTACGCCGCCCTGCCCCACATCGCGTTCGGCATGCTGTACAGCGCCACCGGCGCGCAGCTCGGCGGCAAGCCCGCCGAGGCCCGCGCCGAGTTCGAGACCGCGATCAAGCTGACCGTGGACAAGGATCACCCCGAGGGCCGGCTGCTCCTGGCCCGCGCGCTGATGGGCTATCGCATCGGCCTGGTCACCAACGATCGCAAGTTCTTCCACGCCCAGCTCAAGCAGGTGCTCGAGACCCCACCGTACGTGTGGCCCGAGCAGCGCCTCGCCAACGAGGTCGCCCATCGCCGGGCACGGCGCTATCTCTCGCACGAAAAGGAGCTTTTTCAATGATGGGGCAAACCAACTCGGGACATCCAGGGACGCGGGTCATGCACCTCGGGCAGCTCGGGCACCTCGGACAGCTCGGGCTGCTCGGGCTGTGCGCGGCCACCGTGCTGGCGTCGGCGCGGCCGGCGCACGCCGATAACGTCGAGCTCCGGATCGCCACGCTGGCGCCGTCGGGCAGCCCGTGGATGGAGGTGCTCGACAAGGCGGCTGGCGAGACCCGGGACAAGACCGCCGGCCGGGTGACGCTCAAGTACTTCGAGGGCGGCCAGCAGGGCGACGAGCGCGACTTCGTGCGCAAGATCAAGCTCGGCCAGCTCGACGGCGCCGCGGTCACCGCGGTCGGCCTGTCGATGATCGACGAGTCGATCCGCGTGCTCGAGCTGCCGATGATGTTCGAGACGGCCGAGGAGCTCGACTACGTCGCCGACAAGCTGTGGCCGTACTTCCAGGCCAAGTTCGAGAAGAAGGGCTTCAAGCTCAACGACCGCGGCGAGGTCGGCTGGATCTACTTTCTGTCCAAGGCCAAGGTCGAGAAGCTCGCCGATCTCAAGAGCCAGAAGCTGTGGCTGTGGGGCGACGACCAGCTGGTCAGCGCGATCTTCAAGAAGTTCGGCTTGAACGGCGTGCCGCTCGGCGTCCCCGAGGTCGACGCGGCGCTGACCTCGGGCAAGATCGACGCGTGCTACGGCTCGCCGGTCGCGGCGGTCGCGCTGCAGTGGTACTCGAAGATCAAGTTCATGACGTCGATGCCGATGAGCTTCTCGATTGGCGCCACGGTGCTGTCGGTCGACGCGTACAAGAAGCTGGCGCCCGCGGATGCCAAGCTGCTCGAGGACATCAGCCGGGCCAACGCCCGGAAGCTGCGCAAGACGATCCGCAAGGCCAACGAGGACGCCAAGGGCACGATGAGCCGCAAGGGCGTCCAGGTGATCCAGACCCCGATCGCGATGGTCGACGAGTTCACCAAGCAGGCGACCGCGATCTGGAGCGAGCTCGCGGGCAAGATCTACTCGAAGGAAGAGCTCAAGATGGTGCTCGACGCCCGCGACGAGTACCGCGCCAAGCACAAGAAGTAGTCCCGGCCGATTGAAAGCCCGGCGAGCTGCCCTCTACCATGGCCAGGTGAGCGAACCAGCCGACGGTGATGGCTCCCCGGACGCGGTGCCGATCGCGGCCGAGGTGCCGCCGACCCGCCGCCACGTCTCGGGCCATGATGCCGGCCGCGACGCCGGCCGCGATCCTGGCCATGATCCCGGCCACGATCCCGGCCACGACGACCCGCTCGGGCTCGGCGCCGGGCCGATGCGGTTCCCCGACGACGGCTCGCTGTCGCGGACCGTGCGCCAGATCGACCAGGTGCTCGGCCGGATCGAGCAGGCCGTGGTGTTCGCGCTGCTCGCGCTCGTGGTCTCGGTCGCCGCGCTCGCCGCGCTGCACGACCGGATGGCGGCGACGCACATCGGCCGGTGGTGGCACTACATCGTCCGCGGCGGCACGTTCGCGACCGCGATGTTCGCGGCGGTGTTCGCCACCCAGCAGCAGCGCCACCTCGCGATGGATCTGGTGTCGCGGCGGCTCAGCCCGCGGGGCCGGCTGATCCTCGGCGTCGCGCTCAAGCTCCTGACGATCGGCGTCATGGTGCTGCTGTTCCAGAGCGGCCTGCACCAGCGCGCGGTCGCCGGCGGCAACGAGAGCCTCGACGTGCTCGGCCTGCACGTCGTCGACGCCGACATCGTGTCGACGATCTCGATCGGCGCGGCGCTGATCGGCCTCCACGCCCTGCTCCACCTCGTGATCGACATCGATTACCTGATCCGCGGCAAGCTTCCGCCCGAGCGGGCGAGATCGGCGCACTAGCCATGGCGAGACGCACTCCGCTCGGCTGGATCGTGCTCGCGGCGTTCATCGCCGTGCTCGCGATCTTCGTCAACCTCCCGGTCGCGCTGCTCGCGCTGGCGTTCGTCAGCGGTGCGCCGCTGTTCACGATCATGCTCGGCGCGACCGTGCTCGGCGCGTGGAGCGGCGTGATCCACCTGCCGTTCGCCAAGGAGTTCGACGGCAACATCGCCATGATCCAGCACGTCGGCCTGGGCGACCAGGTCGAGACCATGTCGACGATCCCGCTGTTCATCTACGCGGGCTACCTGCTCGCCGAGTCCGGCACCGCCGACCGCCTGGTCCGGTTCGCCAACGCGCTCCTGGGCTGGGTGCCGGGCGGGCTGGCGATCGTCACGATCGGGACCTGCGCGCTGTTCACCGTGTTCACCGGCGCCTCGGGCGTCACGATCATCGCGCTCGGCGGCGTGCTGATGCCCGCGCTGGTGCGCCAGGGCTACCCCGAGCGGTTCTCGATGGGCTTGATCGCCGGCACCGGCTCGGTCGGCCTGTTGTTCCCGCCGGCGCTGCCGCTGTTCATCTACGGCACCGTGTACGGGCTGTCGGCGAGCAAGGAGATGCAGGCGATCTGGGACACCCGGCGGTTCCTGTTCTCCGGCATCGTCCCCGGCCTGGTGCTGGTCGGCATGCTGTCGGCCGTCGCGGTCAGCGTGGCGATCCGCAAGCGGCTGCCGCGCCAGAAGTTCTCGGGGCGCGAGCTCGGCGCCAGCCTCGTGCTCGCCCTGCCCGAGCTGATGATCCCGTTCGGCGTGATCATCGGCCTGGTCGGCTTCGGGTTCAGCCTGCCCGAGATCGCCGCGCTGACCGTGGTCTACACCGTGGTCCTCGAGCTCGGGGTGGCGCGGCTGATCCCGGGCTGGGGCGCCCCGCTCGCCCCACGCGTCCTGTGGACCACCAGCCGCGAGGCGATCGCGATGGTCGGCGCGATCTTCATCATCATCTTCGCGTCGACCGCGCTCACCGACTTCATGGTCAACGCCGAGGTGCCCAAGATCATCGTCGCGTGGACCCAGGCCCACGTCGAGTCGCGGATCGTGTTCCTGCTCGCGATCAACGTGATCCTGCTCGTCGTCGGCACCGTGATGGACATCTTCTCGGCGATCGTGGTCGTGCTGCCGCTGATCGCGCCGATCGCCGAGAAGTACGGCGTCGACCCGTACCACCTGGGCGTGATCTTCCTGCTCAACCTCGAAGTCGGTTACCTGCACCCGCCGGTCGGCCTCAACCTGTTCATCACCAGCGTCAAGTTCCAGCGGCCGATCACCGAGGTGATGTGGGCGACGATCCCGTTCCTGGTCACGATGATCGTCGCGCTGCTCACGATCACGTACGTGCCGAGCCTGACCGAGGTCTCGGCATCGATGTCGCCGTACGACCCGGCGCGCAGCGGACGGGTCCAGGACCTGGTGGCGATGGTTCACGCCGGTGTCGAGGAGCTCGGCGTCGTCCGCGACGTCGCCCTGGTCACCGCCGCCGGGGTGCCGCTCAAGGACAGCGCCGGCAAGCCGATCCACAAGCGGCTCGACGACTGCGACAAGATCAAGGACGAGATCGCCCGGGGCGGCTGCCAGCAGGTGTTCTTCGACGTCAAGGCGTGCCGCGGCAAGCCCGACGAGGCAGTGTGCTCGAGCAAGGCGATCGCGCGCTGGGTGGTCAAGAGCCTCAACGCGTCCGACAACCCCGATGATCTGGTCTTCGTGGTCGACCAGGTCCCGGTGCCGGCGTCGAAAGGCACGCCGACCCTCAGGAAGCTCGCCGACTGCACCAGCGCGACCGACGCCGACAGCTGCCGCGAGCTGTTCGTGAACGTCTCGAACTGCGAGATCAGCCCGCCGGACGACGGCAACGTCGACGGCTGCAAGGCCGACGCGATCGCGACCTGGCGCGAGACCCACCAGAGCGAGATCGACCACCCATAGGACGCTGGCAGTCGGGGCTCGGGCGAGATCACGCGTCTGACAGGCAGCGCTGCGCGGCTTGGCTCCGCGTGCGACTCCTCACAAACGCAGCATTCCGATGCATTCTCAAAAACCCGAGCAGACTGCCGCATTATGTTGCATAGCGAAGTGATGCAGTGCCGAAGTTGCCGCGCTCGAACGAGAATTGAACACCTGTGGGTGTTTATTGCTTGGCTATTCATCTGTACAGTGCTGAGGACAGTCGACCCGTATCCATCAACGCACTGATTTTATTGCTGAGCTGTTTTATTAGTAGAACTTTCTATCTAATATGTAATCGTGTCATCCGACCAAGGTGTTCGTGAAGCAGCTATATTGAAATCCCGAGCGCATTCGCGTTCCAGGCTGAACACGGGGCGGGGAGCTTCGCACTGGCGTCTGAACCGCGCGATCGGTAACGCCCAGGCCGCGCGTACGCTCCCTGGTGATGAGCTCCGCGTGTGTACATTGTTAGGTATCTTTCGTATTTATCGTGCATCGATCGATGCGTTGAGGCGTCGATCGTCACCGGCGCGGGCCGAGGAAGGCACACCACGATGGTGACCGCGGGATGGCGTGCCTCGCGCCGGCCGGCGGCGGCTCCGGCGAGCGCGCACGAGGTGATCTGCGAGCTCCGGGCGCTCGAGACCGTCGACGAGCTGATCGCGTCGTTCCGGCTTCGCCACGAGGTCTACGGCGCGCTCGGCTACCTCCAGCGGTTCAACACCTCCGGGCTCGAGATCGACGAGTACGACGCGTTCTCGATCCCGCTGGGTGCGTTCGACCCGACCTCGGGCGAGCTGATCGGCACGCTGCGCCTGATCACCGCCGAGCCGCAGCCCGAGTTTGATTCGCTGGTCCACTGCGTGCTCGGCAGCTTCGCCGACCGCGAGCTGACCCGGCAGGCGCTCGCGCCGCGGCCGTGTCCGCTGCCATCGGTGATCTCGGACGACATCGAGCGGCAGATCGCCGCGCTGAACCCCGAGGGCCTCGCCGTCCAGGAGCTGAGCCGCACGATCGTCCGGCCCGGCCACCGCGGCGCGGGGATCTCGCGGCGGCTGATGGAGCTCGGCCTGGCGTACGCGACGCGATCCACGCCGGTGGTGCTGATCGGCAGCTGCGTGCCCGAGCACGTGGCGATGTACGCGCGCTACGGCTACCGCCGGCTGCCGCGCACCGGGCTCGACCACTTCACCAGCGTTGGCCAGGACGCGCACGCGGTGGTGTGCCGCAGCGATGCGCTGCCCGAGCCCACGGCGAGCCACGTCGGCGACCTGGTCCACTCGATGCGGTCGGGCGCGACGGCGCACACCGTCGAGGTTGCCCACCACACACACGTCCTGTACCGCTTCGCCGCGCCCCGCCGGCCCCGGCGGCGCACCATGGAATGGTAGGTCCGCGATGGAGATCCAGCACCTGATCGATGTGTTCGAGCTCGAGGGGCGCTTGCTGGACGCGACGCTCCGCTACCACCCCCGGCTGCGTCCGCTGTTCTCGCGCGAGTTCGACGGCGTCGATCCGGCCACGCTCCGGCGCGCGTACCTGCAGCTGCTCAAGCTCAAGGCGGACTACGTGCAGTACACCGTGCCGGCGCTGTGCGCGGCCGGGCTGGCGCTGCAGGGGGGCGACGATGAGGATCGCCGCTGGAGCGCGCTCCTGCTCGGCTACGCCAGCGGAGAGACCGACGAGGACAGCGACCGCGGCCACCACGTCTGGGCACGCGACGACATGAAGGCGCTCGGGGCACCGCCCGAGCTGCTCGAGGCGCCGCCGCCGCCGAGCGCGCTGCTCTACCGGCAGTTCTTCGTCGACGACGCCGCCCGGCACCCCTACGCGATCCTCGGCGCCAAGGGCGTGCTCGAGCAGTTCTCGATCCGGGTGTCCGACGACCTCGTGCGCGGCGTGGTCGAGAGCGGGATCGCCCGCACCGAGGACGGTACGCGGTTCTTCCGCCACCACGGCGTGCTCGACGTCGACCACGTTCGCGATGGCAACCACGACCTGCGCAGGCTCGAGCACCCGCACAAGCGCAGCCAGATCCTCGAGGGCGCCTACTTCACCAGCGGCTCGTACCGTTCGCTCGTCCATCAGCTCCTGCCGAGCTGAGGCTCGTCGATCAGATCAGCCCGAGCCGGTCGACACCCTGCCGCCGGCGACCGGCGGCGGCACGATCGGCCCCATCCGCGCGTCGTTGATCGCCTGCGCGATCACGTTGACATCGGTCGTCACGGTGCGCCCGTGCGCCAGGTGCGGCATGACCTTCTTCAGCGCCTCGTGGAGCGAGACCTCGACGTAGATCGGGTACGGCCGCGATGCGAAGATCTTCATCCCGACCAGCGTGGCGCGCGCGGCCACGCCCTTGAACCCGGTGCCTTCGATGACGTAGGCAAGGCACGACAGCGAGGGCGCCATGCGGGTCAACAGGCTCTTCACCGCGCGCTTGATGTCATCGGGCGGCGGCTTGGCATCGGGCGGCAAGATCACGAAGCAGGCGATGCCCTGCGGGAACAGCTTCGCCTGATCGCGCATGGCGGATTCGATCGGGCCGTATCGGGCCAGAGGAATCGAACCATTGTCGACGACCGCAAACAGATCCTGCCACTGAATGAATTGCCCAGGGGTCACGGCGCACCTCCACCTTGAGCTGAGTTGCCGATGATTCTCGCAGAGACCGGCCGCCGGACGCCATGGCTTGCCGCCGAGAACCACATCGGCGATGCCTTTCTCGCCGCCGTCTCGCATCAGGTCGCGAGATGTACGCGTCGCCGGATGCGGTTTCCGTATTCGCGCCCCTCGTCGCCGGCGAGAGTGTTCGGCAGGTAGCGAAACGTCGTCTTCGATCGCGACGCGATGGCGGAAAATTCCGCTGACGATGATCGCCGGCGATGGTTGGAGATCGTTCCTCGCGTGTTCGACCGAGCGCCTGCGCTCGCCCGCGGACCGTCGGCGCGAGGCCGATCGCCTCGAACCCACGGCGATTGCCAGGCCCCATCGCGAGGTGCTTGCAGTGGTCCGGTAACGGAACACCCCGGCACCCGGCGTCACGGTCCCGCGGCCGCCGCGCGCACCCGGTCGGCGACCTCGGACGGCAGGTTCGGGGCGTCGATCTCGACCGAGGCGGCGCGGCGCAGCTCGTCGGCCTCGACGAGCGTGAGCCGGGCCCCGGCCAGCGCGAGCTCGCCGCCGACGGTCGCGAGCACCGAGACATCGACCAGCTCGAGGCCGGCGTTGCCGGTGATGCGCAGCGCGCCGCGAACGGCGCCCAGGCGCGGCAGCGAGACCGTCACGATCGCCGGGTTGCCGGCGACCTCGAGCGCGCCGGCGGACTCGAGCCCGGGCAGGTACAGGCCATGGAGCAGGCCGTTGCTCACCACGCGGATCGCGCCGTCGACCCGCCGCAGCCCGCGTAGCGTGATCTCCTCGATCGCGACGGTCGGACCGATCACCAGATCGCCGGAGATGGTCGCCAGCGCACCGAGCGCCGAAATATCGAGCGCGGCGCCGCTGCGAACGGTCACGCCGGCCGCGGTCGTGCAGCCCGCGAGCCCCGCGAGGTCGGCGCGACTCGCGATCACGATCGCGCGATCCGCGGGACAGCGCACGGTCGGGCTCGCCGGCGCGGCGCCGCACCCTGCCAGCGCCGCGATCAGCAGGGCCGCGGCCGGATCACTGCGTGACCGGGGCATCGACGGCCTCGCCGCGACA
>DASWRS010000116.1:0-3682 GCA_036403075.1 Kofleriaceae bacterium
CGGCGGCTCCGCCGGTGCTCGTGCTCCTCGTCGACCAGCCGGACGTAGTCGAGCGGCGCCTCGGCTTCCTGCGGGTGCGGCTCGGTCGGGCCGAGCTCGCGGACGCGCTCGCGGAACGCCTCGGCGATCTGCTCGAACGGCGGCAGGTCGTTGCGCCCCGACAGCGCGCCCGAGCGGGCGGCGTCGTGGGCCTCGGCGGTCAGCTGCAGCGCGACCTCCCGGGTGATCCGGCCGCGCCGGATCATGTCCTGGACGCTGGTCGCGAGGTGGCCGAGCTCGTACTGCCCCGAGTCGAGCATCTCGAGCGCGACGAAGATCACCTGGCGCGCCGACAGCACGTGGTCGCCGTAGAGCACCAGCGCGGCCTGGAAGTAGTTGAACACCGGCACCAGGCGCGGGCCGTAGTGGCGAAACCCGACCGGGGCCGACCGGCGATCGAGGTGGATGAAGATCCGGTTGACGGCGGCGTGCTTCGGGGCGCGCCGGGCGAGATCGAGGATCCGCACCGCGTCGTCATCGTAGGCGCGCGACGCGACCAGCACGCGCTCGAGGTCCTGCAGCGACACCCGCTCGGCGATCAGGTCGGCGTACAGGCAATAGATGATGGCATCGGCCTCGGCATCGTCGCCGAACAGGGTCTCGGCGTCCGCGGCCGCGCCGATCCGCGACTGCAGCATCGCCGGCAGCTTGTAGGGGATCTGGGCGCGCAGCGCGCGGAACCGGCCGCGCAGCAGGTTCTTGAGGTTGTTCTTGAGGACGAACTCGTCGTACGACACGCCGTCGAGCGCGAGCTTGGCCGCGAGCACCTGGCGCATCTGGGTGGGGCTGCCCGAGACGATGCAGATCCGGTGATCGTCCTGACGCAGCGCGCGGAGCAGCGCCGTGGCGCCGGGATAGGCCTGCTTGTCGGCGGCGTTCTCGACCGCGCTGCGCGCCAGGTCGGCGAGCGAGTCGAACTCGGTGCGCAGGTAGGTCTTGTCGAGGTCCCAGCGGAAGGTATGGCGCGGCGGCGGCGCGCCCGGCGGCAGGGCGTCCGGGATGTGGTCGAACAGCCCGAGGCGCTGGCCGAGCCGGCCGCCCAGCGCTGCCACCGTGTGGATCCGGCCCAGGCGGCCCAGCAGCGAGCGCGGGGTCATGGCACCGGTTCGCTGGGCAGCTCGCCCGACGGCCGCGGCCGGCGGCTGGCGCGCTCGTCGAGCTCGGCCATCGTCCGCGCGATGTGGCCGCACAGGTTGCCGGCGAGCGCCTTGTGCGCGACCTTGATCGCGTTGGTCACCGCGTGGGCGTTGGACCGGCCGTGCGCCTTGATGAACGGGTGGGTGAAGCCCAGGAGCGGCGCGCCGCCGTACTGCTGCCAGTCGGTGATCGACTTGAGCTGGTCGATCGCCGACGATAGCGCGATCAGCCCCAGCCGCCAGGCGAGCCGCTCCTTGTGGGCGTAGCGCGCGAGCCGGACCACGGTCTCGGACACGCCCTCGAGCATCTTGAGCACGACGTTGCCGACGAACCCCGAGGTCACCACGACATCGGCCACGCCGCGCGGGATGTCGAGGCCCTCGATGTTGCCGATGAAGTTGAGCTCGGTGGTCTCGACCAGAGCGGCGTGGGCCGAGATCACCGAGGGCGGGCCCTTGCCGGCCTCGGCGCCGTTGGACAGGAGCGCCACGCGCGGCCGGCGGTTCTGCGACACCAGCTTGGCGTAGGCCGAGCCCATCACCGCGAACCCGACGAGGTCGTCGGCGGTGGCGTCGATCGTGGCGCCGACGTCGAGGATCAGCGAGAACGGATCGTCCTTCTCGCCGCGGCGCAGCTCGGTCGGGTAGACCGCGGCCAGCGCGGCGCGCCGCACGCCCTGCAACAGGGTCCAGCGCCGGGCGCAGGCCAGCACGCTCGCGCCGGTGTTGCCGGCGGACACCAGCGCGTCGCCCTCGCCGCGGGCGACCAGGTCGGCGGCGATCGCGATCGAGGCCTCGGGCTTGGCGGCGAGCGCCTCGGCCGGCTTCTCGTCCATCGCGATGAACGTGGGCGCGTGGTGGACCCGGACGCGCGCGCCGTCGTGCCGCATCCGGGGCAGTAGCCGGCCGAGCTCGGCGGCGTCGCCGACCAGGATGATCTCGGCCGAGGTCAGGGCCAGCGACGCCTCGGCGGCACCCCGCACGATCTCCTCCGGGGCGTGATCGCCGCCCATGGCGTCGACGACGATGCGGTGCATGCCGGCATCTTGCCACACAATCCGCGCCGCGACGGCCGGGGCCGGTTCACGACCGAAGCGCGCCGCGATCTCGGCGGCGGGCGCCTGGCGCCCGGGCGGATCGACGCAAGCGTGCACGGCGCGGGCGCGGCCTGGGCAGGGTCAGACGGGCGGGCTACATTGCGTGCCGTGACGGAGCGGCTCTACATCGTCGACGGGCACGGGTACATCTTCCGCGCCCACTACGGCCTCATGAACAGCTCGCGCGGCGAGCGGCGTGAGGTCCGGCTGTCGACGAGCGAGGGCATGCCGACCGGCGCACTCTACGTGTTCTCGCGCATGCTGATGCGGCTCGAGGAGGACTTCGCGCCGCGCCGCATGGCGGTGGTGTTCGACGACAAGACCGGCGTGCGGACGTTCCGCGCCGAGATGTACCCGGCGTACAAGGCGACCCGCAAGGAGCCTCCCGAGGAGCTTCAGGTCCAGATGGATTATTTCGCCAAGGTCGTCCAGGGCATGGGCTGGCCGGTGATCGCGGTGCCCGGGGTCGAGGCCGACGACGTGATCGCCACGCTGGTCGAGCAGGCGCGCGCGCGCGACTGGGAGGTCGTGATCTTCTCCGCCGACAAGGACATCATGCAGATGGTCGGCGACCACGTGTCGATGATCGACGCGCTCCACCAGAAGACCTATACCCGCGACGAGGTCATCAAGAAGATGGGGGTGCCGCCCGAGAAGATCCCCGACTTCCTCGCGCTGGTCGGCGACACCAGCGACAACATCCCGGGGATCCGCGGCGTCGGCGACAAGACCGCCGCCAACCTGCTCGAGCAGTACGGCACGCTGGCGAACCTGATCGCCCAGAACCCGGTGGTGCCGCGGATCTCGATCAAGCAGCCGTTCGGCGATCCCGAGCAGCTCGAGCGGATCCAGATCTCGCGCCAGCTGGTCGAGCTGCGCCGCGACGTGCCGCTGCCGGTGACGCTCGACGATCTCGTGGTCGGCGAGTGGAACCTGCCCGAGCTGCTCCAGCTGTTCACCGAGCTCGAGTTCGGGCTGCTGGTCGACAAGGTCAAGGTCCGGATGCCGCCGGCCGATGACGTGATCGTCGTGCCCGCGCCCGAGGTCCACCAGGTCGCGAGCGTCAGCCAGGCGCCCGATGCCCGGATCGTGGTGCGCGGCGACGCGATCGTCGAGCTCGCCGCCGCGGCGCGGGCCGCCGGCCGGATGGCGGTCACCGTCGAGCTGTCGCCCGAGCGCCCCGAGCGCGCCGGGCTGGTCGCCGTGGTGGTCGCGGTCGACGGCCTCGCGCCGGCGTACATCCCGCTCGGCCACCGCTACATCGGCGCCCCGGCGCCGCCGGTCGCAAGCGATCTCGCGCCGCTCCACGCCGTGCTCGGCGATCCCGCGGTCGCCAAGATCGTGCACGACGCCAAGACCGTGATCCGCGCGTTCGCGATCGCCGGCGTGGTGGTCGACGGCATCACCGAG
>DASWRS010000117.1:0-5428 GCA_036403075.1 Kofleriaceae bacterium
GCCCCCGATCCGTCGTCGCAGCAGGTCTGCACCATCGGCGGCAACGTCGCCGAGAACTCCGGCGGCGCGCACTGCCTCAAGTACGGCTTCACCACCAACCACGTGCTCGGCGCCACCGTCGTCCTGCCCGATGGCGAGGTCGTCGAGCTCGGCGGCCCGGTCGCCGACCCGATCGGCTACGACCTGCGCGGCGCGCTGGTCGGCAGCGAAGGCACGCTCGGCATCGTCGTCGAGGTCGTGCTGCGCATCCTGCGCCGCCCCGAGGCCACCCGCACGTTCTTCGCGACGTTCCCGTCGACGGACGAGGCCGGCAACGCGGTCTCGCTGATCATCGCCGCCGGCATCGTCCCGGCCGCGATCGAGATGATGGACCGGCTCGCGATCGTCGCGATCAAGGCCGCCACCGGCGTCGACTGGCCTGACGTCGGCGCGGCGCTGCTGATGGACGTCGATGGCCCCGCCGCCGAGGTCGAGCACACCGCGGCCGAGGCCAACCGGCTCGCCCGCCAGGCCGGCGCGCTCGAGATCCGCGTCCCGCGCGACGCCGCCGAGCGCGACACGATGTGGCGCGGCCGCAAGAGCGCGTTCGCGGCGGTCGGCCGGATCAGCCCGAACTACGTCGTCCAGGACGGCGTCATCCCGCGCTCGGAGATCGCCCAGGTCCTGCGCGCGATCGACGAGCTCGCGACCTCGCGCGGCCTGCGGATCGCCAACGTGTTCCACGCCGGCGACGGCAACCTCCACCCGCTCGTGCTCTACGACGCCGCGATCCCCGGGCAGGAGGCGCTCGCCGAGGCCACCGCGGGCGAGATCCTCAAGCTCTGCGTCCAGGCCGGCGGCTCGATCACCGGCGAGCACGGCGTCGGCGCCGACAAGGCAATGTACATGGGCGAGATGTTCTCCGACGCCGACCTCGCGACGATGAACCTCGTCCGCTGCACCTTCGACCCCGACGTGCGCATGAACCCGGGCAAGGTGTTCCCGACCCCGCGGCTCTGCGGCGACCGCCCCGGTGTCTACGTCGCCCACGCCAGCGAGCTCGCCGGCCTCGCCGGCCGCGGCTGACCGGCGGGCTAGATCCAGATCCGCCAGCGCTCCGGGACGTCGCCCCCGGAGCGGTCGGACAGCGCGGCATCGTTGGGCGAGACGCTGCGCTCAGCGCCGGGTCCCGTGCCGGCCCAGCGCCACCGCCTCGGGCTAGATCCAGATCCGCCAGCGCTCCGGAACATCGACCCCGGAGCGGTCGGACAGCGCGGCGTGGTTGGGCCACAGGCTCCGCTCGGGATCGAGCGCCTTGTACGCGATCGCGATCGCGCCCGACCAGGTCTCGTCCCGGCCCAGCGCGTCCATCTCCTCGCGGGAGAAGAACCGCGCGTCGTCGACCTCGGCGAGGTTCGGGCGCAGGTCGGTCACCGGGGACACGAGCCGCCCCAGGAACATGAAGAAGTAGTTGTGCTCGCCGTCGTCCATGACCCACAGCCGGACGCCGAGCAGACCCTCGATCTCGACCCGCAGGTTGGTCTCCTCGAACGCCTCGCGCACCGCCGCCTGATCGGGCAGCTCGCCGGGGTCGACGCGGCCCGCCGGGAGCAGGTAGCGCCCGCGGGTCACGCCGCGGATGTTGCGCACCAGCAGCACGCGGCCTTCGTGGATCACCACCGCGCCCGCGCCGAGGCTCACGGGGCGCTTCGGCGGCGGCCGCTCGGGGGTATCCGGGGTATCGCCGGGCGCCATACGCTAGCGATTCACCGACGCCATCGCGGCGGCGGGGTAACGCAGGCCGGCGGCGACCCCCTTGGGTGCGATCGCGTCGATCTTCGCGAGCTCGTCCGCGGTGAACGTGAGGTCTGCCGCCGCAACGTTCTCCTCGAGGTAGGTGCGCCGCTTGGTGCCGGGGATCGGGAGGATGTCGTCGCCGCGCGACAGCACCCAGGCGAGCGCGAGCTGGCCCGGCGTGACGCCCTTCTGCCGGGCGAGCGCCGTGATGTGCTCGACCAGCGCCAGGTTCCTGGCGAAGTTGTCCGGCTGGAACCTGGGCGAGTGGCGGCGGAAGTCGTCCGGTGCGAGGTCGTCGATCTTCTTGATCTGGCCGGTGAGAAAGCCGCGGCCGAGCGGGCTATACGCGACGAACGCGACGCCGAGCTCGCGGCACGCGTCGAGCACGCCGTCCTCGGGATCGCGGGTCCACAGCGAGTACTCGGTCTGCAGCGCGGCGATCGGGTGGACCTTGCAGGCGCGGCGCAGCGTGTCGGGCGCCGCCTCGGACAGGCCGAGGTAGCGGACCTTTCCGGCGCGCACCAGGTCGGCCATCGCACCGACGGTGTCCTCGATCGGCGTCGCCGGATCGACGCGGTGCTGGTAGTACAGGTCGATCACGTCGACGCCGAGCCGCTGGAGGCTGGCGTCGCACGCAGCCTTGACGTACTCGGGGCGGCCGTTGAGCGACCGCTCGTTGCCATTGCGCACGATGCCGAACTTGGTCGCGAGCACGACGCGATCGCGGCGGCCGGCGATCGCCTTGCCGACCAGCTGCTCGTTGGTGTGCGGCCCGTACATGTCGGAGGTATCGAGCAGCGTCACGCCGAGATCGATCGCCCGATGGATCGTCGCGATCGACTCGGCGTCGTCGCGCGCGCCGTAGAACTCGGACATCCCCATGCAGCCCAGGCCGATCGCGCCGACGGTCGGCCCCTGCTTGCCAAGCTTGCGTGTCTTCATGCGCGCGACCTTGCCGCGGGAGCCCGGCCGAGACAAGGCCGCGAACCCGGGGCGCGATGACCCGCACAACCGCTGGCGATCGACCCCGGGCGATGTAGGCTGCCCCTGCCGTGTCCAGACCCCTCGCGCTCCTGATCCACAGCGGAGGCTTCACGTCGCGCCAGTGGCGCAAGCTCGCCCAGCGGCTCGCGCCGAGCCACGACGTGCTCGCGCCGGACCTGATCGGCTACGGCGACAACCCGTGGCCGCCGGGCAAGCCATTCCATTTCCGGCAGGATGTGGACCGCCTCGCGGGCCTGCTCGATCGCCCCGCGGACGTCGTCGGTCACTCCTACGGCGGGCTGCTCGCGCTCCAGCTCGCGCTCGCCCGGCCCGACCTGGTGCGGTCGCTCGCGCTCTACGAGCCGGTCGCGTTCGGAGTCCTCGGCGACGCCGACGCCGACGCCCGCGCGCAGCTCCCGCGCCCCGGGTATCAGCCCGACGCCGCCGGCGTCGACGAGGCGTGGCTCCAGGGCTTCGTCGACTGGTGGAACGGCCCCGGCGCGTGGGCCGCGCTCGCCGAGCCGACCCGGGCCGCGTTCCGCGCGGTCGCGTGGAAGGTCTACCAGGAGGTCACCTCGCTCAGCGCCGACACCACCGATCGCGCGCGCTACGCGACGATCGGCGCCCCGACGCTCCTGCTCGGCGGCGCCCGCACGCCGATGACGGAGCAGCGCACGCTCGAGCGGCTCGCCGAGGCCCTGCCGCACGCCCGGCTCGAGCTGTTCCCCGGCATGGGCCACATGGGCCCGATCACGCACGCCGATGTCGTCAACGACGCGATCGCCGGCCACCTCGCCGCGTCCGCCGCGCCTGGCTGATCAGCGCGACATCAGGTTCGCGCGCAGCGCGCTCGGCGCGTAGCCGAGCATGCGCCGGCACGTCCGCGAGAAGTGCGCGAGGTCGGCGAACTCGCCAGCGTGGGCCGCGGCCGTGAGATCAAGCGGCCCGACGCGCCCCAGCGTGTGGAGCAGCCGCCGCCACAGCCGGTAGGTGCGCATCGGGATGCCGACGTCGCGCGCGAACAGCGCCTGCAGGTGGGCCGCGGATAGCCGGGTCCGCGCGACCGCGTCCGCGCCGTCCGCCGCGGGATCGCGCAGGGTCTCCACCAGCCGCGCGACGCGGCGGTCGAATCCGTGCACCGGCCCGCTCGCGAGCACGCGCCGCACCTCCTCGCCGACGCCGACGAGCACGTCGGGCCGCGCGAGCTCGGCGCGATGCCCGACGACAGCACCGATCAGGTACGCGCCCGCGGCGCCGTCGATCGCGCGCGGGCCGCCCGCGGCACGCGCGGCGCCGGCAATGCGCGGGCACAGCTCGGGGTCGAACGTGTACGACACGACCGGGCCGGGGCAGCTCGCCGCGTACGGCACGTCGGGCGGCACGATCACCGCGCGGCCGCGCACCAGGCCGCCGCCGGCGTCGATCACGACATCGGCGTCCAGGCCGACGAGCACGCCCGTGCCGTGCTCGGCGTGACACGACGCGGCGGCCGAGCGCGAGAACGTGCCGCCGAACGGCTCGGTGAGCAGCGCACCGATCCGGGTTTCGTTCAAGCGCGCCATCGCCCGCCAGCATAGCGTGCCTTCATGGACCTGTTCTCGATAACCACCCGCCGCGATCCGTATCCGCTCTACGACCAGCTGCGCGCCACGTCACCGGTCCTGCACGTCCCCGGCCCCGACCTGTGGGCGGTGTTCGGCCACGAGGCGGTCAAGCGCGTGCTGACCGATCACGAGGCGTTCAGCTCCGACGTCGGCCCGTCGCGCGGCAACCGCTTCCAGTGGCTGCTGTTCATGGACCCGCCGCGGCACACCAAGCTCCGCGCGATCATCAGCCGGGCGTTCACGCCCCGGTCGATCGCCGGCCTCGAGCCCCGGATCCGCGAGCTCGCGTGCGCGCTGCTCGATCAGGCCTCGTCTCGCATCGCCGATCGCGGCGAGATCGATCTCGTCGCCGACCTGGCCACGCCGCTGCCGATGATGGTGATCGGCGAGCTGATGGGGCTGCCGCTCGACGACTGGCGGCGGCTCGCGGGCTGGAGCGACGCGATCGTCAACCTCGGCAACACGATCGCCGGCGGCGACGCGCACGAGGCCTCGGCCGCATTCGCGCGCGCCGATGCCGAGATGACCGACTATCTCGGAGCCGTGATCGCGGCGCGCCGCGGCCACCCGACCGACGACCTGATCGCGCGGCTGGTGACCGCCGAGGTCGATGGCGAGCACCTCGGCGACCCCGAGATCATACGGTTCTGCCAGTTGCTGCTCGCCGCCGGCACCGAGACGACGACCAACCTGATCGACAACGCGGTCCTGTGCTTCGCCGCCCACCCCGACCAGCTCGCGCGCATCCGGCGCGATCCGGCGCTCTTGCCCTCGGCGATCGAGGAGGTGCTGCGTTATCGCGCGCCGGTGCAGGCGATGTTCCGCGCCACGGTGCGCGAGGTCGAGCTCGACGGCACGCGGATCCCGGCCGGCAAGTTCGTGATCGCGATGATCGGCGCGGCGAACCGCGATCCGCGCCGGTTCGCCGATCCGGCGCGGTTCGACGTGACGCGCGACCCGAACCCGCACGTCGCGTTCGGCCACGGCATCCACTTCTGCCTCGGCGCGCCGCTGTCGCGGCTCGAGGCCGGGATCGCGCTCGGCGAGCTGCTGCGGCGGTTCGC
>DASWRS010000118.1:0-32585 GCA_036403075.1 Kofleriaceae bacterium
CATCGGTTCATCGAAAGCTGATCTCAGAAGCCCATGCCACTGTCTGTGGCCGCCTGTCCGGGAATGATGCACTCGGGCCATCCGAAACGGCGCAGGTGAGATAGCGTTCAGATCGCTACGTGCTGGCCTCAGCCAGCACGGCAAGATCGCGGCGACCGTCCCCGGCTCCGTCACGAAGAGCCCACCTCCTTCTACGTCGTCCCACGATCAGCAGCTTCTCTCGGACAAGCGGCACAGCGGAAGCTGGTCGCGACCACTGAAACCGGCGGGCGGTATAATCGACTTGCATCTCGAGAGGGAGCTGAGTGTGCACTGTTCGCCGGCATCACCGCCACATGCCGCTGTTGCGGTGGACGGGGTGCGGGGCTTGGAGGCGGAGTCGCTGGCGGGATCTTCGGGATGACGGTCGTGAGATCTGGGTGGCGACGTCAAAGACGCCGGGCGGTGGCGGTCGGCTTCGACCACCACACCCGCTAGGGCGATTCGCGCCAGGCTCCGCGGAAAAGCGATCGTTCGCGCGGAGCTGGTGCCGGGGGTGTAGGTGCCTGATTGGAGAAAAGCGGCCTGTGGGCGTCCCAAAACTCCCAAAACCGCTTCGGGGGGTAGCTCAGTGGATAGAGCAGGGGCCTTCTAACTTCGCCGGCGGCGAAGACTGGTACCGTTGAGCGGAATCGGGGGCGTAGCTCAGTGGATAGAGCAGGAGCCTTCTAAGCTCAAGGTCGCAGGTTCGATCCCTGCCGCCCCCGCCTCACGAAACGCCTGCATATCGCGGCTTTTTGCGTGAACTTCGTCGTACCGCCGGCTGACGCTTATGCCGCGTTTCTGCCACATCTCCCCGGACCGTGCGCCGCGCTTCGCGTATTGCATCGGCCATCGCGGTGCGGTGCGCCACCGCCGCAGGATCAAACACCTCGCAGTACCGATCGAGCATCTGCGGCGTGGTATGCCCGAGCTGACGCGCCACGTCCTGCATCAGGCCACCCTCGTTTGCAAGCAGAGACGCGAACGTATGCCGGCAATCCGCAGGCGTAGCCGCCACACCGGCTCGCTCAGCCGCTGGCCTCCAGACCCTCCAGCGCCAGTTGTCCAAGTCGAGCGGCCCTCCGAAGCGACCAGGCGCAACGAGATCCTCGGCTTTCGCATCCGCCGGTCGAGCCGCAGCCAGCTCCTCCACCAGGGGCAGCACCAGGCGCACATCCCTCACTGGATTCGTCTTCGTGCGCATCTCCAACGCGCCGTGCGAGAAGGTGCGATCAACGAGCAACCGATCACCTGAGACGTTCCCCCAGACCATCGGTAGCGCCTCCTCGGGGCGAAGACCGGCGTAGGCCATCAGACCGAGGAGGAGGCGATCCCGCTCCGTCGGCATCGCAGCTCGCAGCTTCTCCACCTCGAGCGGGGTCATGGCCCGCCGCCGGCCGAGCTGCTCAGGCAGCTTCTTGACCGTCTTCCTAGGGAGAGGCCTGCGGCCGCCGGCAGAAGAGTCTGAGAACATCCGTCGAGCGGCCGCAGTCAGCCTCCAGGGTCCAGCCTGCCGCGCTTTGCCCGACCCGGAACGCCACGCTGAGCGGCACATCCTTGTAAAGCGCATCCGCGTTGCAGTTCGCCGCCGCCCCGTTCGAGCAGCTCCCAGAACTACTAAGCGGCTGAAGGTACGTGCCGTAGCAAACGGCGCTGCCTCCGTCGACACTGCAGTGGAGCCGCGAGACGATCGGCTTTCCGGGCTTGGAGGCCACTACGCGCTTCACGAGCGCGGCGACCTCCTTGGCTGTCAATGTTGCAGACGAACCCGACCCGACACCCGTAACCCCGTGGGACGAGCCACCGTAAGTCGCGCCGAGGTAGCCATTCGCGCCGTACGGGTCGCTGACAGCCCCGCTACCGCCGCCCACGCCGCACCCTGCCAGCACCCAGCACAGTCCGCAAAGGACGACCACGACACCCGACCGGCCGGCCCTCACTCCGCAGACACTCCGGTTGCGACATCCGAGTTCCCGACAATCGCGTCAAGATCAAGCCTCAGGCGCCGCCTAAGCCCGCACTCGCCTGACAAGTCGCTTCCGACTAGTCCGACTTTCTGACCGTCGACCGTGGCCCACACCTCCACGATCCGGTGCGTCTTAGACCGCTTGCCGCAGAACTGAACCTCGCGCTTCGGCGGCCGAAAGTGAGTCAGGAAATCTTGAAGCGCTTCGCAGGCCCTTGGCGGATCGGGCACAGACCCGGCCGGTGGTTCACACTGCAACGTTTCCCGCACCGCAACCCTAGGACCGCTACCGGGCACGCGGAATGTACGGATCGTCATCCGCGCCGACGCCGCCTGTTGCGGCGTCATCAACCGCAGAGTCTGTCCGGGCACCCAGACGGAGTGAGGAGGGCTGTCCTTCCGGCTGTGCGCACTCGGCTGGCCGCCGCCAGTCCAGCTGCACCCCGCCAGCACCCCGCACAGCCCGCAAAGGAGGAGAACGCGTCGCATCATCTCGCAACGGCCGCTCACGGTAGGTCGTACAGCCATATCGGAACGAGGCCGATGAGGAAGAAGACGAACACGCAGCACCCTCCCACGTCCGCGAGCATCCTCCAAGGTGCGGGAAGCGCGTCGATAGCCACCTTTAGCAGCAGACCTACGCCAGCCACGAGAGGTACCGTCCCACTCAGGGGAGTGCGAGGTCTAACTCGTCGGTGGGGCATTCGACGGGCGTTCGCGATGCCCGCAAGCACGGCCGCCGTGAGGAGGCCGATTGCTGCGACGCGGAAGGGCGTGGACGACCTGGGAAGCAACTCTGCTGCCAACGAACCCGCCGCGACAAGCCCTGCGACCATCAGAAGCGAGAAGACCAGTCTTCTTTGCCGACGGGTCCGGCCTCGCACAACCCCTATCGCGACGCTCCTCCACATACCGCTACGACGCTACACGCCTCGCAACGGTTCCACCAGCCTCCTTACCCGCACCAAAGCCGCGCCGATACCGTCCGCTCGACGCCATACGGTCTCTGGATGGAGTCGGGCCATCCCCCTTTGAGCTGGGCGCGAACCGGTTTGTTGACCGCCGCTGCCGCGAGCTTCCTGTTCGTGGCCGAGCCGCTCGCCGCAATCATCGTGATCCTCTTCTCCGGGTTCTTGCCTGTCTGCGGTAGCGGTGGAGACCCGACCAGCTGCCACGCCCACCCTGCCTCCGCCTCAGCGGTCTATCTGCTCATCGCGGCGCTCGCCGGTGCGACGACTATCGGATTGGCATTGATCGTCCGCCGGTGCCTCGGCCCTCTGGCCTCGACCCTCGGATGGCCGCTAACCGTTGTGTGCTCGCTGGTGTGCTCTTCGTGGCCGACCTCGATCGCAGCCAGCACGTGACGGGCAAGCCGTCGTGGCAGATCCCAATATCGGCGGCCGCTTCACGATTATCCCTGTACCGCTCGGCCCGCGCCGCCCGGCACCACGCTGACGCCCGGAGGGATCCACGACGTGCCGATGCCGTCGGAGCCCTCGCGTGCGCGACCTACCGTCGGTGCCGAGCGGAACGGCTTGAGTGGCCCTGAGCAGGTTTGCTGTCACGAGGCGGCGGGCAAGCGCCGGAAGGCTCCAACAGCGGCGGGCCACACCACCAACGGGAGGCATGACATGTCGATGATGGAGCAGCAGGCACAGGGAACGAACGGCTCGCAGAGCGGCGATCTGACACAGCGGGTATCTGAGCTCGAGAAGGCCCAGGCAGTGCAGGCGGCCACGCAGGCAGGCGCGGAGGCCACGCAGGCGGCCGCCCAGGCGGGGGCACAGGCGACTCAGGCAGCGGCGCATGCGGGGACATGGGCGACGATGGGCGCTGGGTCAGTCGCGCTCGTGGTCGGCATGTTCCTCGGCCTGGCGATTGGGCGGCGCTAGCCCATGGCCGAGAGGGGCAAACCGGGGGATGAGGAGCGACCGGAGGCGGACGCCCCACCAGACCCACAGCCACCGGCGCAGCCCACCAAACCGGCCGGCGCGGAACCGGAAACAACGCCCGATGTGCACGGCGACCCGGAGTCGCCCAGCTAACCACGATGTCCGCTGGCCACGGCCGCGGCTAGCAGTACTTCAACCGGGTGGGGCGGCCAGTTCGATGGCCGTCCTGCCCGTAGGTAATCCCCACCGACGCCAGCCACTCCGCGAGTGATGTCACACTTCGGGGCCAGGCAGCGGCATTCGCGCCGGTTGCATGTTGGCTTTCTCGACGATGCCGAAGGTGTCGTGTTCGGCGACGAGTCGTTCCACTTCGGGGTACACGTGGCCGGGTTTGACGATGAACATGTTGCCTGCCGAGTGGGCCTCGCTGAACTCTGCCGCAGTAAGCATCAGAGTCTTCAAGCAGTCGCGGTCGCCACACTCACATAGGAATGGCAGCAGATCCTCGTCGTCGGTCGCTGCCCCCGCCTCCATTTGCATGCGGCGGTTGTTGTAGTCGCGAAACTCCTGCTCATTCTTGACGATTCGCTGTTTTCGGGTGACCCACCGCTCAATCACATCCGTGGGGACGGCATCGGACGCATCGAAGTGCGCGAAGGCCTCCTCCGCTGAGCCGAAAATGTGGAACACCCTTCGTACCCCGGCCAGGTCGAACAGACGAAGCGCCTGGCTATCGTGATCCGCCACCAACGCGAAGTGCTCACAACGACTGGCCGTGGCCATGCTGTCTGCCTCCAACAGCACTCGCAGGATGGAGGAGTCGATGAAATCCGTATCTCGCAGATCGATGACGAGCGACGTTCCGGTCGCAAAGATCGCATCAAGCCGGTCAGCCAGCTCCGCCGCGGTGGACAGGTCGTGTTCACCCTTCAACTTCACCAGCCACGATCCTCCGGCAGGTCGCGAACGACGATTTCGCCCAAGCGATTTGCATCAGCCATCTCGATCTCCCGTCGTCACGCCGCTGCTGGTGGGAGGAAGCGGCATCTCGTCAACGGGAGGAGAGGCTCGCCTCAAAGGCGGCCCAGTCTACCAGCACCCACACCCAGCCTCTCGCAGCCCTATCCCGCTCGCCTCCATGGCTCCCCAGTGCGGACATGAGTCCTACACGGCGCGATTGACCGCTGCCGGCGGCGCTGCGACGGTCACGGCGTGCGGGCTTCGGGGTCGGCCTAGCGCCCCGGTTCGAGCCGTGCCGGAGTGTGCACGGGGTAGCGCAGGTGCGTGACACCGACCCCAGCGACGACTGCGGGGTTCCCCAGGACGCACGGGGTGTTCGCGAGGTGGTCGAACAGCCGCACACCTGAGCCCAGTACCACGGCGGCCAGATCGACCTGGATCTCGTCGAGCAGTCCCGCATCCAGGCACTGCTGGATCGTCTGGGCTCCGTGCACTCCCACGGACTTCGGGCCGGCAGCGGCCTTCGCTCGTGCAACGGCGCTTTCGATCCCATCCGTGACAAGCTCGACTGTCGAGCCGGGCCGCGGCCAGCCGTCTGGCACCTCGTGCGTGACGACGAAAGCGGGCACATCGAATGGCTGCCGGCCGCCCCAGCCGTGGGCGCGGTCGAACGTGCGCCGACCGGTGAGCATGGCGCCGATCTCAGCCATCAGGCCCCGAAGGTGTCGGCGCTCGGTGGCGACACGCGGAACGTGAAATCGGGTGGCGTGCCCGCCGTGGGCACCTCGACATCGCCGGAGAAGTACCAGTCGAAGACCTCGTCGACCCCGTCACTTGGTCCGCGACATACCCGTCGAGCGACATCGACATGATCGCGACCACCTTGCTCATGCTGAAGCGTTGACCTCTCGAATCGCGATGCGCCGCGGCATGCTGCGGTGACGCTCCATGCGGTGCGACGGTTCCACCGACCTGCTGTGCAGTCGGTACTGCCAGGAGGAGCCTAAGGCGCTGCTCTGCTGAACGCCCTGGCGTGTTTCCTAGTCGCGGCTGTCGTTGTCCCCGTCAGACCAGAACGGGTCGCGCACTCCAGCCTTGGCGAAGCCGCGGCTGACCATGTAGCCAACCGTCAGGATGGTGATGTAGAGCCACGCCCGCGAGGCGTTGAACGCGTCGCCATTGTTGTCGGCGCCTGTGCCGGTGCCGTTACCGCTGCTCACGATCTGCGCCGCGACCAGCACGCCGATGACGGCAGCGATGAACGCCCAGAACTCCGTCGTCTTGAACGCCTGCTTCGTCTCGGTCGCAAGCCGGGACGCCACGCGTGTGCCGCCCCTGGTCGTGGATCGCGCCCCGCTCTCTGCATGGGTTGCCATATGTGCCTCCTGTGAAGTCGTCGCCGATGCGACGATGTGGACGCACACCCCCTGCCCGCGGCTTAGACGCCTAAAACCTGCTCGTTCGGCCTAAGCAGCGCTGAGCGAAGGCCTGCTCCGCGCGCCTTCCGAACCGCCGGCGATATCACCGCAATCCACTCTGGCATCCAAGGCGTACCGTGCCGGTGGATGCCCATGACGCGCCGCCCGGGAGAGGCTCCATCTCGACCGAAGACGACGCGCCATGGACGAGAGCCTGTTCGCAAGCCGGTATACCGCTCCTGCTTCGGCAGGAGCGACGCGTAGTGCCGGTCAGTTGACCAGGGCCGGTGGGAACCGGTCAACACTCGCGGGTCGTCGTCCGCCTTTCCGGTTGACAGATCTGACACCGCGGCGCGGGATCGTTATAGTCGGAGCGTGAACCCCGACTCCGGTCCCGAGACGCCGAGGCCGACCGCCTCCTTCGACCCGGAGTGGTCGGGCAGCTTCCCGCCTCGCGAGAACGACGACCCGGACGACATCTGCGACGTCGACTTCCCGGTCGTCCTGCGCGGCTACAGCCGGGAGGCGGTCGACGCCTACGTCGGCTACGTCAACCGCGTCGTCTACGAGCTCCGCATGAACCGGTCACCCCGCTCGGCGGTGCGCCACGCGCTCGACCGCGTCGGCGACCAGGTGGGCGGCCTGCTCCGCGAGGCGCGGCAGACAGCGGACGAGATGCTCGCGGCAGCGCGCGCGGAGGCCGACGGGATCGCCGAGCAGGCGCGCGAGGAGGCGTTCACCACCACGCTGCGGGCGAAGACCGAAGCGGACGCGATCCGATCCCAGGCGCAGGACGACGCCGACCGGCTCAGAGGCGAGGGTCGCCAGGAGCTCGACCGGCTCCGGGCGCGCGCCAACCAGGAGCTCGGCGAACATCGCGCGCGGATCGACGCAATCCATCGCGAGCGTGCCGTCGCGCTCGAGGCCGCTCAGGCGCTCGCCACGCGACTGCAATCCCTCGCCGGCGACGGCGACCCGGCCCAGGCGCCGCCACCGGAGACCGTTCCGGCCGACGCTGACGCCGGACCGCCGACGATCGAGCTGACGGAGGCGATTCAGAAGGAGCGCGCCAGGCGGGCGCGCCGCACCGCGCGCACGCGTCGGCGCTGACATCCGACCGGGTGGCTGGCAGAGTACGGGCGTGCACATCGCCCTCGTGCTCAACCCCAAGGCGGGCTCCGCCCCGGACGCCGGCGAGCTCACCGGCCGCCTGCGCGAGCTGGGCGCCGAACGTGTCGACGTCACGCCAATCGACGAGGCCGAGGCGGCTCTTGCCACCTCGCCAGACCGCCTGGTCGTGGCCGGCGGCGACGGCAGCATCGGGCGGGCGGCGGCGATCGCGGCGGCGCGGCGGATCCCCCTGGCGGTGATCCCCGCGGGCACGGCCAACGACTTCGCTCGCGCGGCCGGGATCCCGGACGACCTCGACGACGCGTGCCGCGCGGCGGTGCACGGCACGCCGGTTGCGTACGACCTCGCCTGGATCGGCGACCGTCCTTTCGTCAACGTCGCGAACGCCGGCCTGGCGGTGCACGCCGCACACGAGGCACGGCGGTGGAAGCGGGTGCTCGGTGCACTCGCCTACCCGGTCGGCGCCTTCCGCGCCGGCATCTCGGCGCACCCCATCCGCTGTGACGTCACGGCCGACGGCGAGCCGCTGTTCGGCGGCGCCGCCTGGCAGGTGCTGATCGGCAACAGCAACGCATTCGGCGGCGGAGCGGACATGCGCATGGGCGACGCCCGCGACGCGCGGCTTGCCGTCGCCGTCGTGCGGAGCGGCTCCCGGCTGGCGCTGGCGCGTCATGCCCACGCGCTGCGATTCGGCGACCTGCGCCGCCAGCCGGACGTCGTCCGCGGAAGGGCTCGCGAGGTGCGCGTCGATGCGCCCGCGGGCCTCGCGTTCAACGTCGACGGCGAGATCGTCGAGACGGGAACGGCCGTGACGGCTCGGATCGAGCCGGGCGCCTTCCTGCTGGCCGTCCCTCCGCCCCCAGATTAGGGCAGCGCGAACGGCCGCCACTCGGCCAGCTCGCCGATCACCACTCGGAGCTCCTCGACCCACTCGTGCACGGTGCCGCCGCCCGGCAGCGGCACGCCCGCCTCCGACCGCCAGAGCGCATCGCCGAGCACCGTGCGGATGTGCCATGCGAGCAGCGGCGCCGGCTCGACGACGCGGCCCGTGCGCCGCTCGTACTCCTCGGCGGTTCTGACCAGGAACCCGATCGTCGGCTCATTCGTGGGCAGATACCGCAGGTCGTAGTGGTGATCGCCGAGCGAGACCGCGTCGTAGTCGAGCACGCAGCGAAGGCGGCCTTCGTGGACGAGCAGGTTGTGGCCGTGGACGTCGCCGTGCAGGAGCACCCGCTCCCCGGTCGGCCGGGCCTGGACATGGTCGGTCCAGTCGCACCAGCGGTGGACGAGCGGCACATGTGCGGCGTCAAGGAAGCGACCGAGGCGTGAGCGGATCGCGCCGGTCTCCGCCTGCGGCGCCGGTGCGCGCGGCTCGATGCCGTCCCGGCGGAGGTCTGCGACCACAGCGGGGTCATGGAGGTCCGCGAGCGCGTCTGCCAGGTCGCGTGCGAGGGTCGCGTTGACAGAGGCGTCGTCGAGGACGTCGCCCCAGCATGGCACCCCCTCCACGAGCTGCGTGACGATCAGGAGCGGCCGCTGCGGCGCCGCCAGGAGCGGCGGCATCCAGCGGGCGAACCGCGTCTCGCTGAGCGCCAGCATCACGCGGCGCTCATGTGCCAGCTCGTTCGCGGCCTCCTGCGACCATGCGAACTTCACGAAGTGAGCAGGGCCGACCCGCGCGGTGCCATGGTGCCAGTACGGATTGCTCTGCTCGAACGAGACATTCAGCTCGACCGCCGCACCGGCGAGGCGCGGGACGGCGCTTCGCACGGCCTCCCCGACCGCCTGCGCGGAGAGCCCGTCGATCCACGGCGTCGCGGCCTCACCCGGCATGCCGGCCAGCGTACCCGTGCCCTACGATCCGCACATGATTCGCATCGGCGTCCTGGTCGCGCTCTGCATGCTCGTGCTGGTGGTCGCCGCCGGTGGCCGCCCGCCGCACCGTACGGCGCGGATCGACTCGCCTCCCCAGCCGATCAACCTGACCATGCGGTTCAAGATGCGCGAGGATCTGGGTTAGATCCGTCTGGCGTCGAGCCGGATCGTCCACGGCTCCACCACCTCGACCACGAGGTGGGAACCGCTCCACGGATCGCGGGCCAGCGTGCCGCGCACGGCCTGCTCGGACTCGGCCTCGACGGCGTGGACGACGCGATGTTCGTCGCCAAGCGGCCCGCCGAGCACGATGAAGCCGTCGTCAAGCAGGCCGTCCATGAACGCCGCGTGCTCCTCCCAGCCGGTCTGCTCCTCGAGCGCGCGGCCGGGCCGCCATTCCGGCCCGGAGCGCACCAGGACGACGTGGAACATCGGCATGCGGGAGTTCTACCGGATCGGCGTCAGCCGCCCGGCGCGCGCACCTCCGGCCGCCCCGGGATCCAGCGCAGCGCGGTCAGCGTTCCGAGCAGGCACAGGCCGACGGCAACGGCGATTGCCGCCCGAAAAGCCGAGATGGCCGCCTCCTGCTGATCCGGCGTCAGGTGCTTTGCGAAGGGATCGCCGTGGTGGTCGGATGCGGCAGCCGCAAACACGAGCGTGATGACAACGCCCATCACCGGCGTCGCAACCAATCCGCCCAGGCGCGACACCGTGGTGTTCACGCCGGCGGCGAGGCCGACGAACTCATCCGGCGCCGCGCGCAGTGCGGTCGCCGTGATCGGCGCCACCAGCATCGCCAGGCCGAGCGCCAGCACGATCGTCCCGGGCAGCGCGGCGAGCATGTTGGTCGTCGTCACCAGAGTCAACAGCGCGTAGCCCACGGCCATCACGACCGGGGCGGCCGCCAGGAACAGGCGGGGTCCGTTGCGGTCGGCCAGCCGCCCGAATCTCGCCGCGAGGACGAACATCACCAGGCTGATGGGTAGGAACACGAGTGACGCCCGCGCGGCGGTGTACCCGACTGCGCCGGACTGCAGGTAGAGCGCCAGGTAGAAACTCGAGCCGCCAAGCGCCGCGTAGACCAGCAGTGTGTACACGTTTGCCGCCTGGAACACCCGCGAGCGAAGCAGCTCCATCGGAAGCACGGGGTTATCGCTGCGCCGCTCGCTCAGCACGAACATCGCCAGCCCGCCGAGCGAGACCGCAAACGCCCAGATGACAGACCGAAAGCCGGTCTGCGCACCCTCGATCAGCCCGTACGTGAGCGCACCGAACGTCAGCGCGATCGCCACGGCGCCGACCGGCTGGAGGGGGCGCGGCGCAGCCGTCCGGCGCTCGTCTCCCCTCCCCGCCCAGGCCGCGCACAGCGCGACCACCGCCGCCGGCAGGTTGATGAAGAAGATCCAGCGCCACGACGCGTACTCGACCAGCAGGCCGCCCGCCGGCGGACCGATCAGGCTGCCGATGCCTCCCCACGCCGTCCACTGGCCCACCGCCCTGCCGCTGTCCTCGGCGTACGTCGCGCGCAGCAGAGCGAGGCTGTTGGTCGTCATCAGCGCCCCGGCGATCCCCTGGAGCACGCGCGCAGCCAGGAGCAGCTCGCTGCTGGGGGCGACCGCGGCGAGCGCGGAGGCGAACGCGAACCCGGCCACCCCGCCGACGAACAGCCGCCAGCGACCGAACCGGTCGCCGAGCGACCCGGACACGATGTAGAGCGACGCGACGGCGAGCGAGTACGACAGCGAGATCCACTGCTGCAGCCCAAGGCCCGCGTCCAGGTCGCGCCGATCGTCGGCAGGGCGATGTTCACGACCGACGCGTCGACGAACGCCATCGACGAGCCGAGGATCGTGGCGATCAGGATCCACCGGCGACGGCGCTGCTCGGCCGGCTCGACGGCGACCGCCGCCGCGGCCGTGCTCAATCCTGACCGCCGGCTTGCGCGAATGACGTGACGTGTGCCACGATCGCATGCATGAGCGTCGCGTTCGAGATGATCGACGCACCTTATCCGTATCTCTGCGCCGTCTACCGGTGCCGGTGCGGCGCGGCCGAGGTGCGCCACGGCGACCAGGCGGCGGTGCCGCCACCCGGCTGGCACGTCGACCGTGGCGCGGACGGCGAGCCGGATGCCGTCTGCGCGCACTGCGTTGCCGCTGCGGCTGCCGGCTGAGATGCGGTCGGCCGTCCTCTACGACATCCACGGTAACCGCGCGGCACTCGACGCCGTCCTGGCTGACGCCGAGGCCGAGGAGTTCGACCGCCTGGTGGTGGGCGGCGACCTGGCGCTGTTCGGACCGGATGCGGCCGGGTGCGTCGACCGGCTCCGCGCGTATGGAGACCAGCTCATCGCCATCAAGGGCAACACCGACCGATACGTGGTCGAGCGCCGTGGCGAGGCCGCCTGGTGGGCCGATCGGCTGGGAGAGCAGCGGCTGGCGTGGCTCGACGCGCTGCCGACAGAGGTCCGGCTGGCCGCGCACGACGCGCTCGTCGTGCATGCCACCCCGCGCGGCGACGAGGATCTGCTCATGCCCGACACCGAGGACGACGCCGTGCGAGCGATGCTCGCGGGCGTCGGCGAGCGGCTGGTGCTGTGCGGGCACGTCCACGTGCAGTACCGCCGGGCATGCGGCACGCACGAGATCGTCAACCCGGGGTCGGTGGGCCTGCCGTTCGACGGCGACCAGCGCGCGGCCTGGGCGATGCTGGAGGAGGGAGCCGTGTCGCTGCGGCGGACGCGCTACGACGTCGAGGTCGCGATCGCCGCGGTCGAAGCGTGCGGTGCGCCGGTGACGGACGTCGTGACCCGCCGCCTGCGACGGGCGGCGCCCGACTGAGGACTACGTGCAGTAGTAGCGGAGCGAGACGGTCGAGACGACGATCCGCGATTGCCCGGTCGCGCGCACCCACACGGTGACGATTCCGTCGTGCTGACGGCTGCCAACGGCCGGTATGCCCACCTGCGCGTCCACCCATGGCACCACGCTCGGCCCGCAGCCGTCCTTCAGCTTGAAGGTGTAGCGGGCGGCTGCTGCGCCGGTGCCCGAGCACCGCAGCGTCGCGGTGTCGCTTCCCCTCGTAACCGAGCAGCTGCCCGTCGCCGTCTTGGAGGTGTACTGGTCGCCGGTGCGCGTCGGGGCGCACTGCATCGCCAGCGCGGTGGCCGGGAGGGCCAGCGCCGCGACGGCAAGGACGGAGGTGAGGAGCTTGGTTCTCATGCGAGGGAGGCGCGTGGAGGTAGCGCGCCTCACTCAGGGATACCGCGATCCGATTTCGGCCTCTTCCCCATTCCGGGGGATCAGCGGCTCACCCTGGTCTGGTCGATAGGAGACGAAGCGTGGCTCCGCCGCGCCCGTCGACCATGCACCGACTGTCCCACACGCTTGCCGCACGGCGCGCCGCGATCGGTATCAGCGCCGTCGTCATCCTGATCCTGGCCGGGTTCGCCGTCTGGGCGGCCCAGACCAACAAGCGGGCGGTCGACGATGTGCAGCGGCTCGAGACCGTCAGCGACGCCTACCAGACGGCGCGCCACGCCGTCGCCCAGGAGAACCTGGCGGCCCGGCGCTACCAGCTGACGCCCGACGAGTCCCACGTCACCCAGCTGGAACAGGCACGCGACAGCCTCGAGGCCGCACTCTCCACGGTCGGGCGCCTGGACGAGGCTGGAGACGCCCGCACCGCCGCTCACATCCGTGACCAGAACGCGCAGGCGGTCGCCGACTTCCGGACGATGCACGCGCTGATTGTCGCAAACGGCGACATCACGAAGATCATCGGGGTCAGCGAGAACCGCATGCAGCCGCTGTTCGACTCGATGACCGCGACGCTCGACCGCGCGGGCCGCAGGCACCGCGCCGAGGCACTCGCCAGCCTGCACACGGCGCGCAACAGTGAGCGCGTGGTGCTCGTCACGACCGCCATCACGATCATCCTCGGGCTGCTGCTGCTCACGGCTGCGTCGGCCGCGATGATGTTCCGCGAGCGGCTGGAACGGATCCGCGTTCGCGAGATGGAGCGGCTGAAGCGTGCTGCGCTGACCGACAGCCTCACCGGCCTTGGCAACCACCGGGCGTTCGAGGAGGCGCTGGCACGCGACCTCTCCGAGGCGCGCGAGGCGGGGCAGCCGCTCAGCCTGGCGCTGCTCGACCTCGACGGGCTCAAGCAGACCAACGATCTGCACGGGCATCAGGCCGGGGACGAGTGCATCCGCGCGCTCGCCACGACGCTCGAGCAGGCGGGACCCGACACGGCCGGCTTCCGAATCGGCGGCGACGAGTTCGCCCTGATCGCGCGCGGCCGTCGCGCGATCGACACGCTGTATCTGGTTCAGATGCTCCAATCGCGAATGGCGGGCGCCACCGGCGACCGCCCCGTCCACGCAAGCGCAGGCGTTGCCGAGGCGACCGATGGCGTCGGCCGCGACACGCTGATCCGCCACGCCGACCTGGCGCTGATCCAGACGAAGCGGAGCCGCAGGCGCTGCCTGCTCTACAACGAGGCGCTCGAGCCACTGGTCGTCGCAGACAGCCGGGCCGCCGAGACGGACGTCATGGCGACGGCGCTGGCCCGTGCGGTCGACGCGAAGGATGCGTACGGCCACAGCCACTGCGAGACGGTGTCGGAGCTGTGCGGGCTGATCGCCCAGGAGCTCGGCCTGCGTCCGGAGCGCGCGGCGCAGCTCCGCGTCGCCGGCCTGCTGCACGATGTCGGCACGCTGGGCGTGCCCGACGCGATCTTCCAGAAGCGCGGCGCGCTCGACGACCACGAGCGCGACATGGTGCGGTCGCATGTCCGGCTGGGCCACGCCATCGTCTCGTCCGCGAACCGGCCGATCGAGGCCGAGTGGATCCTGCACCACCACGAGCGGATCGACGGCGCCGGCTATCCGATGGGTCTCGCAGGCGAGCAGATCCCGCTCGAATCGCGGATCCTTCTCGTCGCCGACGCCTTCGAGGCGATCACGACAGACCGCCCCCATCGGGCAGCACGGCCGGCGGAGGAGGCGGTGGCCGAGCTCGAGGCGCACGCCGGAACCCAGTTCGACGCGGCGTGCGTCGCGGCGCTCGCCTGCGTCGTGCGCGGACACGAGCTGCGCGAAGCGGCGTAGCGTCCGGGCTCGCGGGTACGCTCGGCGCGTGGCCGGGCGGACTCAGGCGGAGCTGTACGCGCACATCGACTCGGAGCTCTCGTGGTCGGAGGCGGAGCTCCCCGAGCGCGAGCGGACCAAGCACGTTCACCGGCTGCATCCGTACCTTGGGAAGTTCCCGCCGCAGCTGGTCGAGGTGCTGCTGCGGCGAAGGTTCGCAGCGGGTGCCCTGATCTACGACCCGTTCGCCGGGTCGGGCACCACGCTCGTCGAAGCCTCGGTGCTCGGGATGCATGCGGTCGGGTGCGACGTCTCCGCGTTCAACTGCCTGCTCGCCGGCGTCAAGTCGGCCCCACCGGACGTGCGGGCGGTTGGCGCCGAGCTGGAGCGGGCGCTCGCAACCGAGCCCGACGAGCGTGCGGCGACGACGCCGTGGCTGCGGCGCTGGTACGCGCCGCGTGCGCTTGCCGAGCTGGCGGGCTTCCGGCAGGCGCTGGCCGGCTCCTCGCAGCAGCCGGTGCTGTCGGTGGTGCTGTCGCGTGCCGCGCGCTCGGCGCGCCGCGTCCACCACCACGCGCTGGACGATGCGCGGGAGCCGGTACTGGAGCCGTACTGGTGCCACAAGCACCGACGCACGTGCCGGCCGGTCGAGGAGGCCCGGCGGTTCCTGCGCCGGTACGCCGCCGACACCGTTCGCCGCCTGGAGGAGTACGCCGCACTGCGGGCGGATGTGAAGGTGCGCGTGCTGCACGCCGACGCGCGCTGCGCCGACCTGCCGGACGGCATCGACGGCGTCGTCACGTCGCCGCCGTATCCGGGGCTGATCGACTATCACGAGCAGCACCGCTACGCCTACGAGCTGCTCGGGCTGGACGACCGGCGCGAGCTCGAGCTGGGAGCGGCCGCGCTGGGGACGACGCGCCGCGCGGTGGCGGCCTACTGCGACGGGATCGTCGAGGTGCTGAGCCATACACGCCGCCATCTCGGCGCCGGCGCAGCCGTCGCCATCGTGGTCAACGACCGGCGCGGGCTGTACGACGAGATCGCCCGGCGGTCGGGCATGCGCCTCGAGAGCCGCAGCGCACGGCACGTGAACCGGCGTACGGGGCGCCGCGCCGGGGAGTACTTCGAAGAGGTTCTGTGGCTCGCGCCGGCGCGGCAGCGCACAGCGGCCGCGGCACGGTGACTAGATCACGTAGTCGCCGATGAGCGCCCGAAACTCGGGCGTCTGCGTGTAGTCACGACGAGCGCGACGGTACGCCGAAACGACCACGGGCAGCGCGGCGACGGCCGCGAGCACGGCCAGGCCGGCGATGCCAGAGCGATGACGCTTCACTGAGAGCCTCCGCGGAGTCGGAACCGTGCCTGTATCGGCTGTTGCGAGCGCTCTCTAAAGGGCCGGAGAGGCGGTGCCGATCTCACGAAGGTGCGACGGATGCTCCTCATCGCGCTGCCGCTGGCCGTTGTGATAGCGCTGTTCGGTGCAGCCGGCCAGCCTGCCGATGGACGGATGGCGCTGCCCCACGCCGTTGGCCAGGCGGTGCGCGCGGTGCCGCATGTGGCCGAGGCCGAGGCAGCGACCAGCCAGCGGCGCGCGGTTCGGTTCACGCTGGTCGATACGGCCGGTGCGGTGGTGCGGCGGTGGCCGGGCGGCCCGGTGGCCGGGACGATCGCGCCGACGACGCCGCTCGGCGCACACAGCTGGAGCTGGGCATTCACCAAGACGCGCAACGGGCGGTGGGCGAAGATCGGGCTGACGTGGAGGCCGAACGGGCGGACCGGCTGGATCCGCCTGGGCGGGCGGCGCGTGGTGCACACGCGGACATGGGTGCAGGCGGACCTGTCGCGCCGGCAGGTGCGACTGATGCGCGGACGGCATGCGCTGGTCGTGTTCAAGGCGGCGGTGGGGGCTCCCGCGACGCCCACGCCGACCGGGCGCTTCTTCGTGACGGACCTCGTGGCCACAGGCGATGCGTCGGGGCCGTTCGGGTGGTTCGCATTCGGGCTCTCGGGACACCAGCCGAACCTGCCGGTGGGCTGGTCGGGAGGCGACCAGCTGGCGATCCACGGGACGAACGCGCCCAGCTCGATCGGCACGGCCGCTTCGGCCGGCTGCCTGCGCGTCTCGGCGAGCGCGCTTGCGACGCTGCGGCGTTACGTCCGCCTCGGCACGCCGGTCGTCATCCACCGGTGACACTGCCGTAGACTCCGAGCCACGGGACGTGGCGCAGCCTGGTAGCGCACCTGCTTTGGGAGCAGGGGGTCGCGAGTTCGAATCTCGCCGTCCCGACTCGCTGGAACCTATCATCAGGCGGTGATGCGGACGCCCGAGAGCGGAGTCACCGCCACGCTGCTTCTGACCTGCGGCCTACCCGGTTCTGGCAAGACCACTCTCGCCAGGCGCCTCGCGGCCGAGCGTGACGCGCACCGCTTCACCAAGGACGAGTGGGTGCACGACTTGGGTGGTGACCTGTGGGACGACCAGCTGCGCATCCGGCTCGAAGACAAGCTCGTCGAGCTTGCCTTCGAGCTTCTGGCGGCCGGTCGCAGCTGCATCCTTGACTTCGGCCTGTGGGGCCGGGAAGAACGCGACAGGCTGCGCTTGCGCGCGCATCGGATGGGTGTGCGGGTTGAGCTGCACTTCGTGGACGTGGAGCTGGACGAGTTGGTACGGCGCACCGCGCAGCGCTACGCCGACGCGCCCGACGCCGCGCCCGACATAACTGCCGACCAGCTGGCGATCTGGGCATCCTCCTTCCAGGCACCCAGCAGCGCCGAGCAGCGTTTGTTCGACGCGCCGCCCGGTCAGTAGCAGAAGATTCCATGGGTTGTGCGAGGGCCGGGCGGGCTCCGCATACCGGGGGGCTCCCATCGATGGGCGGCCGGGCGACGTGATTGACGAGGCGAGCGCCGCCTACTCGCACTCTGACTGGATTCCGCATGTGCTTCCGAGTTCAGTCAGCGTGCCGCGACTCGGCTGCTTCGAGATCGTCGGGGTGCTCGGAGACGTTCGTGTGGACTGGGTTTTCAGCCCACGCCTCTGCCTAGGGTGAGGTCACACCTTGAGGTCTGCGCCGACGTGGGAAAAGCCGGAGCGCTGGTGGAAGCAGTCCGGGCCGTGTAGCGTCTTGGGCGGCCCGGGGCCGAGCGGTTAGGCCAACTCGTCACAGACCCGCGTCTCGCGAGCGACACCGCTGAGGCTTGTTGCAAAGCCTTCGCTGTTCGTCTCGAGCACCGACCGGCCGGTGAGTACGAACAACCCCGGCCCGCCGGCATCTTGGGCGAAGAGCGTCCACAGGAACGAGCCGTGGCTGATCCACGTCGACGTGCCGTCCTCATGGAACGTGATGCGAAGCGGTCCGCTGCTCTTGATCGTGAGAGAGCGGCCCGTGCGGAGGTTCGTCGCCGTCTGGGAGAAGTAGCCGGTGACGATGAAGTCGCCGTTCCGTTGAATGTGCAGCCGGCTGTGGGTTGCATCGCCCGGCGTGACACGCAGCGGAAACGCACATACCTCCCCTGCCGCGTACGTCGCCTCGGGGCTTATCGGTGTCGGAATCGGCCGATCGGCCAGTGCCGGCGCCGCAGACGTGAGCGCGCAAAGACCGGCGACAAGAGCCACGGCTGGTACACGAACGTGGAGCATGAGTCCCCCTTCGTTGACCGCATCGGCACGGGCCGACGGGCCAGCGTCCAACACCGGGTGAACATGTCAAGACCACGCGCCGGTTCCCAGCCTCTCTCGCTGACTCCACCGGAAGACCGACACCCGCGGGTGTCGGCGTGCCCGGCCCGCTACTGCTGGAGCTTGTACACGTCGACGGCGGTCTCTTGGGGAGGAGTCGCGAACCCTCCCTCGATGCCTTGCTGCATGCGCGGCATCAGGGTGTTGTCCCGGAATCGCTCCCAGCTCTCCCGGGAGTCGTGCACGGCCATGATCGTCCAGCCTCCCGTCGACGGCCCTGCGGCGTGGAAGATCTGCCCCTCAGGCAGACTGCCATCGCTCGGGTGTACCGCTGCGATCGAGGCTTCGTACTGCTCCTTCGTGCCGCCTGGGAAGTGATGCACGACTCCGTACGCCATGGTGCCTCCAGCAGTTGTCGGTCGGGAGACCTGACCGTACCACGCAAACCGCCCCCCATCTCGCCGCCGACTCCCGCCGCTGATCGGGCTACCGTGCGTACCGCGGCGCGGCGTGGCGATTCGACGACTCGCACGGACGCGCGCCACAGGAGGTGATCGGATGAACGATCGGCCGAACTGGCGAGTCGCGCACCTCGGGGACATCGAGCGGCGCGGCAGCGATATTCCGATGCGCGAGCACCTCGGGATCCACGCGTTCGGAGTCAACGCCTTCTCCACCGGGGAGGACGGCACGCTCGTCAACGACCACAACGAGACCGAAACGGGCCAGGAGGAGCTGTACATCGTGCTCGACGGGAATGTGACGTTCGAGGTCGACGGCGAAGCGGTCGACGCTCGGCCGGGCACGCTCCTTTCTATCCGGCCGGAGTCGCGGCGGAATGCCACCGGTGAGGGAACCGTCCTCGTCGTTGGCGCGACGCCCGGCCAGGCGTACCAGGGCGTCGACTGGGGCGACGCGTGGCCGTTCCACAGCAAGTCCATGACGGCCTACCGCGAACAGCGGTATGCCGATGCGCTTGAAGCGGTGCGCGGTGCCCTGGAGCACATGCCCGACCACGCCGGCCTGCACTACAACTACTCGTGCTTCGCGGTACTTGCGGGCGACACGAGCGACGACACGTTCGCCCACCTGCGGCGATCCGTCGAGCTGTTCCCGCGCTTCCGCGAGGACGCACGGACGGACGGCGACTTGGCCGCGGTACGCGACGACCAGCGTTTCGAGCAGGCGCTTCGCTGACCGGACAAGGGCTCGCCGTGTTGGGTGCTCCCGAGCGCCTCTGACCGCTTCTCCGTCAGAAGTGGCGAAGCGGCGCCGCGGAAAGCCGGCTTGCGGAGCAAGCTAGTCTTCTGTCGTCGGTGGTCAAGCAGTTGGCCGTATGCCACGCTGCGGGCCCGTTCGAGCCCAACGAGAGGATCACCACTGATGGACGCGTCAACGTCCGGCGAGATCGCCGTCCAAGACCTTCCCGGCGACCGCTGGCTTGTCACCCTGACCGGCGAGCACGACCTCGCAACCGCCGAAACGTTGCGTGAACGCCTGGCGGGGATCTACAAGACGGGAACGGCCGTCGTGGTCGATCTCTCCACGGCCGGCTTCATCGACTCGTCGATCCTTGCCGTCCTGCTGGAAGCAAACCAGTTGACCGAGTCGAGCGCGTGCGAACACCTCGGCCTGGTGATCGCGAAGGACACGCCTCCCCAACGGCTGTTGAAGCTGGTGGGTGCGCTGCGCATGTTGGAGACGTTTCGGAGCGTCGAGGAGGCACTTGCCGCCTTTGACACTCCCGACACGTCGTCATCGCTGCTCTGGCAGGCGCGCAAAAAACGGATCATCAAGAACGAGCAGAAGTTTCGCGACTACAACAACCGGCGCATGCAAAGCGAAGCGATCGATGCGACAGACGACCACGAACCGATCCCGTTCGTCTGCGAGTGCGGCAGCAGCGACTGCATCCAATCGATCATGGTCACCGCCGCCCAGTTCTCCGAAGCGCACGCCGCACCGAACCTGTTCCTCGTCAAACCGGGCCACGTCTATCCCGACGTCGAGCGAGTCGTCAGCGAGCACGAGACGTTCGCGATCGTCGAGAAACACGCAACGCTTCTGAACTCACCGCCATAACGCACACGCGCCCGGTCCGCGCCGGCGTCCATTGGGGACGTGCAGCGTCGCCTGGGATCGGTGGACGCTATGCTCCGGCATTGGGCACCGCGCCCACCACACCGTATCCGCCCGATCTCTCCGATGACACAGAGCCTGTCACCCGGCTGAGCGATCTGGTGGACGCAGTCGTCACCCAGGCGGACTGGGCGAATGCAGCAGTGCGAGGCGTCCTGCTGCGCCGCGTCGAAATCCACGACTCGCGCATGACCGGTGCCGATCTGGCCGAAGCAGACATCGGCGATGCCCTCTTCACCGGGTGTCGGATCGATGTTGCGGGACTGCGGATGGCGACGCTGCAGCGGGTCGTGTTCCGCGACTGCGAGATGGCCGAATGCGACCTCTACCAAGCCAGTCTCAGCGACGTGCTGTTCGAGCGGTGCACCCTGTCCGGCGCCACGCTGACGGGCGCGAGCTTGATGCGTGTCGAGCTCCGCGGCTGCCGGCTGGACGGCCTCGTTGGCGCGGAGTCGCTACGCGGGGCGAGGATGCCGTGGGCCGACGTGGTCGAGAACGGGCCGGTGTTCGCGGCGGCGATCGGGATCGAGGTCGTCGACTGACAGCACGGCCGGCGACCCCAGCCGACGGACACTCCCGCCAACGGTGGCGACGCGCTAGAAGGAGGCGCGGTCCTTTCCTGTTGACCGTCCGCGCTGGCTGCCCCGGTAGGCGGGCCTTCGAAGCTTGTTGATCGATCCGGCAGGCCGCAGGCCGGGCGGCGCGTGCCATGGGTTGAACCGGAGATCATCACCGCGGCCGGGCGGCGCTAGCGCAAACCCGTCGACCGCACCGCACACGATCGGTGGCCCGAAGGGTGCTGCCGTCCACAGCGCTATCGCTTCGGGCGGGGTCGCGGCACGGATCATCGACTCCCAGGCAACAGCAGGCCCGGGCGTCACATGTGCGCCGACCGCGACCGAACGGCGGGGGTGCGCAGTGGTCGCGTACGGAAGCAGTGCCGAGAGCGTCAGCCTCGGCGGAGTGTTCCGATGCGGGCACGGCACCCACTTGCCGAGCGCACCACCGAAGCTCGACGCGAACAGGAGGTCAAGGACGTCGCGGTCGCTCGGATATGCGCGTATGGCAAGGCCGTAGAAGTCACCCACGGCGACCGGAAGGCCGAACGCCCGAGACAACCGGATCTCGCACGTGAGCGTCCCTCGCAGGGATCCCGGAAACGAGTCGTTGACCGAGAGTCGGCCGGACCACACGACCCCTTCCGGATGAAAGATGCGCTTCCCCCGGGCAGCCGAGAACAGCGCGAAGATGCGTTCAATTCCATGTGACGCGACGTGGCCTGGTTGCCCCCGCCCATCGACGCTGAAACGTGCTTCGCGGCGACGAACCGTGGGCGCCACGGCTCGCTTGGATCGTTGGACGGTATGCTTGCGGCGAGCGGCAACGCCTGACCCTGGAGCCGTTCCACAGGCGCGCCTGGACGGCGTCCTCAACCCTTGCCGGCGACCCGTCTGGAGGCGGCGATGTATGAGTATGAGATCGTGCCAGTCCTTGTTACGCGGGGCGCGGGCGGCGCCACCGCCAAGGACGAATGGCGGGAGCTGCAGGAAACGCTGAATCGATACGGTCGCCTCGGCTTTCGCGTCGTTGCCGTGACGGAGGGCCAAGAGGGCCGAGCGGTGATCATGGAACGCCGGCAGGATCCCGAGGCGACGCAGTTCGAGAGCTCGGTGGCGCAAGCCGCCGCGGAGATCACGCTGGAATCCTCACGCGACGCTCGCTGAAGGCCGGGTCGGGAAGCCCACAAGCGACCGGCTCCGTGACCGTGCATATCGTGCGCAACGAACGGACGCGCCGCGGTAGGCGGGAGGGCGTATGAAGAAGCTCGACGACCCCCGACTGGTCTCACGCGAGTACGCCTCACTCGAGAGAGTTTCGATGCGCCGGCTCGATCGCACGGGATGGCTCCGCGGCGACGAGGAACCCTGGCTCCTGGCGCTCAGGGCGATCGCGGAACCGCACCCGACGCGCATCCTCGAGGTGGGCAGCGGGGCCGGCGACTTCGCGGTGCTGCTCGCGGCGCCGGAGGTCGTGTGCGTCGATGTGTCCGCCACCGCCGTTGAGGCGGCGCGGATGAAGGGGCTCGCCGCCCACGTCGCCGATGTCCGGCGGTTGCCGTTCACCGATGGGTCGTTCGATGTGGTCGTTGCGAACTGGGTGCTCTACCACGTGCGGGACCGGGCGCAGGCGGTCGCCGAGATGGCACGGGTACTCACGCCGACGGGTCGCTTCGTAGGCTGCTACAACGCTCCCGGCCATCTGCAGGAGCTGTGGTCGAAGGTCGCCGTTCCCACCGACCCTGATGACTTCAACGCCGTGAACGGCGCTGACGAGTTGAGCCAGACGTTCGACTCGGTTGAGACGAGACGCGCCGAAACGGAAGTGTTGTGGGAGACCCGCCACCACCTCCAGAGCTACCTCGACGCCTACAGCGAGCTGTACGGCCGGCTCGCAGCTCCGAAAGGGCCATACCCGTTCCACGCGACGAGACGGAACGTTGTCTTCGTGGCAAGCGGCCCGCGGGCCGGCTAGCAGCTCGCCAGCCAGGCCCCCGGACGCTTGACAACGCGCCTGGCCGGCTTGCCGGCTACATCGAGCCGACGACGGCGGCGAGCACCGACGTGATCTTCGTGCTGAGGAGGCCGAGCGTCACGACGACCGCAATCACGATGACGCCTAGGACGACCGCGTACTCGGCCATGGTCTGACCGCTCTCTTCGCGCAGGTGGTGGATGCTCGGAGCCATGTGGCTTTCTCCTCATTGGTACATCCGGACAGCTTGGCATCGGCCGGAGAAGCGGCCAAGCGGATGACCGTATGAGGGATCCGGAGGGATCGCGGCGCGAAACGCGCCGCTAGCGACCGGGGCGAGGCTGTGCCGGCGGCGGCGCGGCGAACGGGAGGCGGCGGACGGTCGGTTCGGGCGATTGCCCGTCGGCGACGCGTTGATCAGCGATCTGCTCGGCGCGGGAGCGCAGCGCCGCGCGGGCCGGCGGGAGCGGTGCCCTGTTGGGTGGTTCCACCCCGCTGCTCACGACGCGTCCCGGCTTCCAGTCGCGCACGGGGCGCACCGCGTTTCGCTTGCATTGCGGTAGACCGACAGTCGCGCGCCGCATCCCGGGCACGTGCCGGGCTGCGTCGTGCCGACGCGGCGGCTCCGAGCGACCCATGCGTCGCTGTAGTTGCCCATTGCCCAAGTGCGGTTGCCACGGCGTGTTTGCACAGCACCACCAGTGTACAGGCGATCCCGTCATCCACGGTGGAGCGTTGCGGGCCTGACGACGCACGACGAGCCGCCCGGCTCGTACCTGAGTCCGCCGGGCGGCTCGAAGTCCGTGGTAAGCGCATCAGCGTCCCCGCAGGAGGTCGTAATCCTTGCGACCGGTGCGCCCAAACTCGTTGTCGGCATCGTTTCAAAGCGGCATGACCCGATCTTGTCTTCAGGTATCCCCGATTACCGGGACGGGCTTTGATGCAGCTACGGCAGCGCACCCCGAAGGAAGGTCAGCCAGTTGGCGCCGAGCACGGAGTCGCGCATCTCGTCGGGGATGACCGAGCCGATCGTCCTGAGATCGGCGATCGTGTCGATCTCGGCGGGAGACTCCTCCAGCCCGAAGCCGCCGTCGAGATCCGACCCGATGCCCACAGCGCCCCAACCGGCCACCTCGGCGACATGAGCCATGTGGCGGCGCACGTCGCCGTCGACGCGCACGGAGATCGACCGATCGTTCGACCATTCCGCGTTCAGGAACGGGTTGTGCAGCACGATGCCGATCACACCGCGACGATCGCCGATCGCCTTGATGACCGGGTCGCTCAGATGACGCGTCGTCGGGGTCAGTGCCTGCGCGTTCGCGTGCGAGGCACACACACGTGGAAATCCGAGATCGAGCCCCTCCCAGATCCCCTGCTCGGTGAGGTGGGACACGTCCCAGGAAAAGCCGATCTCCGCCATCTCGGACAGCATGGCGCGACCGTCGTCGGTCAATCCGCCGGGCCTGCGTTCGACGCTTCCCCCGGCCACGCCCGCGCCATACCGGGTGTGGCCGAAGGTCAGGCCGATGATGCGCAGCCCGCGGCCCCACCAGGCGCCCAGATCACCGACCTCCACGATCGGATCTGCCCCTTCCATCAGCAGCACCAGACCCGGCAGGCCGTCGCTGCGCCACAGCTCCAGGTGGTGCTCGAGGTCGCCCACCGAGAGGATCAGCCGGATGCGCCCCTCTCGCTCCCACCGGCGATAGAGCGCGATCTGCGCCAGGGCCTGGGCCTCGGCCTGCTCGGGCGTCGTGTAGATCGCGGAACGCGGCTCGAAATCGCTTCCCACGTCCTCGACGAGAAACCCTGCGGTCACGGTCGCCACCACGACAGCGATCCCGCCTCGCTGCAGGTCAGGCAGGGAGACCGTCGCCTGCGCCCGTCTCCGCCGCTCCTTCATCCGCATCTCGGCCACGCTGCTCGTGAGATCGCGTCCGAACAGCGTCACGTTCTCGGCGAGATCGAGGTGCCCGTCCACGATCGGCGCATCCGTGACAGCCATGGACGGCGATCCTCTCACCTCGCAGGCCGGTGATGCTTCCCGTGTCGACAGCCGTTACGCGACCGACATCACCGCTGCCGGACGCCTCGCCAGCGGCGGAGCAGTCACCGCGAGCGTCACGCCGAGGGCCAGCAGGATCTGAAGCAGGGTCGCCGGATCCTCGGTGCTTCCACCATGCGGAGCGATCCACAGCACGAGTGGCAGCGCCCACGCCCATGACAGCCGCGGCCATCGCCGGGCGATCGGCGCGTACAGCAACAGCAGGTAGTGCGGCCAGAGGATCGGCGTCGCGACCAAGCACAGGCCGATTCCAGCGGCGAAGCGGTCGACGCTCGATGCGGGCAGCATCAGCAGCACCATCGGCGCACCGAGCATCGCCACGACGGCCAGCCAAGGGACGCCGAGCCTCTCCGCCAGCGCCACCGACGAATAGCTCGACGCCGCCTCGTTCTCGGAGAGCTTCGAAAGCATCGCCGGATAGGACAGCATCCCCGCAAACCCGATGATCGCCCAGCTCCCGAGGATCAGCGCGGCGGCGGCGGCGACGGTGTGAACCGCGGATCGGACGCCGCGCTCCAGCCCCTGCCACAGCACCATCGGGGCGAGAAACAGCTTCGCCGCGACCCCTGCGCTCAACGCGGCGCACGACGACGAGCGCGATCCGACCGCCAGCAGGATCAGGAGGAACGGGGTGATGGCGCCCACGTCGGCGGCGTGGATCGCCGGCATGCCGAGCGCCACCAGGGAGTAGCAACGCCAGTCGCGGACGCCGAGCAGCCACAGCCCCCAGGCGATCAGTCCCGCTGAGGCGATGACGAGCGGAACCGCGAGCAGGTGCCACGGCACCAGCGTCAGCGGCAGGAACACAACCGCCGTGAGCGGCGGATACACGAATACGCTGGTCGGGTGCCCGCGAAGCGTCTCCAGCTGGTGCATCGTCGGGTACGGAGAATGGCCCTCGCGAATCGAGTGCCCAGCCTGCCAGATGGCGTGGAAGTCGCCCGCGGCGTGCGTGTGCAGCGCAAGCAGGTTCGCCCACCACACGACCACCGGCGCGCCGGCGAACACCAGCAGCACACCGCTCTGGACGAACACGCGCCGCATGTCCGGTCGCTGTTTCAGCCCTGCGCGACGACGCGTCGGTGCCCTCGACGATGGGGAGCTCACGCCTCGAATGTACGAGCCGCCGGCGGAACGCGCCATCCCACGCAACCGCGAGGCAACCGGCGCCGCGACCCGCGTTCGCCGAGTTCACAGAGCCGCGTCGGCCGGAGCGTGCTCGTCGAGCAGCTGCCGGAGCCGAGACGCGGACGCCGCCAGCCGGCCGGGCTCGAGCCGATCGATCCCAAGGATCCCGGGAAGCTCGCTCCATAGGTCGGGAAGACGGAGGAGGCCGAGGACCTGTTCGCCGATCCACTTGTCATACGAGATCGGATATGTCCTCCGAGCGATGAACACGGCTTGCAGGAATCCCTGGAACGCGAGATAGAGCCTGTGAAACGCGTGGAACCGTTCGTCCCTCTTCAGCATCACCGCCACATGCTCGAGGTCGTTGATCGCGTACATCCGAGCGGCGGCGAGCCGGGTGCGTCGCACGTCGTCGTCGTAGTACGGAAGCCATGCAGTCCGCAGGTCATCGAAGCGGCCGTTCCCGAGCCATAGAGGCGTGCTGTATGCGAGCTCGTTTCCGATTGCGAGCTCGAAGTCGTCGGGGCCCGTCGTCCACCCACGCAGCCCAGGCGCAAACGCCCCCGTGTACCACCCGACGTCCACCTCCATGAACGGTCCTGCTGCGCTCAGTCGCCGCACGTCGGCGGATGCGAACGCAAACGCCGAGAACGATTCGACGACCGCCTCGCCGACCTTCGGCTCCGACACGAGCACGGACAGGTCGAGGTCGTTTGCATCCGCCCGCCGCGCGGAGGAGCCGACGAGGGTGATCGCTTCGACCCCGTCCAGCGCGGAAAGGAACTCGACCGAGGCCTGCGCCGCCGCCGCGTGCAGATCACTTGGGAATGTGGCCCTCAGCACGTGCGTAGGTCGACGCAGCCAGGGCCGGCTGTTGCCAGGCGCCTGAGTGTCACGGATAGGCGCTCGACCGGGTTTCGGTAGCGACAGCAACGGCTATCTCGACATCGCCGCCCGACCCACCGGTGCACGAGGCACCGTCCGGCGGGTCGATCGTGCAGTCGGCATCAGGGTACTTCTCCTCCCACGCCGTGACCGCTTGGCGCAGCTCGGTGCGGACGTCGGTCATCGAATGAAGCAGCGGCGAAGCGCCGGAACTCGCCACCGCATGAGTCGATGAATGCGCGACCCCGAACGTCACGGCAGGCGCGATGACGAGCCCCAGCACCACAACCGTACGGGCGAGCATGCGCCCAGCGTACATGTCAGGCCGCCCCTGGCGGCCGGGAGTTACCCGGCCGCCAGCGCGTCGAGCCGCAGCTGCACGTTCGGATCGCTTCTGAAGAAGTAGTCGTAGTCCGTGTTGATGACGCACCCGACGGTCTCGATGAACCGCGGGTGATACGTCGCAATGGCGCTGTCGGTCGCGTACTCGACCTTCGTCTTCGTGTTCATCATCGCCACCGCGGTCTGGAAGCCGACCGGTCCACCATCGGCGATGGCGGATTTCATCAGCGCGTCACACGCCGGGCACCACGATCCCCACGGCCCCAGCGTGCCGTTGCCGTTCATCTTCGGCTGTAGGTTGGTGAACATCGTCATCAGCCGGCCCTTGTACTTCGGCACCTCCGCCGCCTCGACCGCCTGTGCCGGAGCGAAGCTGTTGAACGCGAACCCGTACGCAACCGACGACATGACGCCGGTCGGCTGCAGGATCGCCTCCTGCGCGTCGATCGAGTTGAGCCATGCCTGCGTGTCCGCCCTCTGCAGGGCGGCCAGCTTCTCGGCGGTCGTGCTGCCGCCCGGTGCCAGATCGAGCCACACTGCGGTGTTCACGGCTCTGCGGTCCCAAGCGCTCCTGAATTGGCCGTTGTACGTGCCGGCCCACGTGCCCTGACCGAAGTTCTCGACCATCTCCGACCCGAACGCCGTCGCCATCGCAACGGGGATCATGAAGACGTGGTCGGCAAGCGTGCCGCCGCGCCCATCCGACCCCTGAAGGTGCTGGGCGACCGCCGCCATCATCTGCTTGTAGTGCACCAGGAGGTCGGGATCCCACGGCACGGGGACATTCACGCCCGTGGTCAGCCGGTAGCCGTCGTCCGTTGGGACAACATACGCGCCGGTGACCGGATCGTTCGGATCGGTGTAGATCCAGGCGGGCGCGTTGAACCCGCACAGGATCCGCACGATCACCTTGTAGTTGCGCGCGCGTGCATCCTTCAGCGATGCATCCAGGTTGCCCCAGTCGAACGTGCCGCGCGACGGCTCCAGCTGGCTCCACCGCACGGTGACGGAGATGATCTTCGCCTCCGGCCACTTCGTCTTCATCGCGACGCTCTGGTCGTTCCCCGTGACCAGCGAGACGCCGGTCGGCACGCTGCTCGAGCCGCCCGTGGGCGCGATGCTCGCGCTGACGGCGTCGGACGGCTCCGACTCGTTGCCCGCAGCATCGACCGCGACGACGGTGTAGCGGTGCGAACCTGCGCCCGGCGAATCGGTGAAGGAGGTGGTGGTGACCTCGCCGACCGGCTGTCCGTCGCGAAGCACGCGGTAGCCGCGGATGCCGGACTCGTCGCCGGCCGGCCGCCACGTCAACTCCACCGTCCCGGTGACGACGACGGCAGCCACGCCCCTCGGCGCATCCGGCGCGGTGGTGTCGACAGTGACAACATGTTCCGGCGAGAAGGCGACCGCCTTGTTTCCTGCATGATCCTCAGCACGCACGATGTAGGTGTACTGCCCCTCCCCCACGTGCGTGTCGGTGTACGACAGTCTGTCCGCCGGCACAGCTGCGATGAAGACGCCGTCACGGCGGATGTTGTACTGCTTGATGCCCGACGGGCCGCGGTCTGCGACCGTCGGCCAGACGATGGTCGGATGACCGTCCGTCAGGCGGTCGCCTCCGAGCGTGGTCGTAATCGAGGCCGGCGCCCCCATGTCGTACGTGACGTCGACCGATGCCGGATCCGTGTACGTGCCGTCGGCACGAACGCCCCGCACGCGGTAGGTGTACACGCCGCCGAGCCGAAGCGCCGAGTCCGTGAACGACGTGGTCGTCACGCTGTCGAGATACGTGCCGTTGCGCGCGATGCGGTAGGAGACCGCTCCGTTGAACGTGTTCCAGTGGAGCGACGGTGCGGTGTTGGTCACCGCTGCGTCCGCCACGAGACCCTCCACGGCGGTGCTGGCGGCGCTCGCGCGCGCCACGAACACTGCCACGACAACCGCCGCGGCGAGACCCGCCGCGCGGACATAGGTGCTGCGCATGAAAAAGACCCCCAAGAGAAGACGACAGTTCGTCCACCGTCGTCATCGGCCCCCTGGGGCACGCGCTCGTCACTCGTCAGGGAGGTTCGGCGTACCCGTTTTGCGTGAGATGCGCACGCCTCGTATGGGCAGCGCCTACCCCTTGCGCCCCGCATGCGGGGTGGCGGCGCGGACTACGCCGCGCCGCCACCTGCACGTCTAGCGGCGGACGTACACCGCCTTGCGCATGTCGAAGTCACCGGTCGTCCGGCTCACGGCGGACAGGGCGACAGACGCCGTCCCGCTCCCGCCGCTGACCGCGACGTTGTCGATGCCCACCTGGAAGAAGAACTGGTTGTCGACCTCGGTGATCCGCAGCCGCACGAGCCGCCCGGCCAGCGCCGAGAGGTCGTAGTGGATCTGCGTCGGCCCAAACGACGCCGCGTCCCCCGGCTCGGTCGCGAAGACCGTGCCGAGCATGTCCGCCGGCTTCAACGAATAGAGGCCCGCATCGGGCCGCGTCAGCGTGATGCGCAGCTGCTGGTTGCGCGCCTCGTCGGGCACCAGCATCCGCGGCGAATAGAACAGACCGTTGCGGTTGCGGTACCACAGCGTCATGCTGAGCGTTGCGTGGGCGGGCACGCGGAACGTCTGGAAGAGCGTGTTCGATCCCGGCCCGATCTGGTCGCTGACTGCTGCGAAGCGTCCGCTCGGGGGCGCCGGAATCGTGAACCCGCTCGGCGAGACACGGCCGCTGTAGACGAACCACCCGTGCCCCGCGTCGAAGGGATGGCCGGGCGCGTGCCCCCAGCCGACGAACGACCCGGTCTCAAAGCCCCCATTCTGGATCCCGCTTCCCGCCGCCGACGCCGCAGGCGCGAACACCGCCACGAGCGCCAGCGACACCACCGCAAGCAGCGATCGTCGTGCACCTACCCCGTAGAGCTTCATGAGCCCCTCCTGTCAGGCGCCGCGGCGGACGCCCATCCGCACCGCCGCGACGCGAATCGCGTCACCGTCGCACATCGTGTCAACAGTGTCAACACATCCCACGGCACCGCCGCAGCTCGTACTCCAGTGCGGCGCCCGGGCGAGGTTTGCGAGCCGGGTCCGCTGCCCAGTACGGATAGGTGGAGCGGCGAGCTGCAATTCGCGTGGGCCGGCCCGATGCCGCGGGGGTCGTCACTGTCCGCTGCGAGAACTCGATCGATCTGTCGAACGCGGAGGATCTCAGCGCCGCGGTCGGCACCGCCCTGGGAGCATCGCCGACCGCGCTAGTGCTCGACCTCACGCACGTGACGTTCATGGACTCCCCTGCCGTCAGTGCGGTGGTCGCCGCCAAGCGCGTGTGCGAGGCCGCGCGGGTGCGGATGACGACGCTGGTCGTTCGCGGTGGCCCGGTTCTGCGCCTGCTCAACATGGCGGGCATAGATGCGTACGTGAACGCCGTCGTGCGGGAGCCGGACGGCGGAGCCGCCGCGGCACGGTGAGCCGGTTTGGGGCAGCGATCGCGCTCCGTTTCATCGGTAGGAGCACTTGGCGGGCGTAGACTTGGCGTTCGTGGTCTCCCTCTGCCCCATCACCGACGCCAATCGCGACGCCCTGGAGGCGCTCAGCGTCTCACCGCAGCAGCAGAGGTTCGTCAGCAACGTGGCCGACTCGCTGAGCCAGGCGGCGGAGCATCCGGCTGCCCGCGCCATCCCGTGGGGCGTGTACGACGACGAGACGCCGGTCGGCTTCGCCATGCTCGCCGACGAAGTCGATGGGCCGCCCTACATCCCTCACTATCTCTGGAAGCTGCTGATCGACCAGCGATACCAGCGAAGGGGCTACGGCACGGCCGTGCTCGACCTGATCGTGGAGTACTTCCGCGCCCGGCCGGGCGTCGACGTGCTGTGGACGAGCGCGGGCCAGGGCGAGGGCGGCCCGATCGGCTTCTACGAGCGGTACGGGTTCGAGCGAACGGGCGAGCTCGTGGACGATGAGGTGAAGCTGCGCCTGGAGCTCAGATGAGCCTCGCGGCGACGGGAGGGCGGCATGGTTCCTGAGGCAGAAGTCGCGGAGGCTCCCGGCGGGAAGCGACCGGCCGGCGACGGCTGGTTCGTCGTCAACGCCCGGGAGGCGCAGTGGATCCACAACGATCGGTTCGGGGCCGGCGTGACGTTCGAGGGCGATGCTCGGTTCCCCCACTACGGGATCAACATCCAGGTGCTCTGGCCGGGACAGTCAAACGGCTACTACCACGCCGAGGAGGGCCAGGAGGACTTCCTCATCCTGAGCGGCGAGTGCGTCCTGCTGGTCGAAGGTGAGGAGCGTCCACTCGCGGCGTGGGATTTCGTGCATTGCCCGCCTTGGACGGAGCACATCTTCGTCGGCAGAGGCGATGGCCCGTGCGTGTTTCTCGCCGCGGGCGCCCGCAAGGCCGGCGACTATGGGATCGTCTATCCAGTATCCGAGGTCGCGCTGCGTCATGGAGCTGGGGTGACGCAGGAGCCGAGCGACGTCAACCAGGTGTACGCCGACGCGCCGCCGACCACCACCGGCCGATACCCCGAGGGCGTGCTGCCAGACGCGTCGTGAACGGGTGGCCGCACACGGCTGAGCGGCGCTACGCGCCGGGGCTGTACGACAGCACGGTGACGGACGTCCCGTTGATCCGGATGCGAGCCGACGCGCTGTTGTTCGAGTAGCTGGCCTCGCTCACGAGGTGCTTCGGATCCGCGGTCGCCGTCAGCCGGTAACGGCCGTTCGGCAGGCCGGTGATGTCGATCCACTGATAGTTCGTCTGGGCGGAGTACATGTCGCCCCATCCGATCGACAGCCCCATGATCACGCTGAGCGCCGCCGGGGTGCTGAAGGCGCAGCTGTTCTGTCCCGTGTAGTGCGGCGCCTGGGGCGCGTTCGCCAGCGTCAGGCGAAACGCGACGTTGTCGAAGAAGCAGAACCCGTGCTTCGCCAGCGCGCCGACCCGCTTGCCGTTGTCCAGCCGGACGAGAGCGCCGCCCTCCATGTCGAGCGAGTGCCAGTGGTTGTGTCCGTCGCCCGCATACTGCATCCTGATCGGCTTGCTCACGTCGGTGAAGGTGCCGTCGTCGTTGTAGACGCGCTGCGCGACCGTCATCGAGCTGGACGTGTCCGGTCGCGTTCCGCGCACCTCGAGCGCGCCCTGGCCGATGTTCACCATCGTCGCCGTGTACCGGAGCAGGCGATGACCTGGGAGCGTCGTCGTGTCGATGGTGACCGTGCTCAATTTCGCCATGCCGAGATCGGGGAGCACCGCCTGCGCGCCCGCGGCCGGCACCGCCCCGCTGAATGCGAGCAGGAGCACCATGAGTGCGAGCGTCCGGCGGGCCACGTTCGCGAGTCTACGGCTTCGGTCGATCGGACGGAAGGCCGCCCGTCCAGTTTTCTGCGCTGCAACCGGCGCAAGGTGAGAAAAAGGTGCCAGGCACGTTTTTCTCACCCGCGGATGACCGGGGGTGGGGGGGGGCG
>DASWRS010000119.1:0-49410 GCA_036403075.1 Kofleriaceae bacterium
GTCGGCACCAGGAAGATGTTCTGCGGCTTGAGATCGCGGTGGACGATGCCGGCGCGGTGCGCGGCGGCGAGCCCCGAGCCGACCTGGCGCACGATCGACAGCACCTGGTCGAGCGCCATCGGGCCGCGCGCGATCGCCTGCGCGAGGGTCTCGCCCTCGAGGTAGTCGAGCACGAGGTACGGCGTGCCGTCGGGCGCGACGTTGTAGTCGATCACGCCGACGATGTTGGGGTGGTTGAGCCGGGCCGCGATCTCGGCCTCGCGCTTGAACCGCGCCACCACCTCCGTGTCCTCGATCTCGGTGTGCAGGATCTTGATCGCGACGTGCTTGCCGGCGAGCCGCTTGTGGCTGGCGAGGAACACCGCGCCCATGCCGCCGCGGCCGAGCAGCGCCTCGATTTTGTAGGTGTCGGCGATCACCGACCCCACATCGACCGGCGCCCGCGCGGGTGAATTCGCCATTGCCCTCAGCGTATAATGAGACACCGATGCATGCACGAGCTTGGGTCTCTGGTTCCGTTGGGGTAGCTCTCGGGATGTCCGTCCTGGGCTTCTGCGCCGTCCTCGCCGCGGCTGCGCCTGCGGCCGCCGATCCGGCGCCCAAGGCGGTCGACGTCAAGGCGCTCAAGGCACAGGCCGTCGTCCTGCAGGACCCGCAGGGCGGCACCTACGTGGTGTTCCGGGGCGACGATCCCAAGGTGTTCTACGGCCCGAACATGAAGTCGGTGTACGAGCAGGTGATCATCGGCTCGTCGAGCGACGGCGACGGCGGCTGGGAGTTCAACACCTGGGCGCCGCGGGTCCCCGACGGGCCGCACCTCGGATCGATCGAGCACAAGAAGGACGGCACCTACAAGAAGGACTGCCGCGGCAAGGACGACCTGAACCTGACCGAGGTCAGCGCCGAGAAGGCCAAGATGGTGCTCGACAAGACCGCGTTCCTGACCATGGCGATCGTCCACGTCCCGCACCTGCTCGCGCGCGACGACAGCGGCGTGTACTACTACGTCGACCGGATCGCCAAGATCTACGGCGGCAAGGGCTACCGCGTGTTCGTCGGCCGCAAGGGCGCGATGAAGCAGCTGCCGCTGACCGACGTCGCGAGCGACAGCGCCGGCGACGTGTTCTCGACCAAGAGCGGCGACCTCCGCCTGGTCACGAACAGCGACAGCAACAAGCAGACGATGACCTGGGTCAAGGGCGAGAAGCGCACCGAGCTGGTGTTCCTCGACACCGACATCAACTCGGTCGTGATCTTCAAGGACCTCGGGCTGTACACGTTCCTCGGCACGTTCTGCGACAATGTGTGATCGTCGATCGCGCGCGGTTGACTCGACTGCCGCGATGATGTGTATCGTCGCGGCATGAAGCTCAATGGATCGGTCGCGCTCGTCACCGGAGGAGCCTCGGGCCTCGGCGCAGCGACGGTGCGGCGGCTCGCCGCGGGCGGCGCCAAGGTCGTCATCGTCGATCGCGACGAGGCGCGCGGCCAGGCGCTCGCCGCCGAGCTCGGCGCCACGTTTGCGAAGGCCGATGTCACCGACCCCGGTCAGGTCGAGGCCGCGGTCGCGACCGCCGCGGGGCTCGGGCCGCTGCGGATCGCGGTGTCGTGCGCCGGCGTCGGCTGGGCGGCGCGCACGCTCGACCGCACCGGCAAGCCGCACGATCTCGACCTGTTCAAGACCGTCATCGGCGTCAACCTGATCGGCACGTTCAACGTGCTCCGGCTCGCCGCTGCGGCGATCGCGAAGTCCGAGCCGCTCGAATTCGGCGAGCGTGGCGTGATCGTCAACACCGCGTCGGTCGCGGCGTTCGACGGCCAGATCGGCCAGATCGCCTACGCCGCGTCCAAGGCCGGCGTCGCGGGCATGACGTTGCCGGCCGCGCGCGACCTGGCGCCGGCGGGGATCCGGGTCGTGACGATCGCGCCCGGGATCTTCGATACCCCGATGCTCGGGACGCTGCCCGACGACCGGCGCGCCGCGCTCGCGGCCGACGTGGTGTTCCCCAAGCGGCTCGGCGATCCGGCGGAGTACGGCGGGCTGGTCGCGGCGATCATCGAGACCGGCTACCTGAACGGCGAGACGATCCGCCTCGACGGCGCGATCCGCATGCCACCCAAGTAGCCCGGGCGCGGGTCACTTCGGCAGCAGCGACCTGGGGATCGTGTTGGGGATCACCGGCACGTCGTGGTCGTACAGCCAGCTGTACGTGAAGTACGTGCCGAGCACGCGCTTGGTGTAGTTGCGTGCCTGGTCGTCGACGATGCCCTCGACGAACTCGTCGGCGTCCCAGGTGCCGCGCGCCTTGAGCATCTTGCGCACCCCGGCGGGGCCGGCGTTGTACGACGGCGGGACCAGCAGCGTGAACCGGTCCCAGCGCTTGTAGAGGGACGCGAGGAACCGGCTGCCGATCGTGACGTTCTTCTCCGGATCGCGCAGGTTCTCGCGCGTCGGATCGATGCCGGTGCCCTTCGCGAAGTCCTTGGCGGTCGGCGGGATCATCTGGGTCAGGCCGATCGCGTTGGCGTAGCTCTCGTCGAGCGGATCGAACCCGCTCTCCTCGCGCACGATCGCGATCTGCATCGCGATCGGGATGTTGTTGGCGGTCGCGTGGCGGGTCAGGAGCTCCCAGTAGCCCTTGGGGTAGGCGATCCGCCAGCGCGCGCGGTTGGCGCCGATCGGCCACTGCGCGCGGTAGTCGAGGATGTGCCAGCGGGTCGGCCAGATCGACGTCGCGTGGCGGCCGGCGCGGTCGTAGAGGAACGCCATCGCCCACAGCTTCTCGATCTTGTCGGGGTCGTCGACCCGCTTGCGGTCGCCGGGCGCCGCCAGGCCGAGCTTCTTGAGCTCGCGCTCGGCCGGGGCGCCCAGGCCCAGGCGCAGCAGCATCATCGCGCGCTGGAACCCCGGCGCGCCCCACTCGGGCCGTGGCCGGAACGCGAACGCCGGCGCCTTCGGATCGAAGTCCTTGGGGTCGGTCGAGATCTCGGCCAGCGTCGCGGCGTAGACCTTGGGGGCGGTCTCACGCAGCCGGTTGAGCGACAGCAGCGCGTAGTACGCCGCCGGAGCGATCCGGATCGCCGCCTGCCACGATGCGATCGCCTCGCGCGGCTGCTTCTTCGCGGCGAACGCGCGGCCGAGCCAGTACTGCGGCTCGCCCTCGCCGTAGTAGCTGTCGTCGCGCGGCACCAGCGCGATCTGCTTCTGCCACCACTTGATCGCGTCGTCGTAGTTGCGCTCGCGCCAGGCGTGCCAGCCGAGCCGCCACATCGCCTCGGCGACGTTGTCGCCGTCGGGGAACTTGACCGGCAACGACGACAGCACGGCCTCGATCTGCTTGGCGTCGCCGAGCGAGGTCCACTCCTCGGCCTCGCGCAGCAGCGCGTCGTCGGCGAAGCTGTGCTTCGGATCGATCGCCTCGGCCGCCTGGTAGCGCTTGATCGCGGTGTCGTGCTCGCCGAAGAACGAGTACGACCGGCCGGCCTGGTAGTCGCTCTTGATCTCGAGATCGGCGTTGCCGGCGGCCTTGCAGGCGGCCGCCGCGTCGTCGAACATCGCCGCCGCGCCCTTGCGATCGCGCGCCTTGAACCGGCTCTGCGCCTTGTGGTACGCGGCGACGCAGCGGTCCGCGGCCGAGATCTTGGGATCCTGGAGCGCGTCGTCGAACGCGGCCTCCGACTCGGGGTTGCGCATCGCATCGAACAGCACCTTGCCGCGGGCGATGTGCTCGGCCGCGCTCTGGGCCTCGAGCTTGCCGGCGTCGAGCTGGTTCGCCTTCGCGATCGCGGCGATGCGGTCGTGCGCGCGCGCGGCCCACGGCGCCAGCGGATCGTCGATCTCGATCCGGCGGTACAGCGCGATCACGTCGGCCGCGGCGACGCCGGTGTGCTCCTTGGCCTCGGCGACGTGGAACCGGGCCTCGGAGCGCCGCGGCCCGTGCGGCCGGTGCTGGAGGTAGCCCTCGTAGTGCGCGGCGACCCGGGGCCAGTCGCCGGCGTCGCGGAGCAGGTCGCCGAGCAGCATCTCGGCATCGGCACCGACGATCGAGTCCGGTGCCACGGCCTGGGCCAGCGTCCGGGCGGCGTCGGCCTGGTGCGCGTTGTACGCGGCGGCGGCAGCGTGATAGCCGATGAAGTCGGCGAGCAGCGGCAGGTGGTCGCGGGCGTAGCCCAGGTGCTCGGTGGCCTTGGCCCAGTCGGCAAGCTGCTCGGCGCACAGGCCGATCATCAGGCGGAGCCGCGCGCGGCGCTCGTCACTGGCCGGGCTGGCCGGGCTGGCCGGGCCGGCGGGGCTGGCCGGGCCGGCGGAACTGGCGGGGCCGGCGGAGCTGGCGGGGCTGGCGGGGTCGGCCGGTGCGGCGGCGAGCGCGGCCTCGAACGCGGCCATCGCCGGCTGCCACTGCTCGAGCCCGAACTGCTGGGCGGCGAGCCGTTCGTCGGGGGTGGTCCAGTACGGCGCCACCATGTCCTCGGTCAGCGCCGTCGGTGCGGCGGCGACCGGATCGGGATCGCGCGGCGCGGCGTCGGCGGCGTCGCGCGGTTGCGCCGCCACCCGGGGGTGCATCGTGCTTTGCTTGTGCGCGTCGTCACCGGAGCAGGCGACGACCAGGGCGAAGAGGCAGGCCATCAGCCGCATGCGACGACCGTAGCAACGCCGATCCCCGAGGACAAATTTCATCGCTTCGCCGTGGCCCGCCATCGCCGGCGGCCGCTCGCCCGCGCGGTCACGCCCGCGCGGTGATCCATGCCGCGATCGCCTCGAGCGTCGCGGCCCGCGGCCCCATCCCGGCGGCGATCGTGCGGGCCTCGTCACAGAGCGCTCGCATCCGCGCCGCGGCGGTCGCCGCGAGGTCGATCAGCTCGCCGTCGTCGCGATCGTCGGCGTGCTGGAACGCGACGCCGATCGCCATGCCGTAGCGCCCGAGGTCCGCGCAGAGGTGGGGCGGCGCGCCCGCGACGATGCCGCCGAACTCGGCGGCGGCGGCAAACAGCGCGCCGGTCTTGGCGGCGTGGAGCCGCTCGACCGCGGCGATCGTGCCGAGATCCGCCGGCGACGCCGTCAGGTCGATCGCCTGGCCCAGCAGCAGCTCGCGCGCGCCGGCGCGGCGGGCGAGCACCGTCACGGCGGCGGCCGCGCCGGGGCCGATCTCGGCGAGCGCGCCGAATGCCGCGGTCAAGAGGCCATCGCCGGCGAGGATCGCGATCGCCTCGCCGAACGCGATGTGCACCGTCGGCCGGCCGCGCCGCAGGTCATCGTCGTCCATCGCCGGCAGGTCATCGTGGACCAGGGTGTAGGCGTGCAGCATCTCGAGCGCGACCGCCGCCGGCAGCGCCAGCTCGCGCGATGCGCCGCACGCCTCGGCCGCCGCGATCAGCACGGCAGGGCGCAGCCGCTTGCCCGGCCCGGTCGCCGCGTAGTGCATCGCCGCGGCCAGCCGCCCGGGATCGTCGGCGGGAGGCGCGAGCCGGCGGTCGAGCTCGGCGTCGATCAGCCGGCGAACCTCGGCGAGGAAGCCGAGCAGATCGGGCGGGGCGCTTGCGGTCGCGAGGGTCGGCTGACCGCTCATGATGTGGGATACGTCACCGGAGGTCACGGCGCTAGCCCGGACCTGGCTCGTTGAACGGCTCGACCTCGATCCCGCCGGACACGCTGACCAGGATCTCGACGCGCTTCTCGGCGGTCGCGAGCAGCTGCTGGCCACGGCGCGCGAGCTGTACGCCTTCTTCGTAGACCACGAGCGACTGCTCGAGCGACAGCTCGCCGGACTCGAGCCGGATCACGACGTCGCGCAAGCGCGCCAGGATCTGGTCGAACCCGAGCTCCGGGCCGCCGGCAGGGCCGGTCGCGACACCGGCGGAGGTGGTCGCGTCCGCCATGGCGACGGACCATAGCGAACCCGAAACCAAAAGTCACTCCTCCCAAGACCGCTTGACGATCCTGGATCTTGCAGGGAAGCTGGCGGCCATGGGCGAGCGCTCCGAATTTCGTCCCGATGACACCGGCGAGCTCAAGGAGCGCTGGCGTGCGTACGTCCAGGACCGCCGGCTCAACGTCACCGCGCAACGCGAGGCGATCGTCGAGCAGTTCCTGCGCACCCGCGAGCACGTCTCGATCGACGAGCTGCTGCTCAAGGTCCGCAAGCGCCACCCCAAGGTCGGCTACGCCACGGTCTACCGCACGCTCAAGCTCCTGGTCGACAGCGGCCTCGCGGTCGAGCGCCAGTTCGGCGACGGCCAGGCGCGGTACGAGGTCGTCGGCGATCACCACGATCACCTGATCTGCGTCAAGTGCGGCCTGATCCTCGAGTTCGAGGACGACGAGATCGAGCGCCTGCAGGACAAGATCGCCGAGCGCCTCGGCGGCTTCACGGTGCTGCGCCACCGCCACGAGCTCTACGGGCTGTGCCCCAAGGCCGCCGGCGAGGCCGGTGGCGCGTGCCCGCGCGATCAGGGCAAGCGCGGCAGCTGACCCGGGCGGCGGCTCACTCCTGCTTGATCCGCTCGATCTCGGCGTTCTCGGACAGCGGCAACAGGTGCACCAGGCAGCGGCCGGGCTCGCTCGGCATCAGCGCGGCGGCCCACAGGTACGAGTTCTTCCAGTAGCCGCGGGTCGACTTGCTCTGGATCGGCGGGCCGAACGCCGCGCGCATCCAGGTCTCGAGCTCGGCCTCGCGGCAGCCGCGGACCTTGAGCTGGATCTCGATCAGCCGCGCTGTCGGCTCGGTGCCCAGGAAGTACAGATCGACCTCGGCGTTGCGCTCGCCGATCCGGATCGGCGGCAGCGCGAAGCACCAGGTCGCCTTGCGGCCGTCGTTGAGATCGGTCGGCTGGCACAGCCCGTCGGCGATGTCCTGGCGCGTGGTGCGGGTGAACCGCCAGCTGCCGATGCCGTCGAACTCGGGCGCGCGGGGGGTGCAGGCCAAGACGGCGAGCCCGAGCGACGCGGCCAGCGCCACGGCCCTCACGGCACCGCCGCCCCGCGGATCGCGACCGCCACGGTGACCTCGTCCTCGACCTTGAACATCAGGAACCGCGGCGCGGCCAGGCCGAGCGTGCGGATGTCGAGCTCGAACGTCGCGGACGCTTCCACGCGCATGGGGTCGAGCGTACCGCGGCCGGCGAGCTCGAGCTCGACGCGTCGTCCGCGCCACGCCAGCGTGCCCCGGGCGGTCGCGGTGAACGTCGCGCCGCTGCCGGCGACGTGGGAAAGGCCGGTCAGGACAAAGCTCGCCCGCGGGTGGCCTTCGAGGTCGAAGTCCTTGCGCAGCTTGCGGTTCTTGAGGAAGTCGCCGGCGTCGAACGCGGTCATGTCGACCTCGAACCGGGCCTGGGTCCCCGCCGGCCCGACCTCGGCCAGGGTGTCCGGATCGGCGGTGATCTCGCCGGTGATCTGGTTCCACACCGTGGTCGTGTCGTGGATCCGCGACCGCGCCTGGACGGTCAGCGTGCCGCCGGTCACGCGATACCGCACGCCGCCTCGCTAGGCCGCCAGACACTGCAGCAGCAGCGTCGTGACGTTGTCGGTGCCGCCGTTGCGGTTGGCGGCGTCGACGAGCTCGGCGACCGCACGCTCGAGGCTCTTGGCGTTGGCCGCGATCTGGCAGATCTGGGTGTCGATCACCATGCCGGACAGCCCGTCCGAGCACAGGATGTAGACGTCGCCGCTCTTGATCTGGTGGCTGCGGATGTCGACCTGGACGGTCTCGCGCATGCCGAGCGCGCGGGTGATCACGTTCTTGTGGGGGAAGTTGCGCTCCTCCTCCTCCGTCATGTCGGGCTTGGCTTCCTTGTAATCCTCGAGCAGCGAGTGATCCCGGGTCAGCTGCACGATGCCGTTGTCGCGGACCCGGTAGACCCGCGAGTCACCGACGTGACCGACATAGATCTTGTCGCCCGACACCAGCGTCGAGACGATCGTCGTGCCCATGCCCTTGTAGCGAAGGTCGCGGTTCGAGGTCTCGAAGATGCGCAGGTTGGCCAGCTTGATGCCGCAGACCAGCCGGTTCTCGATATAGGACAGCGAGCGGTCCATCTTGTACGGCCAGGTCGCGTCCTCGTCCTCGCGGGTGCGCTGGTAGAACTCGCCGATCGTCTCGGCGGCCATCTTCGAGGCGACCTCGCCGGAGGCGTGACCGCCCATGCCGTCGGCGACGAGGAACAGCTGCTCGTCCTCGATCAACGAGAAATAGTCCTCGTTGTGGGTCCGCTTCATGCCCACGTCAGTTTTGGCGGCGTAGCGGATCTTCATCAGAGTCCTGCGGAGCCACACGCCTCCGCGTGGCGAAATGATAGGCAGCGCCGACCAAGCGCGTCAACCGCATGGCGTTGTATCCCGCGCGCCGGGCTGGTCGCGCTATGGTCCCCGCGCATGCGCGCCGAGATCTTGACGATCGGGGACGAGCTGTGCCGCGGCGAGATCGTCGACACGAACTCGTCTCATCTCGCGGCCCGGCTGTGGGACCTCGCGATCACCACCCGGTGGATGACGAGCTGCAACGACGACGAGGCCGATATTGCCGCGGCGATGACCCAGGCGGTCGGGCGCGCCGATCTGGTGGTGTGCTCGGGCGGCCTGGGCCCCACCGAGGACGACCTGACCGTCGACGTGGTCGCCGGGCTGGTCGGAGCGCCGCCGGTGATCGACGAACCGTCGCGGGCGCGGCTCGAGGCCTGGTTCGCGCAGCGGGTGTTGCCGTCGATCGCCTCGGCGGGGGGCTCGGCGGGGGGCTCCGCAGGGGGATCGGTGGGGGGCTCGGCGGAGCCCGGGACGGCCGCCGTGACCCCCGTCCTGCTGCGTCAAGTCCGGGTGCCACCCGGGGCGCGGGTCTACCCCAACCCGGCGGGCCTGGCGCCCGGCTTCGAGGTCGGGCTCCGCGGGGTACCGGTGTTCTGCCTCCCCGGGTTCCCGCGCGAGATCCAGGCGATCCTCGAGGCGGGGATGGAGCGGCGGTTCGCCGAGCTGCGCGAGGCCGCCGGTGCGGTCGAGCGGATCGCCCGCCGGATCTACCGGGTGTTCGGTCGCGGCGAGTCGCAGATCTCCCAGGCGTGCCGCGGGATGATCGACGGCGTGCCGGGAGCGTCGATCCACTACCAGGTGAAGTTCCCCGAGACCCTGGTCAAGCTGGTGGTTCGCGATCGCGACGCCTACGCCGCCGACCTCGCGCTCGCGGCGCTGGACGCCGAGATCCGCGCCCGGCTCAGCGGCTACCTGTACGGCGACGGGGACCAGACCCTGGTCGACCGCACGATGCGCCGGCTGATCGATGCCGGCAAGACGGTCGCGACCGCCGAGTCGTGCACCGGCGGCATGATCGGCGAGATGTTGACCCGGCGGCCCGGCAGCTCGCGGGCGTTCCTGGGCGGCGCCATCGTCTACTCCAACGCCGAGAAGACCCGGCAGCTCGGGGTCCGCGAGGCCACGCTGGCCAGCCACGGGGCGGTCAGCGAGCCGGCGGTGCAGGAGATGGCGCTCGGGGCGCGCGAGCGGTTCGGCGCCGATCTCGCGGTCGCGGTGTCGGGGGTCGCCGGGCCGGACGGCGGGACGCCGGACAAGCCGGTCGGAACGGTCTGGCTCGCCCTGGCCAGCGCCGGCGGCGTCGCGACCAAGAAGCTCGCCTGGCCGGGCGCGCGCGACCAGATCCGGACGCTGGCCAGCTGGTGGGCGCTCAAGCTGATCGACGAGGCGCTGGGACCGGAGGCGCCATGAGGCCCAGCAAGCGGCTGTTCGTCGGGGTCCGGGTCTCGGTGGCGGTCGCCAACTCGCTCGCGGGGTGCGCCGAGACCCTGGCGCGGCGGGCCCGGGACGCGGCGGCCGGCGACCGCGGCGGGGAGCCGGTCGACCTGCGCTGGGTCGCGCCGAGCAACTACCATGTAACCCTGGCATTCCTGGGCTGGACCGGGCTCGACGCGATCGGCCGGGTGTGCGATGCCCTGGAGGCGGCGACCGTCGGCGAGAGCCGCCTGGCGTTCCGGACCTCGCGGCTCGGCGCGTTCCCCTCGCTCGATCACGCGAACGTGCTGTGGGCCGGGATCGACGACGGCACGGCGCTCACCGGGCTGGCCCGATCGATCGGCGACGCCATGGCGGGGCTCGGGTTCCCGCGCGAGGCGCGCCCGTTTCACGCCCACGTCACGCTCGCGCGGCTGCGATCTGCTCGCGCGATCCGCGAGATCGTGTTACCGATGGCTGAACAAATGTTCGGTGATACCCGGATCGATGCGGTGACCTTGTTCGAAAGCGAAACGAAATCATCTGGTTCAGTCTATCGGGAGCTCGAAAAAATTCCTTTCAAACGGGCTCTCAGGGCGGCTGCGGAGCCGCTCAAACGTCAGACGGACGCTCTAGAACGAGGCACACCCGATCGCGAGCCAGACGATACGCACACCGAAACGCTGACCGACGATGGTTGGCCGCGCGGTCAGGGTCCCACCGAGTAGGAGCAGTCAGAGATGGCCAGCAAAGACACCCCCCCTCCGGGGACGCCGTCCCCGGGAGCCGCCGCATCTTCCGGGAAGGCTGACGCCTCCGGGAACCACCACAGCTCCGCGGCCAGCGCGGCGCGGGAACCAGTGCGCGATCCGGCCCGCGACAAGGCCATCGACCTCACCCTTGCTGCGATCGACAAGCAGTTCGGCAAGGGGGCGATCATGCGGCTCGGCAAGGATCCGATCGACCGCGAGGTCCACGTGATCCCCACCGGGTCGCTCGGGCTCGACCTCGCGCTCGGTATCGGCGGGTTGCCCCGCGGACGGGTGGTCGAGATCTACGGGCCGGAGTCGTCCGGCAAGACCACCTTGACCCTGCACATCATCGCCGAGGCCCAGAAGCGCGGCGGGGTGTGCGCGTTCATCGACGCCGAGCATGCCCTCGACGTCGGGTACGCCAAGAAGCTCGGCGTCAAGACCGAGGAGCTGCTGGTCAGCCAGCCCGATTTCGGCGAGCAGGCGCTCGAGATCGCCGACATGCTGGTGCGCTCGAACGCGGTCGATGTCGTCGTGATCGACTCGGTCGCCGCGCTGACCCCCAAGGCCGAGCTCGAGGGCGAGATGGGCGATGCCCACGTCGGGCTCCAGGCGCGGCTGATGAGCCAGGCGCTGCGCAAGCTGACCGCCGGGATCTCCAAGTCGCGGACCATGGTGATCTTCATCAATCAGATCCGGATGAAGATCGGCGTCATGTTCGGCTCGCCGGAGACCACCACGGGCGGCAATGCGCTCAAGTTCTACTCGTCGGTGCGCCTCGATATCCGCCGGATCGGCGCGCTCAAGAAGGAAGAGGACGTGATCGGCAACCGGACGCGCGTCAAGGTGGTGAAGAACAAGCTCGCGCCGCCGTTCAAGGAGGTCGAGTTCGACATCCTGTACGGCCATGGCATCTCGCGGGAAGGCGATCTGGTCGACCTGTCATCGGACGCGAACATCGTCGAGAAGAGCGGCGCGTGGTTCTCGTTCAACGGCGAGCGCATCGGTCAGGGCCGGGAAAACGCCAAGCAGTTTCTGGTCGATCATCCCGACATCTTCAACGTGATCGAGGCCAAGGTCCTCGCGCACCACAACATCCGGCGGATCGGGATCGATGTGGCCGTCGATCCGACCTCGGCGGCGTCCGCGGCCTCCGCGGCGTCCGCGGACGACCGAGCGGGCAAGGGCGCACGGTCGCCCGGCGCGCCGGCGCCCGCAGCAGTGGGGCAATCTTCCTCGGCTGGCGCGGCGACGAACGGCAAGCGACCCAATGCATGATCGGGTTGTGGGCCTGCTGGCTCTGGGGCGCTCTGGGTTGTAGTCGGCCCGACCGAACGAATGGGCTGCGACGCGACTCGCGACTCGCGCGACTCGATGGGCGCCGGTATCACCGCAGATACCGGCGTTCGTTTTAGGAACCATGCGATCGGGGAGTGCTTGCGTTTGCCACATGGATCGGCGATGACTCCCAGGTCTTCGCAGGGTTGTGCGACCACGCGAAGGTAACTGCGAACCTAGGGAGGCTCTTCATGCTCGACTATCGATCCACGGTAGCGGCGTCGGCCATACTTGCGGGCGCGTTGCTCGTCGGGTGCGCCGAGCCCGATGAGCCGACGGACCTGCGGAGAGATGGACCGCCGAATATCACGGCCGTGACCGTGATGTCCGATCTCGAGACTGCATCGGATCCCGATCCGATCGGCATCGGCCAGATCGTGGAGACCGCCACGTACTGTCGCGTTGGCGACGAAAAGCGCCCCGGGATCGTCGGTCTACCCGACATTCGCGTCGTCGAGGTCTGTCCCGCCAAGCTCGCCGATCCCGCTCCCGGGGAGGGCGTGGCCGAGGCCGCGCCGCCGGTGTGGTTCGTGCGGATCGTGTTCGACAAGCTGCTCGATCCCTCGATCGAGGAGCTCGTCCCCGATGTCGACGCCAACAACCAGCCGACTGGCAAGCTCAAGGGCACGTTCAAGAACACCCAGCCGGTCGTGCTCACGTGCAACGGCGCCGATGTCCCGTACGACGGGTATTACGTGCCCAACGGCAACCGCAGCAGCTGGCCGCTCGGCCCGGCGCTGTTCATCCAGCCGCTCGATCCGACCAAGGTCCCGACCGAGTCGTCGTGCACCGTGTCGATCAAGGACAACGTGCACAACAAGGCACAGCAGTCGGTCCCGGCCGAACAGCGCAGCTTTCGGTTCAAGATCGGGCCGATGGTGTTCCGGTTCTCGGACCCCGATCCGAGCGACGGCATCGACGGCGCGATCACCCGGGATCCGAAGACCCCGGTCGACTTCTTCTGGACCGCGCCGCTCCAGGAGGGCACACCCGCCGGCCCCGAGCCCGGCGCGGTCGCGCTCAGCACGATCGACCCGGCGCAGATCAAGATCTTTTCCGGTCCGAACGTGGGCGTCGGTCCGGGCACGCCCGACGGCAACGCCGATACCACCGTGTGCAACGGCGGTGGCACCGCGGTCGATCCGTCGCTGGTTCGCGCGTACCTGGCAGGCCCGGACGTGGGCACCACGGAGCTGATCCTGCGGCTCGACCTCAAAGGCGGGACGCCCGCGATGGCCACCGCCTGGGCGCCGAACACGACCTACCGCATCACATTCACGCCGGCGGCCAAGGTCAAGACCCGCCAGGGCGGGGCCGAGGCCGGCTTCCCGGCCGACTTCAAGCTCTGTTTCCACACCACCGAGTGATCGGAGAGCCAGCCATGAACAAGCTATTTTCAGCAGTCATCGCCGCGGCCCTCACGGTCGGTGTGATCTCGATGGTCGGCTCGGACCGCGTGGCCAGCGCCGACGGGTTCAACACCGGCAGCCTGCGCGGCGTCGTCAAGGACAAGGCGAGCAACGAGGCCAGCATCGGGGCCACCGTGGTCGCGACCTCGCCCGCGCTGCAGGGCGAGCAGGTCGTGATCGCCGATGAGAACGGCGCGTACTACATCACGTCGCTGCCGCCCGGCAGCTACACGCTGACCGTGTACTACAACGACGCGACGTTCTCGCGGAGCAACGTGCTCGTCCAGGTCGGCAAGGAGGCGGTCGTCAACTTCGCGATCGACGGCTCGGCCGGCAAGGGCGAGACGATCGCGATCTCGGGCAACGCGCCGATCGTCGATCAGGGCTCGACCAAGGTCGGTACGACGATCACCTCGGACTACACCAACAACGTGCCTTCGCTGCGCACCTTCGGCGAGGTGATGGGTAGCGCGGCGGGCGCGCAGAGCGATCGCTACGGCGTGTCGTTCTCGGGCTCGACCTCCGCCGAGAACACCTACGTCGTCGAGGGTCTCAACACCACGGACACCGGCTTTGGCGTCCTGTCGTCGAACCTGCCCAACGAGTTCGTCCAGGAGACCGAGGTCATCACCGGCGGGTACAACGCCGAGTTCGGCCGCGCGATCGGCGCGATCGTCAACGTCGTCACCAAGTCGGGCTCGAACGAGTTCCACGGCTCGGTGTTCGGCCACCTCCAGCCCAACGCACTGACCGCGGACGCCCGGACGATCCTGCGCGAGGGCACGGCGATCGATCGCGTGCTGAACCAGGACTACCGCTACGACCTCGGCGCCGAGCTCGGGGGCCCGATCATCAAGGACAAGCTGTGGTTTCACGTCGGGTTCACGCCCACGGTGATCAAGCAGACCACCACGCGCATCATCAGCCGCAACATCGACAAGCTCGACAACGCCACCGGGCTGCCGGTCGCGGGCGGTGACGGCATCCCGGACGCCGACCCGTCGACCGGCTTCACCACCCGCGAGGAGCTCGCGCGCCGTGGCATCCCGGAGAACTTCAAGACCTACTACTTCACGGCCAAGCTGACCGGCGCGATCTCGTCGAACCACCAGTGGCAGATCAGCGGCTTTGGCAATCCCGAGAGCGATACCCAGCTGGTCGCGACGATCCGCGACCCCAACACGGCGCAGCTGCACGTCGACAAGGGCGCCTACGATATCTCGGGCAAGTGGACGTCGAAGTTCAACGACGGCAGGACGCAGTTCGACGCCGTGGCCGGCTTCCACAACGGTTACAACAACCAGACGCCGATCGATGCCCGGTCGGACGTCGCGGCGATCCGCTACAACTACTCCCGGTCGCTCTACGACTTCGCCGATCTCGAAGGCCCGGCGGTCGCGGGTTGTCAGGACGGCGGGATGAACGATCCGTATCCCGGCATCGTGAACTGCCCGGTGCAGGACTACACCGATCGGGGCCTCGGGTTCCTCGAGAGCCGGACCAACAACCGGATCTCGGCGGTGATGTCGCTGACCCAGCGCGTCAGGGCCGCCGGCCAGCACGTGTTCAAGATCGGCATGGACGCCGAGCTGTCGTCGTACAACTCCGCCCGCCGGTACACCGGCGGCGCGTTCCTGGTGCGCACCGAAAACGACACCACCGATCCGATGAACCCGCTCGCCGGCCAGTTCACGCTGAGCCAGTACCTCAAGTACGACCCGATGGGCGCGGTGCCGTGCGGCCTGGACGCGAACGGCGACGGCGTCGGCGACGCGAAGTGCTCGGTGATCCCCAGGCTCGACGCCAACACCAACGACCGCTCGATCGCCGCCTACGTCCAGGACCAGTGGCAGATCCTGCCGAACCTCACGATCAACGCAGGTCTGCGCTGGGAGCAGCAGATCGGCTACGTCGCCCAGTTCCTCCAGAACAAGGTGGCGGCCGACACCGGCGAGACGATCCCGGAGATCGGCTACGAGCTCAACAACCTGATCGCCCCGCGCATCGGCTTCATCTACGACCCGACCCAGGAGGGCAAGTCCAAGCTGTTCGGTCACTGGGGCCGGTTCTACGAGAACATCCCGATGGACATGAACGTGCGCTCGTTCGGCGGCGAGACCACGCGCAGCACCGTCGTCGGGGTCAACAGCGTCGGCGACCCGAACAACAGCTGCGTGCTCGACCACGGCGCGATGAACCTGACCGACCAGGTCCTGGGCTGCGCGCCGGGCACCACCAAGATGCTCGGGGGGACGATCTCCTACGTCGCGCCCGGCATGCAGGGCCAGTACACCGAGGAGATGATCTTCGGCGGCGAGTACGAGATCCTGCCCGACCTCACGGTCGGCGCGAACTACATCCACCGCACGCTGCCGGTGGTGATCGAGGACATGTCGACCGACGGCGGCGCCAACTACTTCATCGGCAACCCGTCGGTGAACTACGACGGCGAGGCCAACAAGCTCGATCAGAAGGCGGCGATGACCAGCAACGAGACGCTCAAGGCGCTGTACCAGTCACGCGCCAGCCAGCTCCGCGCGGTCAAGTTCTTCGATCCGCCGACCCGCAACTACGACGCGCTGCAGCTGACCGCGAAGAAGCGCCCGACGCACAACTCGCTGCTCCAGGCCTCGTACACGTACTCGCGCGCCAAGGGGAACTACCCGGGCCTGTTCTCGACCGAGACCAACCAGCTCGATCCGAACATCACGTCGCAATACGACCTGCCGGACCTGATGCCGAACCGCTTCGGGCCGAGCGGCCTCGATCGCCCGCACAACCTGAAGATCGACGGCTTCTACCAGTGGAACCTCAAGGACGTCGGCGTGATCATCACCGGCATGAGCTTCCGGGCGCAGTCCGGGCTGCCGCACAACACGCTGGCGGCGCACCCGGTGTACGGCCTGGACGAGTCGTACCTCCTGCCGCGCGGCGCGCTGTACCGCTCGCCCGCGACCGAGCAGCTCGACGTCCACCTGTCGTATGGCTACGCGCTGAACAGGACCACGCGCCTGGAGGGCTTCGTCGACATCTTCAACGTGCTCAACGCCCAGGACGAGATCGACACCGACGAGCGCTACACCGACCAGACCTCGCTGCCGATCGTGGGCGGTGATGCGGCGGACCTGGCGCACGCCAAGTTGACCGATGACAACCTGCGCCAGACCGGCACGATCATCACGCCGAACAAGAACTTCGGCCGGACCAGCGTGCGGCAGACCCCGCTCACCGGCCAGCTCGGGTTCCGCCTGACGTTCTAGTCAGTTACGCCGCCTGTTATGCGGCCGGTGCGGGCCGTAGATCGATGTCCGCGCACCGCGCGTTGGTAGCCGGCATGGACATTCGGTTCGCTGACCATCCGTCGTTTCAGCGTGCTGCCGCCGGGATGGTCGGCGGCGCGTTGCTGTTTGGCGCCGCGCTTCACCCGGTGACGGCGCTGGCGCCGCTGGCCGGCGGAGTCCTCGGCATCGCCGCGGGCGCCGCGATCGGCCACGGCCGGGCCAGCTGGCGCATGCTCGCGGCCGGTGCGGCGCTGGTGCTGCTGTTCGTGATGACCCCGAGCTGGCCGATGCTCGCGGCGGTGGCCGCGATCGTATCGCTGGCGCTGGCGGTCGGTGGGCCGCGCGGGCTGCGCGGGCTGATCGGCGTGCTGTTCGGCGCGATCGCCACGCTGGTCGCGATGTGGTGCGCGCTGCGGATCGGCCACGCGCGCCAGACGGTGCACTGGCCGGCGCTGGTCACCAGCATGATCGCCGCCGCCGCGATGGGCGTGGTCGGCGCGCTGGCGATGATGCCGCGGCACGTCGAGCTCGTGCTCGATCCGGTGCGCGGCGCGCTGAGGCGGCTGCCGGCGAACCTGGACGCCGAGGTCCGCGGCCTGTGCGGGCGCGCGGCGGCGATCTGGGGCACCGCGCAGGACCGGATCCGCGACGACGCCGGCAAGGCGCTGGTCCGCGACGGCGTGCTGAAGACGCTCGAGGTCGCGGCCCGGAGCGCCGACGTCGAGGTCACGGGCGCCGGCGAGGCCGAGCTGGCGCAGCGCATCGCGGATCTCGACCAGCGGATCGCGGCCGCGACCGACGCCGAGACCCGGGCGCAGTACCAGTCGGCGCGCGGGGCGATCGGCGATCAGCAGCGCTATCGCGATCACATCCGCCAGGGCCGCGAGCGGCTGGTCGCGCGGATGCACAACCACGTCGCGGCGCTCGAGAAGTTCGAGCTCGCGGCGACCGGCCTCGAGGCGGCGCGCGCGGCGAGCGCGGGCTCGGCCGCGGTCAAGCAGCTCGAGGACCTGTCGCACGACCTGGCGGCGAGCGGCGAGGCGCTGGCCGAGGTTGGCTGATTGATTGATCGGCTGGTCACGCTCGCCGAGCTGGAACGCTCAGGAGGACGGGAAAGTCCCCTTCGATCAATCAGCCGATAGCCGCGCGGCGCGGCGCGCGGAGGGGTGAATTGACCGGCTGTGCCGGTCAAGGGGGGACGGGAACGTCCCTTTCGATCAATCGGCCGTGCGGCCTCTGCTAGGATCGCGCGAGGAGGAAGCATGTCCACCCTGACCCGGCTCGTGCTCGCTGCTGGTCTCTGCCTCGCGATCCCGCGTGCGGCGCTCGCCGAGGACGCCGACGCGTTCTACAAGCAGGGCGTCGCGTACAAGCAGGAGGGCAAGTCCGACCAGGCGATCGAGGCGTTCGAGCACGCGGTCGCCGCCAACCCGCGGCACTACATGGCGTGGGCGTCGCTCGGCAACCTGTACAAGACCGCGAAGAAGGACATCCCGAAGGCCGTCGGTGCTTACGAGCATGCGGTCGAGGGCCTCAAGAAGGACAAGGTGGTGTGGGCCAACCTCGGGATGGCCTACTACCGCAACAACCAGATCGATCTCGCGCTGAAGGCGCTGGTGACCGCGAGCACGCTCGATCCGAACGACCCCGAGATCCGCGGCAACCTCGGCACGGTGCGGCGCCAGAAGGGCGATCTGCCGGGCGCGATCGCCGATCTCGAGGCCGCGGCCCGGCTCAAGCCCGACGATCCGCAGTTCGCCAACAACCTCGGCGTCGCGTATCGCTTCGCCAAGCGCGACGCCGACGCGATCAAGGCGTTCCAGCACGCGATCGAGCTCGCGCCCAACGACGCGAGCTACCACTTCAACCTCGCGGTCGTGTACCGCCGCCAGACCGAAAAGAACCCCGAGATGATCCCGCAGGCGATCACCGAGTACGAGAAGGCGACCAGCCTGGACCCCGGCAACGCCGAGGGCTGGTTCGATCTCGGCTTCATGTACAAGCAGGATCACCAGAACGACAAGGCGATCGCCGCCTTCAACAAGTACCTCGCGCTCAACAAGGGCAAGGACACCAGCGGCCACAAGCGCGTCGAGGACGAGATCGGCGCGCTGGGCGGGACACCGGTGACCGAGGCCGCAACCAAGAAGCCGGCTGGCAAGCCCCCGGCGAAGAAGCCTGCGGCCAAGAAATGACCCCCCTGCAGCCGGAAATGGGCTGCACCGCCCGGCGATGGTAGGCTGAATCCATGCGGATCAGCTGGTTGCCGGCCGAGGACATCGCGCTCGCCCGGCACGTCCTGACCGCGGACGGGGCGACGTACGAGGACCACTTCCACCCCGACTTCGTGGTCCCGCCCGAACCGCCGAACAACGCATTGCTCGACTGGAACGAGGTCACCGAGCACGTCGCGCGCGCCGAGCGGGTGTCGCAGGTCGTCCGCGAGGCCGGCCTGGCACGTGCGCGCGCGCGGTTCGCCGGCTCCGGGATCGCGATCGAGGCCGCAACCCTGGCCGCCGCGGCGCATCAGGGCGACGAGCTGGCGCTCGACGAGGTGATCGGTGTCCTGGGCTGCGCGATCGACAGCTACGTGTTCTATGCGCCGTTCCTCGAGCTCCTGGTCTCCCTGGGCAAGGCCCAGCTCGATCGCACGGTGCAGGTCTACGAGGACTTCGTCGCCGCCTACGCGCGCGCGCTCGGCCAGATCCCGCACGGCGCCGCCCGGGTGGGCGCAGCCCGCGATGGCCTCGCCGACTTCTACGTCAGCGCGGGCCGGTTCGACGAGGCCGAGGCGCTGTTCGAGCGCCGCCACGAGGAGGACCGCGGCGACGTCGCCGTTGCGCTGTCGGCGAGCCGCGCGTTCCTGGCCGCCGGCTCGATCAGCCACGCCGTGCGCTGGCTCGGCATCGGCGCGTTCCGCGCCACGGGGCTGGGCCGCGACGAGCTCGCCGCGCGGCTGCGGGTCAAGCAGGCGCGTGTCCGCGAGCGCCTCAGCTGAGCTTCGGCCCTGACCCCGGCGACGTCAGACCGCGCTGCTATGAAGCGGCGTGGCCAAGGCGCGTGCGCTCGCTCCCAAGCCGGGTCGATCGATCTGGCGCTGCCAATCGTGCGGCCACAGCGAGGCCCGGTGGCTCGGGCGCTGCCCGCTGTGCCAGGAGTGGTCGAGCCTGGTCGAGGAGATCGAGAGCGCGGCGCCGCCGCGGCCGAGCGCCACGGGCGTCTCGGACGGCCGCGCGCCGGTGGCGATCACCGACGCGGCCGAGATCAGCGCGAGCGACCGCCTGACCTGCGGGATCGGCGAGCTCGATCGCGTGCTGGGCGGCGGCATGGTCGCGGGCTGCCTGGTGCTGCTCGGCGGCGATCCCGGCGTCGGCAAGTCGACCTTGCTGGTCCAGGCGCTCGCCGGGCTCGCGAGCCGCGGTCCGGTGCTGTATGCCACCGGCGAGGAGTCGATCGCGCAGACCGCGATGCGGGCGCGGCGGGTCGGAGCGGCGCCGGCCGCACTGAGCGTGGTGGCCGAGACCGACGTCGAGCGGATCCTCGCGCACGCCCGGGCCCACGCGCCGGCGGTGCTCGCGGTCGATTCGATCCAGACGGTGTACACGCCGCTGCTCGATTCGATCCCCGGCTCGCTCGCGCAGGTCCGGGAGTGCGCGAGCCGGCTGATGCAGTTCGCCAAGACCACCGGGATCCCGACGATCGTCGTCGGCCACGTGACCAAGGACGGCGCGATCGCCGGCCCGCGGACACTCGAGCACCTGGTCGACGTGGTGCTCCAGCTCGAGGGCGACGGCGGGCCGTACCGGATCCTCCGGGCGCACAAGAACCGGTTCGGCTCGACCCAGGAGATCGGCGTGTTCGAGATGCGCGGCGCCGGGCTGGCCGAGGTCGAGAACCCGTCGGCGCAGCTGCTCGCCGAGCGGCCGGTCGGCGCGCCGGGATCGATCGTCGTCGCGTCGGTCGACGGCGCGCGGCCGCTGCTGGTCGAGATCCAGGCGCTGGTGGCGCCGGCGAGCGCGGGGATCGGCCGGCGGACCGCGGCCGGCGTCGACGGCAACCGCGTGTCGCTGCTGCTGGCGGTGCTCGCCCAGCGCGCGGGCTGCAACGTGCTCGACCGCGACGTGTTCGTCAACGTCGCCGGCGGGCTGCGGCTCGCCGAGCCGGCGATCGACCTGGGGATCGCCTGCGCGGTGGCGTCCTCGGCCCGCGGCCGCGCGCTCGATGCCCACACCATCGTGTTCGGCGAGGTCGGGCTCGCCGGCGAGATCCGCGCGGTGCCGCTGTGCGATCAGCGGCTCGCGGAGGCGGCGCGCCTGGGGTTCCGGCGCGCGATCGTGCCGGCGCAGAACGTGCGGGCGCGGCTCGACGACGGCGGAGCCAGCGGGCTCGAGCTCGTGCCGGTCGACCGGCTCACCACCGCGCTCGGCGAGCTGTGATCCCCGCGGGCGCGCAGCGCGCCTAGAACGCGAGCACGAACCGCGACTGGACCGTGTGCGCGGTGTCGGCGGTCCGGATGTTGGACAGCATCGTCACTGGATCCATGCCGTAGCCGAAGATCGCGCCGGTGGTGGGATCGTCCGCCGGGTGGTTCATCGCGCCGAGCGGGAACAGCACGCCGTACGCGAGGCCGACGAACAGCCCGCCGCTCGAGTACCCGAGCTCGCCGTCGAACTCGGTGCCGTACATGACCTCGTTGCCCGGCGTCGCGACCCGCTTGAGCGCGAACGACGTGATGTTGGCGACCTTGAACGACACCGACTTGGTGACGTCGTACTGGATGAACGGCTTGACGTATCCGGCGTTGGTCACCGCGCCGATCAGGTGGCGCCACAGGATCATGTCGATCTTGTAGTCGCGGTTGAACGCGAACTGGGTCAGCTTGTCCGCGTTGGGGTTGGTCGGATCGCCGAGCGGGTTGGCAAACGCGATGTTGGTCGCGCCCTGCGGGGTGTTGTCCCACTGGTCGCCGGTGGCAAAGCCGCTCTCGACGCCGAGCCGCAGCTTGCCCTCGAGCCCACGCCAGATCAGCCGGCCCGAGCCGCCGAACTTGCGGATGCTGTACGTCCGCGTGGTCGGCGCGGCGGGGTCGTTGTTGGTCGCGATCCGGACCGAGCCGAGCTGCGCGACGAACTCGGCCTCGAGCGTCAGGCGGTCGAGGCCGACCCTGGCCCAGACGTCGGGCGAGTAGGTCTTGAGGTCGCGCGGCTGATACGCCGCCGGATCGGGCGTGGCGCCGAGCGTGAAGTTCTGGGTGTTGCTGTCCCAGGCCTGGGTCTTGTACTCGAAGTAGACGCCGTAGTTGTAGGCGAGCTCGCCGCGGTCGATCGTGTCCTTGAACTCCTGCGGCGAGTCGATCCGCGAGATCACGCCGACCCAGCTGTTGACGTCGTCGCTGTCGTCGAGATCGAACGGGTGGCCCTCGTGGCCGAGGTTGGCCGAGGTCTGGTTGGACACCAGGCGGGTCAACGCCCAGTCCGACGCGACCATCGCGCGCAGGTTGGTCCCGGGGATCAGGAGCGAGAAGCTGGCGCGATCGACGGTGTCGCCGTAATCGGCGTCGTAGTCGTACGTGCCGCTGATCGGATCGGCGCCGCCGCCGTTGTAGAGGATGCCCATGCCCCAGTGGTTCGGCATCCGGCCGAACTTCACGATGCCGAGCGGCACGGCGACCTCGGCCCACGCGCGCTTGATCTGGACGCTCGGGCGATCGCTGTTGACGCCCTGCGTGACGGGGGCCTGGGTGCCGCCGCCGAACGCGCCGGTCGGCGGCCTGCCGCCGGTGATCGGACTGGTGTAGCCCCGGCCGAGCACCGGGTCGGTCGGGGTCGAGCCCAGGACGATGTTGTCTAGCAGGTCGGCCTGGATGTGGACCGAGGTCCCCTCGTCGAGGTTGATCGTCGGCTCGAGCCGGAGCCGCATGTTGGCGCTCGACAGCGAGTCGTCGCACGGGTGGTTGGTCAGTGCCGACTTGCAGCCCAGCGCGGTCGGGAACGGCGAGCCGCCGAACTTCGGATCGATGTCGGGGAAGCCGAGGTTGAAGTTCTTGAGCCAGTCGGTGCGCATCCGGAAGTAGCCGTCGAGCTCGAGCAGCTTCCAGCGCTTGCGGCGGCCCTTGGGCGCGGGCAGCGCGGGCGTGGTCGGCAACAGGCCGGGCGCCTTGGGCGCCGCCTCGGCCACGCCTGGCTTCTTGTCGTCCTGGCCGGGCTGGCCAGGACCGGCCGGGTTCATGCCGCCCGCGGTCGGCGAGATCTGTGCTTCCGCCGCCGGGATGCCGACGACGAACACGCCGGTCATGACCGCCCCGAGGGCCCAGCAGTGGGCCCAGCGAGCCCGAGAAGCCCCACCGACACGACGGACGCGGATGGCCGGAGCGGCTGGAGCGAGACGATGACCTTTGGTGTAATGCATAGAAAGTATGGAGGAATTGGGGCTCCGCGAAGTCGGGCGGACTATAGGCATGGCCGCAGAGCCGGGTCAAACGGACGGGGCAACGAAGTCACCGATTGGCCGTGTCTAGATCCGGCAGGTTATGGTGCATGCGATGGCTAAAGACCCCGGCAAGCTGCCCCGCGTTGCCTGGTTTCTGGGACTTGTGGGGGTCGCGGGCTGGGCAAGCCCGGGCTGCGGGCCGCGGGTCCAGCCCGACCGGCCTTTTCCCGAAGAGGCGGTCGTGCACCGCGAGCGCGCGCCGGTCGCGAGCCGCGGCGGCCGCCAGGTCCTGGTCGGCGAGCTGTGCCCGCAGAGCGCCGCCGGACGGCCGGCGGTCGCGCCGCTCCTGCTCCACACCAACCAGTGGATCGACACGACCAACGAGGTCACCGGCGCGGTCGAGCGCGGTGCCACGCCGCGGTTCGCCGCGTTCGGCGTCGACGGCAAGGTCGCCGGCGTGTTCGACACCGTCGGCCTGGCCGACATCGCGCTGGGCCAGTCGGTCGCGGCGGGGACCTACGTCGGCGGCGCGCCCTGCACGTCGGACGCGGGCCAGGGCCAGCGCACCGACGATCCGGCGTGCGTGGCGGCGACCGGCGGCTGCGGCCTCGCGGTCGCCCAGCTGACGCGCCCCGACGATCCGCCGGAGACCCCGACGTTCCCGACCGGCGGCGCGTGCGTGTCGGACGGAGCGCTCGTGGTCGACATCGACGGCGACGGCGCGGTCGAGTGGTTTCCGCTGATCCAGGCGCTCGACGGCATCCGCGGCCCGGCGCAGGAGTGGCCGGCGAGCCGGACCGCCCGCCCGGCGTGCGCGCCCAGGTTCGCGCTGTACGACGTCAAGCTCGTGCCCGAGGCCGACCCGGGCAAGACGCCCGATGCCCGGGCGACCGTGACGCTCGATCTGCTCGGGGTGATCGACCTCGACGGCGACGGCCGCAAGGAGCTGGTGATCGCGCTGCGGTTCCCCACGGTGCGGACGATCGTCGTCTACAGCGCCCCCAGCTCGCCCGAGCGGCTCGAGCTGGTCGGCGAGGCCCAGTCGTTCCAGAAGTAGCCGAGGACCAACCGAGGACCAGCCGAGGACCAACCCATGGTGCGCGATGACGTCGGTCAGCTGTTGTGGATCGGATTCCCCGGCCCGGTCGTGTCCGCCGAGCTGCGCGGCCGGCTCGAGCGCGGCGAGGCGGGCGCGACGATCGTGTTCAAGCGCAACCTGCCGGTCGATGCGGCCGGCTGCGATCTCGACGCGCTGGTCGCGCTGACCGGCGAGCTTCATGCCAGCGCGCCGGACGGCACGCCGGCGCTGATCGCGATCGACCAGGAGGGCGGCGCGGTCCAGCGGATCCGCGAGCCCGCGACGCGCTGGCCGGCGATGCGCGCGCACGATCGGTTCCCCGCCGGCGAGGATGCGGTGGTCGCCGAGGCGGTCGGCCACGCGATCGGCGACGAGCTCGCCGCGCTCGGCTTCGACATCGATTTCGCGCCGGTGCTCGATGTCGACACCAACCCGGCCAACCCGATCATCGGCGACCGGGCGTTCGGCAGCGACGCCGAGGCGGTGGCGCGCCGCGGCCTGGCGTTCGCGCGCGGGCTCGCCGCCGCCGGCGTGATCGCGTGCGGCAAGCACTTCCCGGGGCATGGCGACACCGCGACCGACAGCCACCTCGAGCTGCCGCGCATCGATCACGGCTGGGACCGGCTCGAAGACGTCGAGCTGCTGCCGTTTCGCCGCGCCGCGGCCGCCGGCCTGCCGATGATCATGACCGCCCACGTCGTGTTCGCCGCGCTCGATCCGGCGCGCCCGGCGACCCTGTCCGAGCGGGTGATGACCGGGCTCTTGCGCGACCAGCTCGGCTACCGCGGCGTGATCGTGAGCGACGACCTCGACATGCGGGCGATCGCCGCGGACATGGGCGCCGACGTCGCGGCGGTCGCCGCGATCCGCGCCGGCTGTGATGTCCTCCTGCTGTGCAAGGACGAGGGCAACCAGGCCGCGGCCCAGGCTGGCCTGGTCCGCGCGGCCGAGGCCGACTCCGAGCTGCGCCGCCGGATCGCCGAGTCGGCCGGGCGGGTCCGCGCGCTCAAGCAGGCCCACGCCGCTGCCCGGGCGCGCCACCCGGCGGCATTGCGCGATGTGGTCGGCAGCGCCGCACACCGTGCGCTCGCCGCGCGGCTCACTGGGCGGTGACGCGCGTGAGCGCTCGGGGGCCTTCGCTCGGCGTGCGAAGCGGCGCGGTACGAGCGTCGCTGTCAAATATCCGTTCCGCAGACGTGGCGTCGCTGCGCTCGGCGTGATGCCGAGCGCGTCGCCGCACGGCCGCTGGTACATCGCTTGCTGTCATGGCGATTCGCATGGCGAACGAACCGAGCAAGCAAGGCAACGGCAAGTCGGCCCCCCAGGCGGTGACCGGCAGCGGCGGCGAGCTCCACCAGCGCTCGACCGATACGTTCCTGACCACCAACCAGGGCGTCCCGGTCAGCGACAACCAGAACTCGCTCAAGGTCGGACCGCGCGGCCCCACGCTGCTCGAGGACTTCCACTTCCTCGAGAAGCTGACCCACTTCGATCACGAGCGGATCCCCGAGCGCATCGTCCACGCGCGCGGCTCGGCGGCGCACGGCTCGTTCGCGCCGTACGACATCGCGCGCAAGTACTCGCGCGCGGCGTTCCTCCAGTACCCCAAGGTCCGGACCCCGGTGTTCGTGCGGTTCTCGACCGTGGCCGGCGGCGCGGGCTCGGTCGACCTGCCGCGCGACGTCCGCGGCTTCGCGACCAAGTTCTACACCGCCGAGGGCGTGTTCGACCTGGTCGGCAACAACATCCCGGTGTTCTTCATCCAGGACGCGCTGAAGTTTCCCGACCTGATCCATGCGGTCAAGATGGAGCCCGACCGCGGCTTCCCGCAGGCGGCGTCGGCGCACGACACGTTCTGGGACTTCGTGTCGCTGATGCCCGAGTCGATGCACATGCTGATGTGGGCGATGTCGGATCGCGCGCTGCCCCGGTCGTACCGGATGATGGAGGGCTTCGGTGTCAACACCTACCGGCTGATCGACGCCGCCGGCCACGCGCACTTCGTCAAGTGGCACTGGCGGCCGATGGTCGGCTCGGCCTCGGTGCTGTGGGACGAGGCGTGCAAGATCAACGGCGCGGACCCCGACTTCCACCGACGCGACCTGTTCACCGCGATCCAGCGCGGCCACTTCCCCGAGTTCGAGCTGTCGATCCAGGCGGTGGCCGAGGCCGACGCCGATCAGCTCGACTTCGACATCCTCGATGCCACCAAGCTGATCCCCGAGGAGGTCGTGCCGCTGGTGCCGATCGGCAGGATGGTGCTCGACCGCTGGCCGGACAACTTCTTCGCCGAGACCGAGCAGGTCGCGTTCCACCCCGGCCACCTGGTGCCGGGCGTCGAGTTCTCCGACGATCCGCTGCTCCAGGGCCGGATCTTCTCGTACACCGACACCCAGCTGAAGCGGCTCGGCGGCCCCAACTTCCACGAGCTCGAGATCAACCGCCCGAAGTGCCCGATGCACAACTTCCAGCGCGACGGCATGGCGCGGGTCGCGGTCGATCGCGGTCGGGTCAGCTACGAGCCGAGCTCGCTCGCGCCCGACACCGCGCGCGAGACCCCGGCCGGCTTCGCCACCCACCGCGGCGTCGTCCACGGCAGCAAGGTCCGCGAGCGCTCGGCGACGTTCGCCGATCACTACAGCCAGGCCCGGATGTTCTGGCGATCGATGACGCCGCCCGAGCAGCGCCACATCGTCAACGCGTTCAGCTTCGAGCTGTCCAAGGTCGAGACCGTCGCGATCCGGACCCGGATGCTCGGCCACCTCCGGGTGATCGCCCCCGAGCTCCACGATCGGGTCGCGACGTCGATGGGCATGCACGGCATGGCCGACGATATCCGGCCGGCGGTGCCGCCGCGCGACCTGCCAGCATCGCCGGCGCTCAGCCTGCTCGGCAAGGCGCCCGCGACGCTGCGCGGCCGCAAGGTCGGCATCCTGGTCGGCGACGGCTTCGACGCCGAGCTGGTCGCGCTGCTCGCGGCGGCGATCGAGAAGGAGCACGCGACGGTCGAGCTGATCGCGCCGCGGATCGGCGGCGCCCACGCCGCGCGCGGCAACCCGGTGCCGGCCGATCACACGATCGGCGGCGGGCCGTCGGTGATGTTCGACGCCGTCGCGATCATCCCGGGCGCCGAGGCCGTCGCCGATCTGGTCGCCGAGGCCGCCGCGATCGAGTGGGTCAGCGACGCGTTCACCCACGGCAAGGTGATCGCCGCGGTGGCCGAGGCGCGCCCGCTGCTCGACGCCGCGCGGGTCACCGCCGACGCCGGCGTGATCGACCTCGCCGGCGGCGCGGCGATCGCCCAGTTCCTCATGGCGGCCAAACGCGGCCGGATCTGGTCGCGCGAGGCCCGGCTGCGCGGACCGGACCGCGCGGCGACCGGGATCGCGCTCGCGTCCGAGACGATGCCGCCATCGCCGCAGCCGGCGAAGCACTGAGCGGGCCCGGGCGCGGCACCGAGCTCAGCGCTGGACCAGCACGCCCTCGGCGAGCAGCAGCAAGAGGACCGCGGCGGCCAGGGCGTGCCACAGCTCGACCCGGCGCGCGTCGTCGGCGGGTGCGCCGGCGCTGCCGGTGCCCGACGGCGGCAGCGCGGCCGCCGGCGCCGGCGTCAGATCCGAGCCGCGCGCATCGACGTTGACGACGAACGCGAGCTCGTCGCGCTCGTGGGTCGAGCCGGTCTGGTCGGTGCCGATCACGCGATAGATCCCGGGGCGCTCGGTGCGGCCGAACCGGACGCTGGACCGGCCGGCGATGCGGTCGCCCTCGAACAGCGCGCCGATGCCGTCCGGGCCGCGGACCTCGAGCTTCTTCAGATCGCCGGTCGGCAGGACGACCGAGCTGCCGACGGCGTGATCGGTGTCGCCGAACGCGGCGTGCTTGCGGGCGAGGTGGCGCACCGCCTGCTGCATCAGCGGCAGGAAGCCGGGGTGGATCGCCAGGTCGTTCCAGTCGCGGTCGAGGGTCGAGGTGAACAGCAGGGTCCGGCCGGCGCCGATCGAGGCCTCGACCAGCGCGGCGGCGCCGTTGGTGAACCGGGCGAGCACCTTGCGATCGGGCGAGGTCGTGGGCCCGAGCAGCGAGATCTCGAAGAACCGGGCGTCGGCGAGCTCGGGCGCGGCCTTGGAGAACGGCCGGAAGATCGGGTGATCGGCCTCCCACTTGACCAGGTGGAGCGCGCGGCTGTCGCGCTCGTCGGGCGCGGCGCCCCAGGTCGTGTCGATCGGATCGCGCAGGCTCTGGGGCAGGAGCGGCAGCATCGTGCGGTCGTAGGCCGCCGGATCGACGTGGTCGCCGGGCGCGACCAGGATGCCGCCGCCGGCGCGGACCCAGTCGGCCAGGACGTTGACCCGCTGGGCGGGGAGCGCCACGACGTTGGCGAGGACGACGACGTCGAAGCCATCGAGGTCGAGCGCGCCGGCGGTGCCGTGCGCGCGGGGCTCGATGCCGGCGAGCTCCTCGCTGGTGATCACCCGGACCGAGGTCCCGCTGTCCTCGCGGTCGCCGGGGCGCAGCGCGGCCTCGAGGTAGAACACCTCGTCGTCGTGGCGCACCGTGCGCGGGTCACCGTCGACGATCAGCACGCGGACCCGGTCGGCCAGCGACGCGCGGACCCAGCGCCGGTCATCGACCGCCAGGCCGTCGCCGGACAGCGCGACGTAGGCGTCGGTCGCGCGCGCGCCGGCCGGCAGCGCGGCGAGGAAGTGCTTGGTCTTGCGCTCGCCGGGGCCGAGCGCGAGCGTGCCGCGCGCGACCACGCGATCGGCGATCGCGAGCGACAGCTCGACCTTGCTCGCGGTGTCCGAGAAGTTGCCGACCTCGGCGTCGACCGCGACGCCGCGCGTGGCGGTGCCGGGCTCGGGGGCGACGCGCAGGCTGGTGACCGCGAGGTTGGGCATCCGCGCCGGGCGCAGATCGCTCGTGACCAGCACCGGGCCGTCCTTGCCCCACGGCGGGTCGTCGGGGCGAAGCCCGGTGCGCGCGAGCAGCGAGATCAGGAACACGGTCTTGCGCGCGTGGCTCGAGGCCGCGAGCAGCTGCGCGGCGCGGGCGAGCGCGCGCGTGGTGTCGGCCGGCCGCGCGCTGGGCTCGAGCGCGAGCAGCTGATCGCGCAGCCGGAGATGGTCGCGGGTCAGCTCGCTCGGGTGATCGGCGCCCTCGGCCGCGCGCACGATCGCGACCTCGGCCTCGGGGCCGAGCTGGGTCAGGATCCGGCGCGCCTCGTCGGTCGCGGCGCGCAGCCACGGCCGGCCGTCGACGACGTAGCCGGCCGCGAACGAGTCATCGATCACCAGCACGGCGGCCTGGGGGCCGCGGGTGACCTGCGGGCCCTTGCGGACGCACGAGGTGTACGGCTTGGCCAGCGCGATCGCGACCGCGGCGCACGCGATCGCACGGACCGCGAGCAGCAGCCGCTCGCGGAGCCGGAACTTGCGCGCGGTCCGCCGCTTGGTGGCGAGCAAGAAGTCGAGCGCGGCGAACTTCACCACGCGCGCCCGGCGCCGGCCGATCAAGTGGATCGCGATCGGCACCGCGAGCGCGGCCACGCCGACCAGCATGAGCGGTGCGAGGAAGCCCATCTGAGCCCGGCAACTATGCACCACCGCCTCGAACAAGGCCACGCGCCTTGGCAGCCTGCGGATGTCGCGGTGTTCGAGCGCGCCGGCCGCGGTCACCGCGGATCTCGCCCGTGCAGGCCCGTGCTAGCCTGGCGCGTGCGCTCGACCCGGATCACCCGCCACATCGACGCGCCGCGGGCGCGGGTCTACCGCGCGTTGACCGACGCCGGCGCGGTCGCGACCTGGATGGTGCCCGACGGCATGACCAGCCAGGTCCACGCGTTCGAGGCGCGGCAGGGCGGCGCGTTCCGGATCTCGTTGACCTACGATGCGCCGACCGCGACCGGCAAGACGTCGGCGCACACCGACACGTACCATGACCGGTTCGTCGCGCTCGTGCCCGACGCGCAGGTCGTCGAGGTCATCGAGTTCGAGACCGCCGACCCGGCGATGCAAGGCGAGATGACGATCACGTTCACGCTGGTCGATGGCGGGGGCGGCACCGATCTGATCGCCGTGCACGACGGGCTGCCGCCCGGGCTGTCGGCCGCCGACAACGAGACGGGCTGGCAAATGTCGCTCGGCAAGCTCGCGGCGCTCGTCGAGTCCCGCTGACCGGGCTATGCATCGCGACATGGAGCCGACGGTACGGCGATGGCCCGGTGTGCATGACTTTCTTGGCGCGGCGCGCGCGTTCCTCGCCGCCCGCGAGGCCGAGCATTGCCTGCTGTTCGGCCTCACGGCGACGATGGTCGAGCATCCCGGGCTCCACGCGGACCCGCGGTTCTGGACCGTGCACGAAGGCGATCGGGTGGTCGCGGCCGCGCTGCGCACGCCGCCGCACAACCTGGTCCTGTCCCAGTTCGACGAGCCGGGCTGGGCGGCCGCGCTCGCTGCGGACGTGCTCGCGAGCGATGATCCGCCGGGCGTGCTCGGCCCGACCGCCGCGGCGCGCACGCTCGCCGACGCCTGGTCCGCGCGCAGCGGCCGCGCCGCCGTGTGCCAGGTGCGGGAGCGGATCTTCCGGATCGATCGCGTGATCCCGCCGCGCCCGGCACCCGGGCGATGGCGCGAGGCCGAGGAGCGCGATCGCGCGCGGCTCGCGGCGTGGTTCGCGGCGTTCAACGCCGAGGCGCTGCCCCACATGCCGCCGCCGGACGTCGCCGAGCTCGCCGATCGGTTCTTGCGCCGGGCCGCTCGCACGCCGTACCTCTGGGAGGACGCGGGCGAGGTCGTGGCGTTCGCCGGCGCCGCCGGCCCGACCCCGCGCGGGATCCGGATCGGCCCGGTGTACACGCCGCCCGATCGCCGCGGCCGCGGTTACGCCAGTAACCTGGTCGCGGCGGTGAGCCAGCACCAGCTCGCCTCGGGCCGCAGCTTCTGCTTCCTGTTCACCGATCTGGCCAATCCGACCTCGAATCGCATCTACCAGGCGCTCGGCTATGTGCCCGTGGTCGACGTCGATCAGTACAGCTTCCCGGGGCTCCCGGCGGGCCCGGAATAGCCCGCGGTCGCCGCGTCTCGTAGCTGCGCGCCCGCGGTGCGGCCGATCGCGGGCGTATACTGCGCCGCCCGCCGCGCGTGCCGTTTGCACGTCGCTCGCTGCGCAAACCCTGGGAGCCCAGATGTCACCCGTCAGATCTCGCATCCCCGGCCGGCTGATCGCCGTCGCCGCGATCGCGTTCGCGACACCGGCCGCCGCGCAGGCGCCACGGCAAGCCCCGCAGCCGGCCGGCGCGCAGGAGCCACGCCAGGAATCGCGCCCGGAATCGCGCCCGGAGTCGCGTCAGGAGTCGCGGCAGTCCGAGCAGGACGAGTACACGCGCTACGAGCTGCTCGCGCCGGACACCGCGTCGTTCAAGATCGACTACGAGGTCACCGCGACCACAGCGGGCGCGCGGCTGTTCTGGAACCCGATCCGCAAGGGCAGCGTCGCCAGCGACGAGGCGGTGTACGACGTGATGACCGGCGCGGCGCTCAAGTTCGCGCAGGTCACCGGCGCGCAGGCCAAGGTCCACGGCCTCGACGGCGCCGAGCTCGACAGCGACTACATCGAGGTCCACCTGGCGCGGCCCGTGCCGCCCGACGGCGGCCAGGCGCGGCTCCGCATCGTCAAGACCTACAAGGACGCCAAGAGCTACTTCCGCCAGGGCGACGGGATCGTGTTCGACCGCCCGCTCAGCATCCGGCGCAACACGGTCGTGCTGCCGGCCGGCTACCAGCTCACCGACTGCAATGTGCCGTCGCAGGTGCTGTCCGAGCCCGACGGCCGGATCCGCATCAGCTTCATGCACCAGGCGCCCGGTGCCGCCGCGCTGGTCCTCAAGGCCAGGCCCGGGGCGCCGACCGGCGACGCCGCGAAGCCACGGCCGCTGACCACGCAGCGCAGCTGGGAGCCGCCGCCGCCGCAGGGCCCGACTGAGCGCGACCGGCTGTCCGAGCGCGCCCACCAGGATCGCGACATCGTCTACTTCCTGCAGCCGCCGGAGTCGAGCGCGTTCGCCCTGTATCACGACTACACCGAAACGCGCGAAGGCACCGACCGGTACCTCAACATCGTCCGGACCGGCAGCAAGGTCTCCAAGCCCTCGGGCAAGATCCTCGACACCGGCCAGGCACTGAAGGCCGAGATCGTCACCGGCGCCAAGCTCAAGGCCGCGGGCATCGCCACCGACGGCGAGCCGGTCGCGCCGGACCAGGAGGTCGTCGTCACGCACTTCGCGCCGGTCAAAAAGGGCCAGTCGGTGCGGCTCCGGCTCGCCGAGACCTACATCGCGCCGCAGAGCTACCGGCTCGACGGCGACGAGCTCGTGTTCGAGCGCAGCTTCGGCCGCCCGCGCAATGCCGTCGTGTTGCCGCGCGGCTGGTACCTCACCTGGCTGTCGATCCCCGCGGTCGTCCGCCAGACCCCCGACGGCCTGACCCGGATCGACTTCGTGAACGGCCGGCCCGACGCGATCGACGTGCTGATCAAGGGCCGCCGGCTCGCCACCCCGTGAGCTGCCGCCGGTCAGCCGGCGCGGCGGGCGGGGCCGAGGCGCGAGCGCGCGACCAGGAGAGCGAGCAGCGTCTTCTCGAGCGGCTGGTCGGTCGAGATCAGGTGGTAGTCGATGCCGGCGGCGGTCAGCGTGCCGCGGACCTTGGTGAGGAACGCGTCCATGCGCTCCAGATAGTCGCGGCGGATCGCGGCCGGGTTGACCAGCAGCTTGTGCGTGCTCTCGAGCGCGTCGAACTGGGTCAGGCCGTCGTAGGGGAAGCCGCGCTCGTGGGGATCGAGCAGGTGGAGCACCGAGACATCGTGGCGCTGGGCGCGGAGCTGGGCGAGCATCCGCAGGGTCTCGTCGTCGGGGTCGAACAGGTCGGAGGCCAGGATGATCAGGGCGCGGCGGCGGCGGGTGAGCTCGGCGATCCGGCCGAGCGAGGCGGCCGGCGATTCGTCGCCGGTGGCGCCGCGCTCCATGATCGTCTCGAGCACCGCCATCAGGTCGTGGAGGTGCGTGGTGCGGCCGCGAGGCGGCACGAAGGTCTCGAGCGCGCGATCGCCGCAGGCGATCAGGCCGACCTTGTCCTGCTGCTGGATCACCAGATACGCGAGGGCGGCCAGCGCGAGCCCGCCGTACTCGAGCTTGGCGATGCCGCCGCCGGAGAATGCCATCGAGGCCGAGGCGTCGAGCACGAGGTAGACGGTGAGCTGCGACTCCTGCTCGAACTGCTTGACGTAGTAGCGATCGAGCTTGGCGTACGCCTTCCAGTCGACGTGGCGGAGCTCGTCGCCGGGCGAGTACTCCTTGTGCTCGGCGAACTCGACCGACGAGCCGTGGACCTGTGCGCGGTGCAGGCCCGACAGCGCGCCCTCGACGATGACGCGCGCCTTGATCGTCAGGCTGCCGAGCCGCGCGAGCTGCGCGGGGTCGAGGTGGAGCCGGGTCACGGGGTGACCGTGGCGAGCAGGCGATCGACGAGGTCGCCGGCACGGATGCCCTCGGCCTCGGCGCGGTAGTTGAGGATCAGGCGGTGCTGGAGGGTCGGCCGGGCGAGCGCGGCGACGTCCTCGATCGACACCGCGAACCGGCCGGACAGGATCGCACGCGCCTTGGCGGCGAGGATCAGGAACTGCGAGGCGCGCGGGCCGGCGCCCCAGGACACCGCCTCGCGGATGAACGCCGGCGCGTTGGGCGCGTTGGGCCGGGTCGAGCGGGCGAGCGCGACGGCGTACTTGACCGCGTGATCGGCGACCGGGACCCGGCGGACCAGGTCCTGGAGCTGGACGATCCGCTGCGGCGACAGGACCCGCACCAGCTCGGGGCGGTGATCGCTGGTCTGCTGGCGGACGATCTCCTCCTCCTCGGCTTCGCTCGGATAGTCGACATCGACCTGGAACATGAAGCGATCGAGCTGGGCCTCCGGCAACGGATAGGTGCCCTCCTGCTCGACCGGGTTCTGGGTCGCGAACACCAGGAACGGCAGCGGCAGGTCGTGCGTGGTCCCGCCCGCCGTGACCCGGTACTCCTGCATCGACTGGAGCAGCGCGGCCTGGGTCTTGGGCGGCGTCCGGTTGATCTCGTCGGCGAGCACCAGGTTGGCGAACACCGGGCCCTTGAGGAACCGGAAGATCCGGCGGCCGGTGGTGTGGTCCTCCTCGAGGACCTCGGTGCCGGTGATGTCGGCCGGCATGAGGTCCGGGGTGAACTGGATGCGCTGGAACGACAGGTTCAGGGTCTCGGCCAGGGTCGAGATCAAGAGGGTCTTGGCCAGACCCGGGACGCCGACGAACAGGGTGTGGCCGCGCGCGAACAGCGCGACGAGGAGCTGCTCGATCACCCGGCGCTGGCCGATGATCCGCTTGTTGATCTCGGCCAGGATCTCGTCGTGGGCCTGGGCAAGCTCGGCGACGGCGTCGAGATCGTTCTTGATGACCACGACGCTGGTCGATTCGTCGGCGAGCGGCAGGTCCTCGGGATCGCCGTGCAGCATCGTGACCTCGGCGAGCTTCTCGCCGGAGACGGGGGTAGGGCGGCTCTTGTTCATCAGTTTTTCAGCTGGTCGCATGCGGAGCGCTCGCGCGCCGCTCGTGCGTCGTTGGTCTGAGCATACGCCTCGGCGAGGCCGCAACGCGTGGTTGGATCGAACGGGCTCACGCCGAGCGCGGTTTCGTAGGCGGCGATCGCCTCGCGCCACTGGTGGCGGGCGGTGCGCGCCAGGCCGAGCGTCACCGCGGCGACCGCGTCGTGGTCATCGCTGGCGACCAGCGGGGTCGCCAGCTCGATCGCGCGATCGAACCGGCCGAGCTCGACCAGGGTGCGCGCCAGCTTCCCGGCGACGAACGGCTCGGGGCCGCCGGCCAGGGCCTTCTCGTACTCGACCACCGCGGCCTCGTTCTGGCCCCGGGCGCGCAGCATGCCGCCGAGCCGGGCGTGCTTGCGGGCGCGGACGTTGACCTGCTCGAGGCCGACGTTCTCGGAGTTGACGCCGCCCTTGGCGAACTTGATCGGCTTGCCGGCGCGGGCCCGGGTGTCGCCGACCTTGAGGTGGGCTCGCCACTCCCGCTCGACCGAGGTCCACGGCATGCCGAGCGCCTCTGCCACGGCGCGGCGCGCGCTCTTGCCGTCGCGCTGCGCGGTGAGCGCGTCGCGGATCCCGCGGTAACCGACCTTGCTCTGCATCCAGCCGACCAGCGTGTAGACCTCGGCGTAGGCCAGCGCGGCGGCCTCCTGGCTGGGCAGCTTGGCCATCGACGGGTGCATCTCGTCGAACGTGATCAGCCGGCCCTTGCGCAGCGCGCTCGACAGCAGCGCCTGCTCGGTCGCCGTCAGCTGGAGCTCGGGTGCGCGGCGCCACCGGGTCTGCTCGAGCCGCGCGAGGCCCTCCTGCAGCCACACCGGCACCGCGTCGTGCGCGATCCGCGACACCACCAGGTGGGTGTACTCGTGGGCGAGGGTGTCCATCCATGGATAGCCGAAGATCGTCGCGCGCGGCGACACCACCATGAGCTTGTTGTACTTCGACAGCGCGATCGTGCCGGTGGTCTCGATGTCGGTCTCGGTCAGCGGCGACAGCTTGGCGAGATCGGCGGGCGCGCCGAGCAGCTCGATCCGGATCGGATCGGCGGGCCGGAGCCCGAGGTCATCGCCGATCGTCTGCCACGCGGTGTCGAGGACCTCGCCGGCGAGCTGCGCGATCGTGGCGTCGGGGCCGGGGGCGTAGCGGATCACGAAGTGGCCCCCGGGCGAGCGGACCTCGGCGAAGCCCTCGGTGACCGCGAGGCTCGAGCTCGCGAGCTTGCGGGTCTGGCCGACCAGGCCCTCGACCGCGTCGTCGGGCAGCTTGTCGAGCTGCTTGACCGCCCCGGCGTAGTCGCCGGACTGGAACGCGAGCTCGGCCTCGAGCCACTTGACCTCGGGGCTGTCGCTGGCGCGCTTCTGGAGATCGGCGAGCACCGCCCGCGCGTCGTCGAGCCGGGCGGTCTGGAGCAGCCGCGCGGCCTTGATGATGTCGCCGTTGACCGTCCGGTCGCGCCGGGCGCTGGCGGGGGAAGCCGCCAGCACCAGGGCTGCGGCGGCGAGGACCACGGGGCGCATCACTTGATCAGCTCCTCGTAGTAGCGCTTGATCATGTCGTCGTAGCCCTCGGGGGCGACCGCGCCCTTCTTCTTCATCGCCTCGAGCAGGTCCTCGCGGAACCGCTCGGGCGCGCGGTACTCGTCGGCGCCGGGGATCCGGATCGGCTCGTCGCCGACGGCGCCTTCCTGGGCCTGGCGGGCGGCGCTGCGCGCGCGGTCGCGCGCCTTGGCGAGCGAGTCGGCGGCGGCGCGGGTCGCCGCGCGGGCGCCCGACGGGTCCTTGACCCGCATGCGCTCGTCGGCGGTCGCCATCTGGTCGATCGCGCCGCCGAGCTTCTTGCCGAGCTCGGGGCCGGCGTCGCCGGGGAGGTCGCCGCCGAGCTGCTTGGCGCGATCGGCGAGGCGCCGGGCGTGGTCCTTGGTCATCGCCTCGCGCCGGCGCAGCCGGTCGAGCGCGCGGTGATCATCGGCGCTCATGATCTGATCGGGCTTGGGCGACAGCGACTGGAGCTCGTCGATCAGCTCCTTGGCGACCGGCCGGGCGTGCTGCACGCCGTCGAGCGCGTCCTGGGTCACATCGACCCACCGCGACTTCGGGTCGTCGTTGATCGCGGCCTCGAGCTCGCCGGCGATGGTGTCCAGGCTCTGCTTGGCCTGGTGCGCCATGCCGAGCGCCTCGGCGAGGTCGCCGTCGCCGACCATGTGCTCGACGTCCGCCAGCCGGCGCTCGACGATGTCGAGCTCCTCCTTGGCGAACGGGGTCAGCCCGGCCTCGTTGATGTCGTGCAGCCGGCGGCGCAGCTTGTCGATCAGCGCGCCGACCTTCTTGCTGGCCTCGCGGCGGTGGTCGCGGGCGACCTCGTCGGCCTTCTCGGCGTAGGCCTCGAAGATCCGGTTGGCCTCGCTCGCGATGTCGTCCTGGTCCCGGGCGACGTCGGCGAGCTCGTTCATGACCTCGTCGAGCTTCTTCTGCTCGTCGCTGAACTTGTCGCCGCGCAGCCCCGCGAGCGAGCCCTCGAGCGAGGACGCCGAGCGCTGCTGCTGCTGGCGGCACTGCTCGAGCTTCTGCTGCGCCCGGGCGGCATCACCGGCGCGCACCAGCTTGCGGACCTCGTCGATGCAGCTGGTCTGGGCCTGGGCCTGGATCGCGTTCCTGTGGACGTACTGATCGAGCACGTCCTCGGCCATGCCGCGGCGGTGGCGATCGAGATCGGCGTACGCGCGGTCGAGGGCGTGCATCTCGCGCTCGATCTCGTCGAGCAGGCGCGGGTCCTTGGTCCGCTGGTACTGGGCGAGCAGGTCGGACAGCCGCTTCTGGTGCGCGGCGATCTCGTCGGACACGTCGAGCAGGCCCTCGAGCCGCTCGCGGTCGAGCCAGTCGGCGAGCACGATCGCGTCGTCCTCGAGCTCGCCGACGATCCGCGGATCGAGCGCGGCGAACTGGGTCCGCGCCGGCGGCTTGCCCCGGGGCATCAGGCGCTGCTCGGCGCCGGCGAGCTTGTCGAGCCGCTCGCGCATCTGCGACAGCGCCTTGCGCAGCGCGTCCGAGGCGTGCGGGTCCTTGTCGAACGCCGCGCCGATCGTGCCGAGCTCGATCACCGCCTCGCGCAGCTGGCGCGCCACGTCGTCGCGGGCGGACGACTCGTCGCCCAGCGTCAGCCGGCCGCCGAGGTTCTTCAGGATCTTCTCCGCGACGTCCTGCTGGCGGCCGAGCGTCTCCTCGTGGCGCTCGCGCGGGCTCACGACCTTGAGGTGGAGCTCGCGCGACCGGCCGATGTGCGGGCCGCCGACGGTGTCGTTGTCCTTGGCCTCGATCCAGTAGCGGACCTCGCCGCCGCTGGGCACCTGGACCTCGGCGATGTCCCACATCAGCTTGCCCTGGACGCGGCCGCGCGACGCCGGCGGATCGCTCGCTGCCGCCGGCGCGGGGGTCGCGCGTGACGCCGGTGACCCGGGTGACGTGGGTGACATGGTTTCGGCCGGCACCGCCGGTGCGGCGGCCGCGGCGCCGCGCACCACCTCGATCGGGATCGGCTTCTTGCCCTTGTCCTTGCCGGCCTCCCAGACCAGCTCGGCCGACGTGATCCCGAAATCGTCCTCGATCACATAGGCGAGCTCGACCCGGCGCAGCGTGGTGACGTCGAGCGGATCGGCGGGCGCCATCAGCTGCACCGCCGGCGCCTGGTCGGGCTCGGCCTCGATCGCGCGCGGCGCGGTCTCGATCGCGCGATCGCCCGACTCGGAGGTGATCGCGAAGCGGTAGCGCGCCGAGCGATCGATCGTCAGCTCGGCCGTCAGCTGGTCGCCGTCGAGCCGGGCGGTGATCGTCCGCGGCCCGCCGCGATCGACCGGCTCGACGATCAGCTCGACCGTCTTGGCCGGGACCAGGACGCGGGCCCGGAGCACCACGCCGGTGCCGGGCAGGCCGCGGATATCGCCCGACGACGACGGCAGGGTGAGCGGCGGCCGCCGCGAGTACGCCGGCGCGGTCAGCGTGGCCTCGAGATCGCCGACCAGCGGGATCGCCGACAGCCGGGCGCCGTCGAACGGCACCGAGCGCGACGACACCAGCTGGCGCCAGCCGTCGGCGACCAGGCGCGGCGCGGTGGCCAGCAGCGCGACGTTGAGCGCCACGGCGAGCACCGCCCAGCGCCGGGCGCGCCGCAGCTCGCTCGGCTCGACCAGGCTGCCCGGCTCGATGCCGCCGAGCCGATCGGAGGTCACCTCGACCAGCGCGTCGACCAGCGCGCGTGACGGCGCGCCCGGGCGCTCGGGAGCGCCGGTGAGCTCGACCGCCGACAGCAGGTCGCTCGCGATCTCGCGGCGCCGGACCCCGACCCAGCGCGCGAGCTCGGGATCGCTGCCCCAGCGCCGGCGCGGCGCGACCACGCCGAGCACGACGGCGCTGACCACGAGCAGGACGAAGATCAGCCCGCCGAGCCCGAGCACGGCGAGCGCCGTGGCGCGGCTGGTCCCGACCAGGATGCCGACGAGCGGCAGCACCAGGACAATTCCTGCGACCGCCGCCACGGCATACAGCACGGCACGGCGAGCCTCGTGCTGGTACACGAGCGTGCGGACACGCTTCAAGAACGTCGGGATCGAAGTGCGAGAGACGGCCACGATGTCGCCTTGCCGCGCGGCGCGTCCAGCATAGCGCACCGACGAGCCAGTGCCGCGGCCGAGTAAGCGTTTGACGCGCAGGCCGCGCGAGGTCCGTGATATGACGGGCCAGCGTGAATAAGCCCGGTCAGCGAGCGTCCATCTCGACGCATGGACGTGACCCTGTCGACGACCGCGAGCTGGTCACCGCCGCGCAGCGCGGCGATCGCGACGCGTTCAAGACGCTGTTCGAGCGCTACCACCGGCGCGCCTATGCGCTGGCGCTCGGTGTGGTCCGCCACCCCGATGACGCCATGGACGTGGTCCAGGAAGCTTTCATCAAGGCTCACAAGTACCTGGACAAGTTCGAAGGCAACGCGAGCTTCTACACCTGGCTGTACCGGATCGTCATGAACCTGGCCATCGACCACCTCCGCAAGAACCGCAAGGTCAAGCCGGTCGAGCTCGACGAGAACCGGATCGAGCCCGATGGCGATGAGCCGCTATTGCCACGGATCCTTGGCGGAAATCCCGGCCAGGCGCTGATGGACAAGCAGATCCGCGTCCGGATCGACCAGGCGCTGGAGCAGCTGTCCGAGAATCATCGTTCCGTGCTGGTGATGCGGGAGCTCGAGGGCCTGTCGTATGAAGACATGGCCCAGGCGATGAGCTGCTCCAAGGGGACGATCATGTCTCGGTTGTTTCACGCCCGCCGCAACATGCAGAAGCAGCTGCTCGATCTGCTCGACCACCCGCCGGCCGAGCTGGTCGAGGAGCTCACCGGCGGGAGCGCCGCCAACGATGATGACGCCGACGATGTGCCGGCGGCCGAGCCGGCCTCGCGCAAGCCCGCGGCCGCGGCACGGAGCCAGAGCCGATGACTCGCCCTTCGCATCCATCGTCCGGGCCGCCGTCCGGCCGGTCGTCCGGGCCGTCGGGACTCCCGTCCGACCTCGAGCTCATGGAGCACGCCGACGGCGAGCGCGACGACGCCGAGCTCGCCGCGCGGCTCGAGTGCGATCCCGCCGCCCGTGCCAAGGTCGAGGTGATCCACCAGCTCGGCGAGCTGGTGCGCGGCCACCTCGAGCTGTCGGCCGACGCGGTGCACGACGCCCGGTTCGCCGCGATGTGGCGCCGGATCGACGGCCAGCTCGTGGCGCCTCCGGCCGGGGTCTGGGCGCGGCTCTCGGGGTGGTTCGACCGCTACCGCGGCCACGTGATCACCGGGGCGGTCAGCGCCGGCGCGGTCGCCGCGCTCGCCCTGATCCTGCGCCCGGGCACCTCCGATCTCGCCGTGGCGGGCAGCGGGGGCCACGTCATCGACGTGCGCCCGGTCGCGCTGCGCGCAACTCCCGAGGTCGACTCGCTCGACACACCCGGCGGATCGAGCACCGTGATCAACCTCGATGACGAGGACGGTCACGCCACGGTGATCTGGGTGAGCTCCGAAGACAGCGACCCGGAGGCCATATGATTCGCTCCTCGAACGGCCGCCGCACGACTGTCCTCGCCGGGCTCGCGCTCGCGGCGGCCACGCTGGTGGCAGCGCCTGGCCACGCCCGCGCCGACGTCACCGCCGACTGCGAGCTCCTCGAGATCTCGGCCAAGGCCGGCAACAAGCCGGCGATCGACGCCGAGCTCAAGCCGCTCGAGAAGAAGCTCAAGAAGCCGCCGCTCTCGACCTGGAGCCAGTTCACGCTGCTGTCGCGCTCGCAGAAGTCGCTCCACAAGAAGAAACCCGAGTCGATCAGCCTCAAGATCGGCTCGGCGACCGCCACGCTGGTCGAGATCGTCGACAAGTCGAAGGTCCGCCTGACGGTGACCATCGATGATGCCAAGGGCAAGCACGTGGTCGACAACACCACCACCGCCGAGGCCGGCGACTGGGTGATCGTCGTCCACGAGCTCGCCGGCAACGAGGGCCACCTGCTCGCCGCGACCTGCAAGTAGCGCGCGCTACAGCGGGTTGCGCCAGCGCAGGCCGGGGAACCGAGCGAAGTCGTTGTCGTTGGAGTGGAGCTCGCACTGGTGCTCGATCGCCAGCGCGGCGAGGTGCGCATCGGTCGTGAGGTTGCCGGCGGTGCCCGCGGCCAGGAGCAGGCGGTCGAGCACCTCGAGGTGCTGCGGCCCGGGGTCGAGCCGTTCGACGTTCGGACGCGCGAACCACGCGCGGACATGCGCGATCGCCGCAGCCGGCTGAAGCGGGGTGACCAGCACGGAGCGATGGGTCATGAGCCGGATGAAGCCGAGGACCACGACCCACGGAATGGCGACCGGCTCGGTGCTGTTGAGCAGGTCCTCCCACCACGCGCGCGCGGCTGCGTGATCGGGCGCGTCGCGGTTGTGGGCGTAGATCACCAGGTTGAGATCCGGAACGATCACCGCTGCGCTTCTGCGATGAAGTCCTCGGCCTCGAGCTGATCCACGAGCTGGTTGAGCTTGCCGGGATCGATCCCGGGGCGAAACCCGCCCGCGTGGGGCGTGACCGTGTACCTGGCCTGCGCGTTCTGCTGAGCCGGTGCGCTGAGCCCGCGCCGGATCAGCTCGTTCAGCGCTTGCTTGAAGGACAGGCCGCGCCGAGCGGCGAGCGCCTTGACCTTCTTGGCGAGGTCTGGCTCGAGCGTCACCGTCGTCCTCATCCAGGCACCATGATGTCATGGCCAGATGCTGTCAAGCTGCCAAGCGGAGTCCCGCAGCCTCGATCTCCGGCGGGAGCGAGCCCGCGATCGCTGCGTCGAGGGCGGCCGCGCGGACCGGCGTGATCCTTGTCGCAGCTGACGGCAGGCCAGCAGTGACAGGTAGTTGGCGCGGCTGACCCAGGGCTACCCGCCAAGTCTGGTCGACAGAATCAACCCCGCCGGCTCGTTGTTGTATACGAGCCGTATGCAGATCCCGGGACTGTCCCGACGCTGGCTGATCGCCGGCGGGATCAGCCTGGGGGTCGTGCTGGTGGCCACGATCGGGCTCGCCGTGGTGTACCCGCGGGTCGGGGCCTGGATGATCCGGTCCAAGGTCGGCGGCAAGCTGGCGACGCGGATCGGCCGCGAGGTCCGGTTCGGCGCGATCGACGTGACGATCGGGCACGCGGTGATGCGCGACGTCGAGATCCGCGGGCCGCTCGACGGCGACACGCCGCTGGCGCACGTCGATCAGATCGACGTCGACTTCGACGGCTGGCGGGCGCTGTTCGGCACCGTCGCGCTCGGGGCGGCCCGGATCGACGGCGTGCTGGTCACGCTGCGCCGCGATGCCGACGGCCAGGACAACGTGCACGATGTCGTCGAGCGGCTGCGCGGCAAGGCCGGTGCCGGAGACGGCGGAGGCGAGGCCGGGATGCGGCCGACCTCGATCACGGTGACGCACGCCAAGCTGCTCGCCAACGACGACATGACTGGAGCGACCGGGCGGGTCGCCGATGCCGACGCGCGGTGGACGCCGGACCGGCTGGTCGCGCACGCCCGCGGGGTCACGGCGACGACGCTGAACGCGCCCAAGGCCTCGGCCGCGACGATCGACGTCGAGCGGGTCGCCGGCACGACGCCGATCGTGACGATCGACGGCGGCGAGATCGCGCTGTGGCCCAAGCTCGCACTCTCGGGGATCGCCGGCAAGGTCGTCGCGAACCCCAGGCGGCCGGGCCAGTACCTGATCGATCTGGCCGGCGGCTACGGCGGCGTGCCGGGGCGGCTGTGGACCGCCCGGGGCGACCTGGTTCCCGAGACCCTGACCGCGGCGGTCGACCTCGAGGCCGCGAAGTTCCAGCTCGACCGGCTCGCGCCGATCCTGGTGCACTCGGCGGTGGTCGACTACGCGACCACGTCGATCGACACCCGGCTGCACCTCGAGGTCGATCGGCTCGGGGCGAAGTTCGCGGGCAGCTTCCACCTGACCGGCCTCAACATCGGTCATCCGCTGATCGCCGAGAAGGAGGTCCACGACTTCGATCTGTCGGGCCAGGTCGCCGGCAGCTTCGAGCGCGCCGGGCGCAAGCTCGAGCTGACCCAGGGCGACTTCGTCGCGCGCAACATGCCGTTCTCGATCACCGGGGTCGTGACGGCGCCCCAGACGTCCGCGGTACCCGAGATCGTGGCGCCGGCGGCCGCGCCGGACAAGCCGGGCGCCGACAAGCCGGGCGCCGACAAGCCAGGCGCCGACAAGCCGGGCGCCGACAAGCCGGGCGCCGACAAGATCGCCGCCGCGGACCGGGCCGGCCACGAGCCACCCAGGGTGGGGCCGCACGGCATCGAGCTGCTCAAGCTCCGGCTGGTGATCCCGCCGATCGACTGCCAGCGGGTGCTGAATGCGATCCCGACCGAGATGGCGCCGTACATGGCCGGGTACAAGATGCGCGGCGTGTTCGACACCGACGTGCACGTCGACATCGACTGGCGCGACCTCGACGCGACCCAGCTCGACGGTCACATCGGCATCAAGCACTGCAAGGTGATCGACGAGCCGGCGGACTCACCCAAGCGGCTCAAGGACGAGTTCGAGCACTACGTCGAGGTCGAGGAGGGCGAGTGGGTGTCGTTCGACGTCGGGCCGAGCAACGACGAGTTCGTGCCGCTCGATCAGATCTCGCCGTACCTCATCAAGTCGATCATGTCGACCGAGGACTCGGCGTTCTACCAGCACCACGGCTTCATCACGAGCGAGTTCCGCACCGCGCTGGTCAACAACCTCAAGGCCGGCAAGTTCGTCCAGGGCGCGTCGTCGATCACGATGCAGATGGTCAAGAACGTGCTGCTCTATCGCGAGAAGACGCTGGCGCGGAAGCTCCAGGAGCTGTTCCTGACCTGGCACGTCGAGAACACGCTCGACAAGGACCGCATCCTCGAGATCTACCTCAACGTGATCGAGTACGGGCCGGGGCTGTACGGCATCGGACCGGCGGCCTATCACTTCTTCGGCAAGAAGCCCAAGGACCTGACCCCGACCGAGGCGGCGTTCTTCTCGACGATCTTGCCGTCGCCCAAGGAGCGCTACAAGCAGTACTGCGCGGGCACGCTGACCCGGTGGACCGAGGGCAAGATCGAGCGGATCCTGCAGATCATGCTCAAGCGCGACCGGCTGAGCCAGGCCGAGTACGACGCCGCGGTCGCCACGCCGCTGCTGTTCTCCAAGGACGGGATGGAGACCGAGGAGGACTGCATGAAGCGGGTCAAGAAGGCGATCAAGAACGCGCGGCCGACCAACCCACTGGCGGTCAAGGACGGCAAGGACGGCAAGGACGGCAAAGGCAGCAAGGACGGCAAGGCGGACAAGCACCGGCCCGATCACCGCGATCGGCCCGAGCACGCCGATCGCCCCGAGCATCACGACCGCCGCGGCCACCACCGCGACGACCGGCCGCCGATCTAGCGGCCCTCCGCGCCGCGATCGTGCGGTTCACGCTCGGCACGGCGCGGCGAAATCGGATACGGTGCACGGGATGACCAGGCGCTGAATCATCGAGCGGCCCGGCGTGCTCGGGCCCAGCAACCGCGACGGGTGAGGCGCGATCCTCCCTCGTCGGGAGGATCCATGTTCGAACACGACAAGCTCGTCGAGCCCATCGCGGCGATCGCCGCACGTAACGCCCCGGACGTCGACCGCGGCCAGTTCCCGGCCGAGGCGCTGCGCGCGCTCGGCGATGCCGGCCTGCTCGGCCTGGTCAGCGCCGGCGAGGTCGGCGGCCAGGGCCAGGGCCTCGCCGCCGCGGCGCACGTCGTCGAGCGGCTCGCACGCGAGTGCGCGTCGACCGGGATGGTGCTGTGCATGCATTACTGCGCCACCGCGGTGATCGAGCAGCACGGCGCGCGCGACGTCCGCGCCGCGATCGCCGCCGGCAAGCACGTCACGACCCTGGCGTTCTCCGAGGTCGGCTCGCGCAGCCATTTCTGGGCATCGCTCGGCACCGCCGCCGTCGCCGGCACGGACGTCGAGCTGTCCGGCCGCAAGAGCTTCGTGACCTCGGCGCACCACGCCGACAGCTACGTGTGGTCGAGCAAGCCCACCGCCGGCAGCGAGGCCACCACGCTGTGGCTCGTGCCGCGCACGACCGCCGGCCTGCGCTTCCCCGAGGGCGCCTTCGACGGCCTCGGCCTGCGCGGCAACGACTCGTCCCCGATCACCGCGGAGGCGGTCCGCGTGCCGGCGACCGCCCGGCTCGGCGACGATGGCGCCGGGTTCGGCATCATGATGGGCGTCGTGCTGCCGTGGTTCAACGTGCTGGCGACGGCGGTCTCGGCCGGGTTGATGGAGACCGCGGTCCAGCGCACGGCCGCGCACGTCGGCGGCGCGAAGCTCGAGCACGCCGGCCAGACCCTCGCGGAGCTGCCCACGGTGCGCGCGTTCGTCGCGCGGATGCGGATCAAGACCGATCAGACCAAGGCGCTGCTCGGCGACACGCTGGCCGCGATCGCGGCGAACCGCGCCGACACGATGCTTCGCGTGCTCGAGTGCAAGGCGGCCGCGGGCGAGGCCTCCGCCGAGGTCACCGACCTGGCGATGCGAGTGTGCGGCGGCGCCGCGTTCCGCAAGGACGTCGCGGTCGAGCGCATCTTCCGCGATGCCCGCGCCGCGCTGGTGATGTCGCCGACCACGGACATCCTGTTCGACTTCATCGGCAAGGCCGTGTGCGGCCTGCCGCTGTTCTAGCCATGCCGGACCTCGTCCTCGGTGCGGTCGCCTACGACGCGAAGGTCGTCCCGATCTGGGAGGGCTTCAAGGCCCACTTCGCGGCGCGCGGCGTGGCGTTCGACTTCGTCCTGTACTCCAACTACGAGCGCCAGGTCGCGGCCCAGCTGCGCGGCGAGATCGACGTGGCCTGGAACTCGCCGCTGGCGTGGGTCCACACCCGGCGCGCCGCCCCCGGGCGCGCCCGGGCGATCGCGATGCGCGACACCGACCGCGATCTGACGAGCATCGTCGTCGTCCGCGCCGACGGGCCGGTGACGACGGTCACCGACCTCCGCCGCGTCGGCTGCGGCGCCGCCGATTCACCGCAGGCCACGCTGATCCCGCTGCTCGCGCTGCGCGACGCCGGGGCGGCCGGCTTCTCGGTCGTCCACCACGACGTGCTCGTCGGCAAGCACGGCGATCACGTCGGCGGCGAGCGCGATGCGATCAAGGCGCTGGTCGCCGGCGAGGTCGACGCCGCGTGCATCCTCGACGGTAACCACCTCGCGTTCCAGCGCGAGGGCCTGTACGGGCCGAGCGCGCTGCGCGTGCTGCTGCAGACCCCGCCGTACGACCACTGCAACTTCACCGTGCTCGCCGAGACCCCGGCGACGGCCGCGTTCCGCGACGCCTTGCTCGCGATGTCGTACGGCGATCCGGCGGTGCGCCCGCTGCTCGACCTCGAGGGCCTCAAGGCGTGGCTCCCCGGCCGCACCACCGGCTACGCCCAGCTCGAGCGCGCCGTGCCGTGATCGATCTCGGCGATCTCGGCCTGGGCGAGGGTGCACACCTGCTGGTCAAGCGCGAGCTCGCGCGCACCGGACACGCCGTGGTCCGCGGCGACGATCCTGCACTCGGGGTCGATCTGCCTGCGTGGTGCCGCGCGCGGGGCCACGCCGTCGAGCGCGCCGGCGAGGCGTTTGCGATCACCGCCGGCGCAGATCGCTGGCGCGGCGCCGAGCGCGCCGGCGGAGACGCGCCGGTCGATCGGCCGCCCGCGCGGTGGGGCCTGGCGGCGCGCGGTGCGCTGGTCGAGGCCGGCGCGCCCGAGCTCGATCTGCCGCTCGCCGACAAGGACAGCGTGTGGGCGGACGAGGCCGCGCGGCTCTACGCCCAGGCCGCCGCCGCGCAGTGGGACCCGGCGACCGCGATCCCGTGGGCGACCGCGATCGATCACCCGGAGGAGGTCGAGGACGCCGTCGTCCAGGTCATGACCTACCTGATCGAGAACGAGACCGCGGCGCTGCTCGTCCCGGTGCGGTTCCTCGGCAAGCTCCACCCGCACTTCCGCGAGGTGATGCAGCTGCTCGCGATCCAGGCCGCGGACGAGGCGCGCCACATCGAGGTGTTCACCCGACGCGCGCGGCTGCGCCGCGGCGAGCTCGGCCTGTCGACCGCCGGCGGCCAGGCGTCGCTCGCGACCTTGTTCGACGAGCCCGACTTCGCGGTCGCGAGCCTGCTGCTGGCCGTGCTCGGCGAGGGCAGCTTCCTGGCGCTGTTGTGGTTCCTGCGCGATCACGGCCCCGACGCGTGCACCCGCGAGGTCGCCCGGCTCGCCGCGCAGGACGAGGCGCGCCACGTCGCGTTCGGCCTCGCGCACCTCGCGCGCCACGTCGCCCACGATCCGCCGCTCCTCGACCGGCTCGCGGCTGCAATCGAGCGCCGGCACGCCGCGCTCGCCCATACCGCCGGCCTCAACGACGAGGTGTTCGATGCGCTCGTCCTGCTCGCCGCCGGCAGCTGGCAACCGGTCGCGCTGCGCCGCGGCCACGCCGCCGTGGTCGAGCTCGTGCAGGCGATGGACCACGGCCGGCGCGCACGGCTGCTCCGGCTCGGCTTCGCCGCCGATGCCGCGGCGCGGCTGTCGTCGCTGCACACCCGCAACTTCATGTAGCAAGCCATCGGGCGTGCGCCCGGTGCCGCCGGCCGCGTGCCACCGACGGCGAGCGAGCGAACGGCGGCCGGGCGGGTCAGTTTCCCTGCGCGCAGCGGAAGCCGAGATCGCAGTCGCGGATCGTCGGATCGAGCCAGTTGCGGTCGGCGGCGCGCGCCTTGCTGGCGCCCCGGCTCGCCCAGCCGGCGCCGCGTGACACGCGGCTGGTGCCGGTCGCGGGGCCGTGCGGATCGGTCTGCGCCGCGGCAGGGTAGGGGCCGTACCAGTCGGCGGTCCACTCCCAGACGTTGCCGGCCAGATCGAGGACGCCGAACCGGCTCGCGCCGCCGGGGTAGCGGCCGACGGGCGCCGTGGTCTCCCAGCCGTCATCGCCGTCGTAGATCGCCTTCCAGTCCTCGTGCAGGTCGCGCCTGGCCATCGCCTCGCACTCGGGCCCGCACAGGTCCAGGAGCCGGGCGCTCGGCGGGTCGTTGCCCCAGGGGTAGGTCCGGCCGTCGTCGCCGCGCGCGGCGTACTCCCACTGGGCCTCGGTGGGCAGCTGCCTGCCGCGCCACGCGCAGTACGCGGCGGCCTGTTCCCAGTCGACGCAGTTGATCGGGTGGTCCGGGCGATCGCTCCGGTTGCACCACCGGCTGTAGCGCGCCACCTCCTGCGAGGAGTACGCGCTCCAGTTCACGGTACCCGGCGACGGGCTGCAGGCGCCGGCGGCGGCGCACGCGGCGTACGCGGCCACGGTGACCTCGGTGCGGTCGATGCAGAACGCCGACAGGGTCACGGCGTGCTGCGGGTGCTCGTCGGCGTCGCCGGTGCCGTCGGGGCTGCCCATCTCCAGCCTGCCGGCCGGGATCGCAACCATGTCGTCGGGGCAGTGACCGGAGGCGGCCGGGCCAGCCGACGGCGCCGCCGGGTCGCGGCCCAGCAGCCGGTACATGACGGCGGCCACGCCGAGCACCGCGATGGCGGCTCCGGCGGGGCCTGCTCGCGGGCGTGTTCGCCGGCGCGGGGCGGGCGCGACGGACGCGGCGGGCGCGATGGGCGCGGCGGGTGCGGTGGGTTCGCCGGTGCCGAGCGCCTCGAGCGCCAGGCGGACCGCGTCACCCGACGCGAACCGCGCCTCGGGATCGCGGCGCAGGCAGCGATCGACGATCGCGGCGAACCGCGGATCGATCCCGGGGGCGGCGACGGCGAGCGGCGGCGCATCGGTGTCGAGCACGGCGCTGCGCACGGCGTGCTCGGAGTCGGCGCGGTGCGGCGAGACCCCGGCGGCGAGCTCGTGGAGCAGCGCGCCGAGCGAGTAGACGTCGGAGCGCGGCGTGGCCGGCTCGCCGCGCCAGGTCTCGGGCGGCATGTACGCCGGCGTGCCCATCAGCGCGCCGGTGCGGGTGATCTGCGGCGGCGACAAGCCCGCGGGGGTCGCGTCGCGGGTCGCCGCGGGGGGCGCGTCGCGGATCGCCTCGGTCATCGTGGCGGGGGTCGCCGCGGGGGCCGCCGCCGCCGTCACCTCGGTGGTTGCCGCGGCGGGTGCGCGGCCGCGATCGAGTGCCAGATCGGCCAGCTTGAGGGTCTGGGCGTTGCGGAGATCGTCGAGCGATGGCGCGACAGGGTTCGTCGGGTCGCCGGGGAGAGTGATCGCCGTGGTGG
>DASWRS010000120.1:0-2223 GCA_036403075.1 Kofleriaceae bacterium
GTCAGGTCTCGCCGGCGGCGTCGATCACGGCGATCTCGTCGGGGGTCAGCGTGAAGTCGTCGATCGCGAGGTCGTCGCGCATGTGCTGGGGGCTGCTCGTGCCGGTCAGCGGCAGCATCCCGAGCTGGCGGGCGAACCGGAAGATCACCTGCGCCGGGGTCCGGCCGTGGCGGGCCGCGATCGCCCGGACGCCGCGGTGGGCGACGGCGTCGCGGTTGGCGGTGAGCAGCGAGAACGCCTGGTAGACGATGCCGTGCTCGGCGCACACGGCGCGGATCGCGCGGTCCCAGCCGCGCTGGGCGTAGCAGCGGTTCTGGACGAACGCCGGCGGCACGCGCGCGAGCTCGACCAGCTCGTGGATCTGCGGCGCCGTGACGTTGCTGATCCCGATCAGCGACACCCGACCGGCCCGGGCGATCGCCTCGATCGCCTGCCATGCCTCGCGGTCGCCTGGGGCCAGGCGGTCGCGCATCGACGGGCCGTGCAAGATCAGGCTGTCGACGTGGGCGACCCCGAGGTGGGCGAGCGAGCTGGCGAACGACTGGACGACCTGGTCGCGGACCGGGGCCGCGGGGTCGTACGGCAGGCGGTGATCCTGGCCGGCGAGGTGGGTGAACTTGGTCTGGACGAACAGCTCGTCGCGCTGGATCCCGGCGGCGAGCGCGCGTGCGATCGCGTTGCCGACGCCCGCCTCGTGGTAGTGCTTGCGCTGGTTGGCGGTGTCCAGGCCGCGGAACCCGGTGGTCAGCGCGCCGAACGCCAGCGACTCGGTCGCGTCCTCCTTCCACGCGGTGCCGTACAGCCAGCCCGGTACACGCACCCCTCGGAGCTCGAACCCACCTCGGCGATCACCCGGCACATCCGTCATCACGTCATCCTACGCCGGACGCCACGGCGCGCGCGGCTCGGTGCACGGCTCGGTACACCCTCGGTGCACCCTCGGTGCACGCCTCGGTGCACCCTCCGGCAGCCCCGGACGTACCCGTCCGGTTCCTGCATGCGACCGAGTCGAGGACCATCGCCACGCTCGCCACATCACCGGTCGCGCCTGCCGCAGGCGGCACCCGCACCGACATCGGAGGCACCGGCAACGATGTCGTGGAGGCCGTCGTTGCAGGCGCGCCACCGCCGCCGCTGTCGGGACCGCTCGGACGGGTCGAGGGCGATCTCCGGCACCTCGGCAACGACGGGCTGCAGCCCGCGGCGCTGCTGGTCGGGGGCCTGTTCGTCGTGTTCACGATCTACAACTGGCTGGGGTTTCCGGTCGGTGTGCGCGGACCGGTCTGTGTGTACGACCTCGGGCTGGTCGCGCTCGGCTTCGGGATCTACAAGATCTGCCGCCGGGTGCCGCCGTCGCTGCGCGGCGTCCACCTGGGCGCGGCGGTGCTGTCGGTCGGAGTGCTCGGCAACATCCTGCTCACGGCCTCGCTGGGCGCCAATCCGCTGTTCTCGTACTACGTCGCGGTGCTGGTGATCGCCTCGGTCGGCAGCGTGCTGCTGCGCGGCTGGGCGATCGCGCTCGCGGTGATCGAGCTCACCGCGTGGGCGGTGGTCGCCGTCACGCTGCTGTCGGGCAAGGAGCTCACGCTCAACATCTTCGTGATGGTGAGTAGCCTCGGGGTCGCGGCGATGGTCCACATCGGCCGGGTCCGCGCGCGGGCGCGGATCATCGAGCTGCGCGCCGGAGACGCGCGGCGCGAGCTGGCGCTGCAGCGCGCGCTGGCCGAGGCCGACGAAGCGCGGCGCGGGCTCGATCGCAAGGTCGAGGACCGGACCGCGGCGCTGCGCAGCGAGCTCGAGGAGCGGACGCGGCTCGAGGCCCAGCTGCGCCACGCCCAGAAGCTCGAGGCGGTCGGCCGGCTCGCGGGCGGGATCGCGCACGACTTCAACAACCTGCTCACCGTGATCCGGATGAGCCTGGTCACGGTGGGCGAGGCCACGGCCTCCGCCGACGACACCCGCGAGGCGATCCGCGATGCCAGCGACGCCACCGATCGCGCGGCCGGGCTGACCCACGACCTGCTGGCGTTCGCGCGCAAGCAGACGCTCGAGCGCACCACGGTCGCGGTCACCGATGTCCTCGGCGGGGTCGAGCGCATGGTCCGGCGGGTCGCCGAGGCCAGCATCCGGCTCGAGGTCAACGTCCTGCCGGACATCGGCGACATCCTGGCCGATCGCCACCAGATCGAGCAGGTGCTGCTGAACCTGGCGATCAACGCGTGC
>DASWRS010000121.1:0-1627 GCA_036403075.1 Kofleriaceae bacterium
GCACGCGTTGATCGCCAGGTTCAGCAGCACCTGCTCGATCTGGTGGCGATCGGCCAGGATGTCGCCGATGTCCGGCAGGACGTTGACCTCGAGCCGGATGCTGGCCTCGGCGACCCGCCGGACCATGCGCTCGACCCCGCCCAGGACATCGGTGACCGCGACCGTGGTGCGCTCGAGCGTCTGCTTGCGCGCGAACGCCAGCAGGTCGTGGGTCAGCGCCGCCGCGCGATCGGTGGCGTCGCTGGCGTCGCGCATCGCATCGTGCGCCTCGTCGGGGGGCGTGCCGGCCTCGGCCAGCGTGGTGTGGCTCATCCGGATCACCGTGAGCAGGTTGTTGAAGTCGTGCGCGATCCCGCCCGCGAGCCGGCCGACCGCCTCGAGCTTCTGGGCGTGGCGCAGCTGCTCCTCGAGCCGCGTGCGTTCCTCGAGCTCGCTGCGCAGCGCCGCGGTCCGGTCCTCGACCTTGCGATCGAGCCCGCGCCGCGCCTCGTCGGCCTCGGCCAGCGCGCGCTGCAGCGCCAGCTCGCGCCGGGCGTCGTCGGCGCGCAGCGCGATGATCCGGGCCCGCGTGCGATGCCGCCCGGCGTGGATGACGAACCCCACGGCCACGCTCGACGTCATGACGAAGACGTTGAGCACGAGCTCGTTGGCCGGGAACACCACGTATGCGACGGCGCCCCAGGCGAGGAGCTCGAGCGCGGCCTGCACGACCGCCCAGCGCGGCGACACGATCACGGCGATCGTCGCGATCAGCAGGACCGAGACCAGGTGCGAGAACAGCGGGTTGGCGTGCACCAGGGCGGTGAGCAGCAGGTTGCCGAGCACGCTGCCCGACAGCACGCTGGCGATGACGTGGAAGCCGCGCTGCGACGGCGCGCGTCGCCGGAAGATCGCGTACAGCGCGACGGCGAGCGCGACGAGCACCAGGTCGTAGACGAACACCGATTCGCGCGCGACGCTCGACAGCGTGAAGCCGTGGTAGACCGCGAACCCGCTGAACACCGCCGCGACGGCCAGCGCCGCGGGCAACAGGCCCTCGGTCCCGAGATCGTCGCCGTCGCGCGCGATCACGATGCCTCCACCCGCGACGCGCGGGCTTCCAGCATCTGGCGGATCGTGCGGGTCAGCTCGGCGAGCTGATACGGCTTCTCGAGCACGTGGTCGTGCGGCCCGATCGCCCCCGAGCGCGCCAGCCGGTCGGCGCTGTAGCCGGTGACGAACAGGACCGGCAGCCCGGTCCACTTCTCGCGCAGCTGGCACGCCAGCTCGGGGCCATCGATCCCCGGCATCACCACGTCGGTCAGCAGCAGGTCGACCCCGGCGAGCGACCCGGCTTGCTTGAGCGCGTCCTCGCCGTCGCACGCCGCGACCACGCGGTAGCCGAGCCGCTCGAGGTTGCGCTGGACCGCGCGCCGCACCGCCGCCTCGTCCTCGACCACCAGCAGGGTCTCGCGCGCCAGCGCCGCCACCGGCCGCGCCACCGCGACGATGCTGCGCGGCGACGCGCCTCGCGCCCGCGGCAGGAACACCGTGAACGTCGAGCCCTTGCCGAGCTCGCTCGCGACGTCGATCTGTCCGCCGTGCTGGGTCACGATGCCGTGCGCCACCGCCAGCCCCAGCCCCGTGC
>DASWRS010000122.1:0-12561 GCA_036403075.1 Kofleriaceae bacterium
GGCCTCGTGCTCGAAGCCCGTCGTACACGCGAGCCCGAGCGCACCGCTGGCCACGCACATCAGCCATCGGCGCACACGCGCGACGGCGAAACCTCGGATGGATCGGGCGCTGACTGTCATCTGCGGCTGGTTCCAGAGCAAGAACCGAGCGCACCGCGGCCGGCGGTCGGACCTGCGAGGCCGCGGCGCTCGCACCGCGCGCCCGTGCCGCAGCAGGTCGCGCGCCCGCCGCCGCCGTCTTATGCTGCGCGCCGCATGACCGAGCCCACTGCCGCCACGCCCGCGTGGCACAACCCCGCGTTCGTGGCCGTGCGCTGCTTCGCGTGCAGCGAGCCGCACGACCGCTTCACTCCGCTGACCGTGTGCCGCGCGTGCGGCCTGCCGCTGCGCGTCGACTACGACCACGCGCTCGCGCCGCTCGCGCCGTCCGCGCTGGTCGGCCGCCCGGCGTCGCTGTGGCGCTACCGTGAGGTGCTGCCGATCCGCCCCGAGCACGCGGTCAGCCTGGTCGAGGGCTGGACGCCGCTGTGCCCGGCCGGCGACCGGCTGTACATCAAGGACGAGTCGCGCAACCCCACCGGGTCGTTCAAGGCGCGCGGCATCGCGCTCGCGGTGTCGCTGGCGCGCGCGCTCGGTGCCCGGGCGCTGTCGGCACCGTCCGCGGGCAACGCGGCCGGCGCGCTCGCCGCCTATGGCGCCGCGGCCGGGATCCCGGTGGTCGTCGCGATGCCCGAGGACACGCCGCGCACGTTCGTCGACGAGTGCCGGCACTACGGCGCCGAGGTCCACCTGTGCCCCGGCACGATCGCCGACGCCGGACGCTGGCTGCGCGAGCACGGCCCGCGCGACGGCTTCGACATCTCGACGCTCAAGGAGCCGTACCGGATCGAGGGCAAGAAGACCATGGCCTACGAGCTCTGGGAGCAGCTCGCCGGCGATCTGCCCGACGTCATCATCTATCCCACGGGCGGCGGCACCGGCCTGGTCGGGATGTGGAAGGCGTTCGCCGAGATGCGCGCGCTCGGCTGGCCGATGCCGCGCATTCCGCGCCTGGTCTCGGTACAGATGGCCGGCTGCGCGCCGGTGGTGCGCGGCTACACCGAGGGCGCCGCGGCGACGGTGGCGTGGGCCGATCCGAAGACCCGGGTCTGGGGCCTGCGGGTGCCCTCGCCGCTCGGCGGCTTCCTCTGCCTGCGCGCGATCCGCGAGACCGGCGGCACCGCGCTCGCGGTCAGCGAGGCCGACGCCGCCGCGGCGACGTCGCGGCTCGCGGCGCGCACCGGCCTCGACATCTGCCCCGAGGGCGGAGCGGCGTTCGCGGCGCTCGAGCAGCTGCGCGAGCGCGGCGACATCGCCGCGCACGAGACCGTGGTCGTGTTCAACACCGGCACCGGCCTCAAGTACCGCTGAGCGCTGCGCGGTCGGGCCGGCGCGCGACCTGCGCGTCGTGGATCGCGAGCGCCTCGTCGACGAACCGCACCGCCGCCGCGAGCGCCTCGTCGCGATCGCCGGCCGCGGCCGACGCCCCGGCGTGCGCGGAGATCGCCGCGGCGTCGACCTCGAGCCCGTCGATCACGACCCGCATCGCGTGCGCGGCGCCGTGCGCGAGCGCGAACAGATCGGCGATCACCGGCGCCTCGGCCTGCCAGCCGCCGAGCCCGCGCTCGAGCTCCTGCGGCATGCCGCCGAGCAGCGAGGCGACCAGCCCGGGCGCACGGATCGCCGCCGACAGCGCGACCTGGCAGCCCGTCGGGTTGCGCTTGTGCGGCATCGCCGACGACCCGCCGCGGCCCGCGATCGCCGGCTCGGCGACCTCGCCGATCTCGGGCTGCATCAGCAGCGCGATGTCGCGCGCCAGCTTGCCGACCGCCCCGATCGCGATCCCGAGCGCCGCGCCCAGCCCCGCGATCGCGTCGCGGCGGCTGTGCCACGCCGGCGCCGACGCCAGCCCGAGGCGCTCGGCGAGCGTGTCGCGCACCGCCGGCCCCGCCGCACCCAGCGCCGCCAGCGTGCCGACCGCGCCGCCGAGCGCGACCTGGCTCGCCGCGCGGTGCTCGCGGGTCAGCCGCGCCGCGGCGGCGTCGATCCCGAGCAGCCAGTTCGCCGCGCGCATCCCGAAGCTCACCGGCTCGGCCGGCTGGAGCAGCGTGCGGCCCAGCGCCGGCGTCGCCGCGTGGCCGCGCGCCAGGGCCGCCAGGCCATCGGCCAGCGCGTCGAGCTCGCGATCGACGAGCCGCATCGCCTGCGCGACCTGCAGCACCAGCACGGTGTCGGCGACGTCCTGGCTGGTCGCGCCCCGGTGCACCGCGGCCGCGTGGTCCCCGGGCACGGCCGCGCGCAGCCGCGCCACCAGCGGGATCGCCAGCGTCCCGGCGTGCGCGGCCGCCTCGCCCAGCCCGGTCGCGTCGAACCCGTCGCATGCCTGGGCCACCGCCTGGGCGGCCGCCGCCGAGATCATGCCGTGCTCGGCGAGCGCGGCCGCGAGCTCGCGCTCGAACCGCAGCGCGGCGCCGACCAGCGCGGCGTCGTCGAAGCACGCCAGCATCTCCGGCGTCGACGCCATGCGCGGGGTGATCGTCGGGCCCACGGGTACGTCCTCGCACGCATCATCACACAGCGCCGCGGCGACCGGGGCGCAAGCGGCCTCGCGCCGCGCGGCCAGCACGGGGCCAGCGGCCGCCGGTCCGGCCGTGTTCCCGCGAAATCGCCTTCGCCTCGCCGGTGCACCGGCGTATCGTCGCGCCATGGCGAACGCATATCGCGCCGACCAGGTCGGTAGTTTCCTGCGGCCCGCCGAGCTCGTCGAGGCCCGTCACCACAACGCCGCGCCCGAGGCCGTGCGCGATCTCGAGGACCGCCACATCCTCCGGCTGCTCGAGCGCCAGCGCGAGCTCGGCCTCGACGTCGTCACCGACGGCGAGCTCCGGCGCAAGAACTTCATGAGCGACCTGACCGACGCGGTCGACGGCTTCGACACCGGCGACGCCGTCGCGCGCAGCTGGAAGGGCAGCGGCGCCCAGGTCTCGAGCGTCACCGGCATCGTCACCGCGAAGCTCGCCCAGCGCCGCGCGCTGACCGCCGCCGAGCTGCCGTTCCTGCAGCGCCACGCCGGCGCGCCGTACAAGGTCACGCTGCCCAGCGCCACCCAGTTCCCGGCGATCGCCTTCAAGCGCGGCGTCACCGACCAGATCTACCCGCGCCACTCGGATCTGCTGTGGGACATCGCCGGGATCATCCAGGGCGAGATGCGCGCGCTCGCCGACGCCGGCGTGCCGTACCTCCAGATCGACGCCCCGCGCTACAGCTACTACATCGATCCGAAGTGGCGGGCCTGGCTCCAGTCCGAGCTCGGCGTCGAGCCCGACGAGGCGCTCGACGAGGCCGTGCGGGTCGACAACGCCTGCTTCGACGCCGCGCGCCGGCCCGGCGTCACGCTCGCGATCCACCTGTGCCGCGGCAACAACCGCAGCCACTGGTACGCCGAGGGCGGCTACGACGCGATCGCCGAGAAGCTGTTCGGCGAGCTCCGCGTCGACCGCTTCCTGCTCGAGTACGACGACGACCGCTCCGGCGGGTTCGATCCGCTGCGCTTCGTGCCGCGCGGCAAGACCGTGGTCCTGGGCCTGGTCAGCAGCAAGCTCGCCGCGCTCGAGTCGGCCGACCTGCTGCGCCGCCGGATCGACGAGGCCAGCCGCCACGTCCCGCTCGACGAGCTCGCGCTGAGCCCGCAGTGCGGCTTCGCCTCGACGATGGAGGGCAACCTCGTCACCGAGGACGACCAGTGGGCCAAGCTCGGCCTGGTCGTCGACACCGCACGCGCCGTGTGGCGCTGAGCCACGTCCGCCGCGGGTGCCGGGCGCGAGCTCAGGCCAGCGCGGCCTTCACCACCTTGCCGGTGGTGATCGCCTGATCGATCGCCGCGGCATCGGCGCCGACCGCGGCGAGCGCGGTCTTGCCGAACGACGCCAGGGTCGAGCCGGCCTCGACGTCGCCGCCCGCGCCCGCGACGCCGGTCTGCGCGTTGAACGCCAGCGCGCCGTAGTCGCCCGCGACCGGGCCGACCCCGCCGATCACGCCGGCCTTCCACGGCTTGCCGATCGTGATCGACACCTGGTGGTTCTGGTTGTGCTGCCGCCCGTCGGTGTTGTCCGGCCCGAGCGTGCGGCCGAAGACATTGAGCGACAGGAACGTCACCTGATCCGACAGCCCGGCCGCCGCGAGCTGCGCCATCAGCTGGCCGATCGCTCCGACCCCGGTCGCGGTCTGGGCCGCTTCCTTGGCCAGGCCGGCGTCGCTGTGGTTGTCACCGCCGAACGGGATGTGGATCGCGATCACCGGCGTCACGTTCATCTGGATCAGCGCGATCGCCGCGGTGATCTGCGACGCCACGCTGTTGTCCTTGATCGACGTCAGCGAGGCGAGCAGGTCCTGGCGGATGTTGCGGACCTGGCTCTGCGACGCGATCAGCGAGTCGAGGTAGGCCTTCTGGCTCGGGCTGGCGCTGCCGCGGAACAGGTCGTTGATCTGGCCGAGCGTCTGGTCGCGCAGCCCCTGGAGGTTGGCCAGCGGGCCGGTCGGGCTGGTCAGCGTCGCCTTGAGCGCGAGCGGCGGGATGATCGGCAGCGCCTGCCCCGAGAAGCTCAGCCCCTCGCTCGGCGTGCTCGCGCCCAGCGTGATCGGCTGGGCCTGGATCGTCCCCAGGCACGGCGCGAGCTGCTTGGCGAGCAGCGACGGCAGCATCTCGTCGGCGTTCGTGGTGCCCATCAGCCGCAGCACGTCGGGCTCCTTGGGGTGCACCGGCGTGTTGGTCATGATGTGCCAGAAGCACGTCCGGTCGAGCACGGTCTGCGGCAGCTGGGTCCACGGCAGCGCCGCGGTCGTCGGCTTGCCGCCGAGCGTCATCCGGGTCGGCGCCATCGCCGGATCCGCGCTGTGCGCGATCCGCGCGTCGTCGTAGGTCCCGGGCACGTTGGCGTTGATCGGATCGCCCTGCCCCGAGGTCTGCAGGATGATGAACTGCGCCTTCGACCGGTCGAGGCAGCTCGCCGCGCCATCGGCGAACGCGCGGCGGCCCCGGAGCAGCACGCCGGCGGGGATGCCGGTGGCGAGCGCGCGGAGCCCGACGTAACCGGCTCCGAACAGGGCGGACATGAGCGCTTTGCGACGCGAGATATTCATGATGGCTCTCCTTACATCCCGATGCCGATGAACGACGGTGACAGGCAGGCGGCGACGAACGTCGACCTGAGCGAGTCGCTCGCGCTCGCGCCCGCTTGCATCGCGCCGTGGAAGTGCGACGTGAGGATCGCCGTGGCCTGCGCGGCGCGCGGGTCCGACGCCGGCAGCGCCATCACCAGCCCGACGAGCTCGGCGATCACCGCGTCGGGCTGCGCGCTCGACCAGTGCTTGGCCCCGGGCTGGCTCGCGATCGGCGCCGCGTCGATCACCATCGCCGCGACCTGCGCGCACACGTTCTCGAGCCCTGCGCGATAGAACAGGGTCGGCTGGTTCGGCAGGACCGGGATCGTCGAGCCGCGCCCGTAGCCGTCCGACGGCATCCCGCTGACGATCTGCGCGATCGCCGACACCTGGCGGCCGCGCATCGTCGCGTCGAGCTGGCAGATGTCGACGAAGCCGAGCCGGTTGTTGAGCGCGGCGCACAGGTGATCTCGGCGGCTGACCGCCACGACCTCGCCGTTGGTCGTCGCCGTCGCCGTCTTCGCCGTGTTGGTCGTGATCGGCGACGCCAGCAGCTCGCGGACCAGCGCGTTCCACGACCCGCCCGCCGCGGTGAACTTGTCGACCACCCGCGTGAACTCGGGATCGATCGGATTGCACGGCGCCGAGTTGACGTAGTAGCAGAGCTTCTGGCCCCAGGCCTGCGGCACCAGCGGGTGGGTCGCGAGCAGCTGCGCGAAGTCGTCGATCGTGCGCATCGGCGCGACCACGTTCTGGAACGCGAACAGCCCGGGCTGCTGGATCAGCGCCGTGTCGGTCTGCGGATAATAGAACCACGAGTACGTGCTCGACAGGATCGAGCGCGTCGGATCGAGCTGCTGGTGGCAGCCGTAGCACGCCGTGTTCGGCTTCGCGTGCTCGCCGTCGAGCCCGGGCGTGGTCGGCGGCGTCGTCGGGTCCATCCCGTCGATCGCGGTGCCGGTCGCCACGATCAGCGCCTGGTTCACCGTGACTCGCATCTGGTTACTCGCGTTGGTCGGCCAGTTCGCGAAGAACGCCGGCGTCGAGAAGAACCCCGGCCGCGGCGTGGTCAGCACCAGCTCGCTCGCCGCGCGCAGCGCCGGCAGGTCGAAGAACACCGTGCGCGCCTCGCCGGCCCGCGGCTTGCGGATCGTCACCATCTTCCACGCGGTGAAGTCGCTCGGCGCGACCTGCTCGCTCATCACCGAGCCCGTGCGATTGGCACAGTTGCCGGTCGGTCCCGGGTGATTGGGAATCTCGCCGTAGAGCAGCGCATGCAGCGCCTGCGAGTTGACGTTGAACTGGATCGGATCGAGCGCATTGCAGTTCGGATCCGGATACGTCAACCCGGGCAGATCGGGTGTGTAGAAGTGCAGATAATTCGGGCTGGCCGGGTTCACGCTGTCGGCGATCGGGATCGGCCCCATCGCCGTCTCCATCGTGATCTTCATCCCCGCGCTGGCGCGCGCGAACGTGTCGTTGATCGCGGCCGCGTCGTTGACCAGCCGCGTGTCGAGGAACGCGTACAGCTCCATCAGCGCGGGCGTCATCATCAGCCGCCTGGTCGTGAACGCGTCGGTCAGCGGCCGGCCCTCCGCGATCAACGCCAGGACCGTGCGCGCGAAGCTCTCGCGCACGTTCTGCACCAGCAGCGGGATCGCGCGGCCGTTGCCCAGCCCCTGCGTCGGCACGAGGTCGACGAAGTCCGCCGCGCTGATCTGGGTCTGCTGGAACGCCAGCTCGAAGAACACCATCATCTTCTGCTGGTACTGCGGCAGCGCCATCCAGCCATCGATCAGGCCGCCGAGCGCCTTGGGATCTCCGGCGACCTGCGCGACCTCGGCGTCGGTCGGCGGCAGCCCGACCAGGATGTTCTTGACCTTGGCGACGTAGACCGACGGGGGATCGGGCACGAACGGCATGCCGCCGTCATCGTCGCCGCCGCCGGCGGTGTCGTTGCCGCAGCCGGCCCAGGCCGCCGCCGCGGCCGCGAGCACCACGCTCATCGCCGAGCGCCTCACGGTTGATCTGCTCATGGCCCAGCCTTCGAGCAAGCCGCTTGCCAGGCGATACGAGCTCGGAATCACGCGACAATCCACCCGTTGCCCGGGCCGCCCCCGCCCGCCTGTCGGCCCCACCCCACAGCACCTGCAGGGTCGACCCGACAGCCGCCAGGCGTCGCCCGGCCGCGGTGCAACGCCTCGGTGTGCGATCGATCGCAGTCGTGAGCATCAGGTCGCGAAACCGGGCCGACGCTCGCAGGAGCGCGCACGAGTTCCATGCGAGCATCGCCGTGATGCGACGCCTTGCCTGGGTCATCGTTGGAGTCGCTGGATGCGGATCGGTCTCGAACACCAAGCAGCCGGATGCAGCGCCGGGCGATGGCAGCAACACCACCCCTCCGGGGACGGTGCGCTGGGTCCGCTCGCTGTCCTCGATGGAGGCACTGGGCATCGCCGATGGCCCCGGCGGCATGGTGGTCACCGGCGCGATCTTCACGCCGGCCAACCTCGGCGGCCAGCCGCTCACGCCGACGGGGATGGCGGATCTCGTCGTGGCAGGGTTCAACGCCGACGATGCAAGCCACCTCTACTCGGTACGCTACGGCGACACCGGCCAGGTATACGGCTTCTTGCATAACGTCGACGCCAACGGCTCGCCGCTCATCTACGGCGTCTCGTACGGGTCGGTTGATCTCGGCAAGGGCAAGGTCGCCGGTGGCTCGCCTGGAGTCGCGAACCCGCCTGCCGACGGATACATTGGCCGCTACGGGCCGGCTGCACCGGGCTGGGTCGCCCAGATCATCGGCACGGGAGAAGACAAGATCCTCGCCAGCGCGCCTGGCCCAGGCAGCACCATCTATGCAGGTGGCTGGTACGAGAACACGCCTACCTTCAACGGTGGCAAGCTGACCACCGCAGGCGGACGCGACATCTTCGTCGCGCGCCTCAACACGTTCACCGGCGCAGTCGACCTGACCAGAACGTACGGAGGCACCGCGGACGATGAGATCTCGAGCGCGGCATCCAATGCCGGCGAGCTCGTGGTGGCTGGCCGGTTCGGAGATCCGCCGGGTGGTCTACCGGGCACCCTGGCATTCGGCGGCACCGCGCAGCCGCTCACGTCCAACGGCGGGCTCGACATCTGGGTCGCAAAGCTCGACGTCAAGGGCGATGGCATCTGGGCCGTGCACTATGGCGGGACCGGTGACGAGCGAGATCCGCGCATCGCGCTCGATTCCGCCGGCGATGTCTATGTCACAGGCACATTCACCGGTCAGGTCGCGTTCGGCGCCGTCAACCTGATGTCGGTGGGTGACTCGGACATCTTCGTTGCCAAGCTCCGCGGCAACAACGGTAGCGTCGCCTGGGCCGTGAGCTTCGGCTCGGCGATGGCGGATGGCGCCGGTGACATCGCCGTCGACTCGGCCGGCCATGTCCTGGTCGCGGCGACGGTCGGCGGCCCGGTCGACGGCGGCACCTCGGCCGGAGGCGTCGATGCCGTCGTCGCCAGCTTCGAGGCGGCCAACGGAGCACCTCGCTGGCGCAAGGTGTTCTCGACCAAGGGCGACGACCGCAGCAGCGCCGTCACCTACGGTCGCAACGGCGAGGCCTACGCCCTCGTTGGCGTCGGCGGTCCGTTCGACTTCGGCATGCCGATCATCGGCGCCGCAAGCCCCGCTGCGGTCATGCTCCGCATCGCGCCGTGACGCTCACGGCCGGCCGGAGTCAGCGCCGATCGCGCCGGCTTGCCGCTGGGTGTGCCGTGATGGCGTTCGTCGCATGGTCGGTGGCGACCGCGGCGCCTCGGCGGCCCGCCACACCGCCGCCCCGTCCGGCGGCCGCCGGCTCCGCCGAGCTCGGCCCGCTCGCGCAGCAGTACGACGTGCTCGAGGCCAAGCAGGCGAGCTTTGCCGCCGCCAAGCTGGCGCGCCGAGGCCTCGCGCTGTCGATCCAGCTGACCGGCCCCGACTCGGAGGCCGCCGACGTCTGGCGGCGGCGGCTCGCCAGCGCGCTGGTCCGGATCGGCGACAGCTCCGGTGCCCTGGCGATCCACAAGCAGCTGCTCGCCGCCGCCGAGAAGCGCCACGGCCCCGAGTCCGCGGGGGTGCTCGGCGCCATCGTCGAGCTGCGGGTCGCGTATCCCGACGATGCTCGGTACGACGAGCGCGAGGCGCTGATGCAGCGCGAGCTGGCGCTCACCGCGAAGCTGCACGGCGAGCGCAGCATCGCGTACGCAGATGCCCTGTCGACCTATGCGGGCCTGCTGGCGAGTCACGGCGAGTATGCCGCGCAGGTGCTGGTGCTCGAGCACGGCCTGCAGATCCACGAGGCGCTGGCCGGCGACGCCGGCACGCTGGTCCGAGCGATCGGAGCGCTGGCGAACGCCTGCTGGTGGGCCGATCAGCGCCCCCGTGCGATCGCGCTGTTCGATCGGATGCTCGCGCTGAGCGGCGCGCTCACCGACACGCCCGATGCCCCGCTCAAGAGCCGCGCGGATACCTTGTGGTCGGTGGTCGGGACCTATCGCCAGGGCGGCCGCGACGATCTTGCCCGGCCGCTCGCCGCCAGGGCGACCGAGCTCTACCAGGCCGAGATGGCCCGGCTGCAGCGCGAGCATCCCGATGGCGACGAGCTCCTGTTCCTGCTCGGCTATCTCTCCTCGGCCTATCACCAAGGCGGCGATCTCGTGAACGCCGATGCGATGACCGAGCAAGTCTACGCGCTCGCCAGCAAGCGCGGCGACACGTCGGTGTGGGGCGGCCCGATGGCCGACCTCCGGCGCCGGCAAGGCAAGCCCAGGGAAGCGCTCGCGTTGCTCGAGCGCGCCCAGGCCGACGCGCGCAGGACGGGCCCGCAGCTCGCGATGCTCTACAGCGCACCGATCGCCGACGTGCTGGGCGAGCTCGGTGACTACCCGCGCGCCGAGCGCGTGCGCGCCGAGTACCGCGCGAGCATCGAGCACAGCTACGGCCGCCGCAGTACCCCGTACGCGATCGCCGAGCTCGCCGATGTCGACCTGTACGTGGCGCTGGGCAAGCCGGAGCGTGCCGCGCAGGCCATGGCCGACGCCTTCGATGTCTTCGAGCGCGACCTCCAGCGCACGCTCCAGATCGGCACCCAGGTCGATCACGCGCTGTCGGTCTCCGGCGACGGCTACCAGCTCGACCTGGCGATCAACTTCGCGCTCCACACCGCGCCGCGCAGCGCATCGGCCGCGCGCCTCGGCCTGACCACGCTGCTGCGCCGCAAGGGCCGCTCCCTCGACGCGATCGCGGCCGACCTCGGCGCGATCCGCGCGCGGCTCTCGCCGGGCGACCGCCAGCTGCTCGACGAGCTCGCCAGCGCGCGCGCCCAGCTCGCCCACCTCACCGTCGTCCGCCCGGCGGCCACCGGCGAGGCCGAGCTCGCCGCGGACATCGCCGGCTACGAGGGCCAGATCCAGAAGCTCGAGGTCCAGCTCGCCGGCAAGACCACCGCGTACCGCACCGCGGGCCAGCCGATCGCCCTGGCCGCCGTGCAGAACGCGGTCCCCCGCGACGCCCGGCTCGTCGAGATCGCCAGCTTCCAGCCCTACGACCCCAAGGCGCGCCGCGCGCCCGGCCAGCCGCTCGCCCCGCGCCACTACGCCGCGTTCGTCGTTGGCAAGACCGGCGACCCGGCGTTGATCGACCTCGGCCCGGCGCCTGTGATCGACGACGCCGTCGAGCAGTTCCGCAAGGCCGTCGCCGATCCCGACAACGACCGCGCGCGCGAGCTCGGCCACGCCCTGTTCGCGCTCACCATGGCCAAGATCGCGCCGTCGCTCGGCGGCGCCACCACCGTCCTGCTCGCGCCCGACGGCGCGCTCGACGTCGTGCCGTTCGCGGCGCTCGTCGATGACCGCGGCGACTTCCTCATCCAGCGCTTCACGTTCACGTACCTGACCTCGGGCCGCGACCTCCTGCGCCTCGGCCACGCGATCAGGCCGCGGAGCGGCGGCGTGGTGTTCGCCGATCCGAGCTTCGATGCCGCCGCTCCTCACGCTCCTCACGCTCCTCACGCTCCTCCGGCGCCTGCCGAGGCTGGCGCGCGCGGCAAGCGCTCGCCCGATCTTGCGGGCCAGACCTGGCAGCGGCTCCCCGGCACCGCGCAGGAGGCCGACGCCATCGTCCGGCAGCTGCGCGGCCTGACCGTATTCCGCGGCCCCAACGCCACCGAGACCGCGCTCAAGGCCGTCCACGGCCCCAAGATCTTGCACCTCGCCACCCACGGCTTCTTCCTGCGCGACGTGCCCGCGCCGCCGGCCGATCCCGCCTCCCCGGCCGCCGCGGGCACGATCTCGGGCACGCCCGCCGCCGGCGGCGCCCGCGACAACCCGCTGCTCCGTTCCGGCCTGGTCCTCGCCGGAGCCAACCAGCTCGCGTCCGGCGACGACGACGGCATCCTCACCGCCATGGAAGCCAGCGGCCTCGACCTCTGGGGCACCCAGCTCGTCGTGCTCTCCGCCTGCGAGACCGGCGTCGGCAAGGTCACCAACGGCGAAGGGGTCTACGGCCTGCGCCGCGCCCTGGTCATCGCCGGCGCCGAGAGCCTCGTCATGTCGCTCTGGCAGGTCGACGACGACGCCACCCGCGACCTCATGGCCGGCTTCTACGCCCGCCTCGCCGCCGGCAAGCCGCGCAGCTCGGCCCTGCGCGACATCCAGCGCGAGCTCCTGGCCCGGCCGAGGTACGCGCACCCGTTCTACTGGGCCAGCTTCCTGCCCGCCGGCGACAACACGCCGATCCGGTGACCTCGGCCCGCGCGCCGGCCCGCCGCCGCGCTCAGAGCGAGAGGCTCGTCTTCACCAGCGCGAGCCCGAACCACCACTTGCCTTCCGGCGATCCCACGCTGAGCCCGCCCGACCAGAGCCGCTGATAGAACTCGATCAGCGACGGCGTCGACGCGAGCGTCTCGCCGGCGCCGCCGGCGTACCCGCCGACACGCGCCAGGTGCAGAAACATCGCGCCGCACATCGCCGCCACCAGCCGCCGGCTGTACGCGAACCGCGCCGGCAACACCGCGACCGGCGCGCCGTCGTACGCTGCGAGCAGCTGTAGGCACGTCGCGTCGTCCATGCGCAGGAACACCGAGATCGTCGCCAGATCGTACAATGGGTCATTCGGCCCGGCGATATCCCAGTCGAGCAGCATCAGGCTCTCGCCGTCGTAGGCGAGGTTCGTCGGGTTGACGTCGTTGTGGCTCAGCACCACCGCGCGCTCGCGGGCCGGCGGCTCCTCCGCCGTCACGCGCTGCACCGCGCTCCCGACGAACCCCGGCAGCGCGAAGCTCGCCAGGGCCGACCACAGCTGCGCGAGAAACTCCCGCGGCTCCGTCGACG
>DASWRS010000123.1:0-11187 GCA_036403075.1 Kofleriaceae bacterium
GATCAGCGCCGGCGGGCGCGAGCGGATGACCGGGGCCGCGTGGCGGCGGCGGCCTTCGCCGGGCGGCGCGGCGGGTGCAGGGTCTTGCCGGCCTCGAGCATGTCGACGAACGTGGCGAGTCGGCGCGCGCGGGTCGTCGGCTGCTTGGCGGTCATCAGGCGGTGGAGGATCGCGTAGCGGTTCGTCGCGTCGAGCGTCGCGAAGGCCGCCTTGGCGGCGGGGCGCTTTGCGAGTGCGCGGGTGAGGTCGTCGGGGACGGCCGCCGTCTTCGGCGAGTCGTAGGCCGCGTCCCACCGGCCGTCGGCCTTCGCGCGCTCGATCTCGGCGAGCCCGGCCGGCTGCATCCGGCCGGCGGCGATCAGGCGCTCGACGCGCTCGCGGTTGAGCTTGGACCACACGCTCGTCGCGCGGCGCGGTGTGTAGCGCTGGAGGAAGTGGCGCTCATCGAGCGACTTGGACTGGCCGTCGATCCAGCCGTAACACAGCACGACATCCACCGCCTCGGACCACGTGATCGACGGCGTGCCGCTCGCCTTCTTCGCGTGCTTGATCCACACGATGGTCGCGCTGCGATGATGCCTGGCGAGCCAGCGCTCGAACGCGGCGGCGGTCTCGAACAGCAGGACGGGCTCGCCGGGCTTCGGATCCATGCGCGGGAGTATGGATCCAGTCATCCAGAATGCGCCCAGCTCGAGACCGTGGTTCGCGTGGTGGCCCGTGCTAGCGTTGGGCGTGGCGCCGGAGCCCGATGTAGACGCGTGGATGCGCGAGGGGCGGCGGCGGCAGCGACGCTGGGCGCTGGCAGGGGCGATCGCGGTCGCGGTCGCGGCGCTGATCGTGATCGTCGTGGGCAACTTCGTCACCGCGAACCTGGTCGAGGTTGGCGATGATCGCGCGTTGCAGGCGATCGAATCGTCGGGATTTCGTGATGTGAAGCTCGGCGGCGCCGATGCGCTGGCGTGTGCCGACGGGGACAGCTCGCGGCACTTCGTGGCGACCAATCCGCGCGGACGGCGAGTCGAGGGCACGGTGTGCTGCGGCCTGACGGGGCTCGCCAAGGCCTGCACGCTCTCCTGGGGCCGCTAGCTCGAGTCGCGAATCAGTCCTCGACCGGCTCGAAGTCGGCCTTCATCGCGCCGCAGTCGGGGCAGCTCCAGGTGTCCGGGAGCTTGTCAAACGGGGTCCCCGCCGGGATCTGCGACGACGGGTCGCCCTCGGCCGGGTCATAGATGTGTCCGCAGATGCTGCACCGGTATTTCTTCATGCTCCTGGCCCACCGGGGCGTGATGCCCGTCCGCCATCATACGTAATCGCCGCCGGAGGCGCGCCGGAGGCCGCGCCGAAGACAAATCAGGTCGAGAGCCAGCTCGCCGGGACGTGGAGCTCGTGCACGTCGCGATGGTGGGCGCCGTGGCCGCGGACGATCGACACGTGGCCGAGGCCGGGCAGGTCCCACGAGACCTGGCCGCGGTTGTGCTGCGCGAGCCCGGTGCCGGCCGACAGGTCGAGCCAGCGCCAGCACCATTCCTCGCACAGGCTCGCGGTCGAGGTCTGGCCGTCGTGGTGGGGCGCGCTGAACCGGAACCGCACGATGGCGGCGTGGCGCGAGCACTCGAGGTGCAAGGGCCACGCGGTCGGCAGCTCGCGCCAGTTCCCGTCGTCCGGCGGGGTGATCGGCGCGTCGGCGGGGAGCCCGAGCAGGCGCCGCACGGTCGCGAGCGCGGCCTCGTCGCGCCGCAGCGCCACCTCGATCACCAGGTCGCGCGAGTCGAGGCGAACGTTGGGGCGCAGGTAGGCCAGCGTCGCGATCACGCCTTGCCCGGCGTACTCGCCGTAGCCGTCACGCGCCGCGCTCCGCGGCGTCGGCGTCAGGGTGTCGGCGAGATAGCTGTTCACCCACTCGAACATGTTCTTCCAGATGTCCTCGTCCGGGAACCGCGTGATCGAGAGCATCACGTGCGCGGGGCTCACCACGAGGTCGGTGCGGGGCGGCTCGTAGAGGTGCGCGAGGCCGGTGCGGAACCGGAGCGCGCCGTGGAGCTCGACGCAGGGCGCGGTCCCGCGCAGGGCCGTGCCGGCGAGCCTCGAGGCCTCGGCCGGCGTGGGCAGCGGCGCCGACATCGGGCCGACGCCCTCGACATCGAGCAGCACGAGTAACTCGCCGAACGAGAACGCCGGTCTGGTAGGCACGCCGGTCACGGCGAGCACGCTACACCGGAAACCGCCCGGCATGGGGATGGTTCGGCGTCCCGCTCGGCTCGGCGGTCGTATCAGACTGCCTGCGGGCCTCGAGCGCTAGGTTGGCGCGCAGGCCGGGCTCTCGCCAATCCCACGCCAAATATCGAAAGACATCGAGAGATCGAGATATCGAGTGGGACCGGGGGCGCCGAGATCAGATGTCGTTATCGATGCAGTAGTTGCTGCAGTGCGTGGTTGCGCCCGAGGTGCAGCTGCCGCCCACGACCCGAGCCAGCTCCGGCGAGGCCTTGCCGTCGGGGGTGGTGAGCTCGCGAACCGTCTCTCTGGATAGTCCGAATTTCTTGTCTCTGGTCTTTTTCATCGGTGGCTCCTCCGGTGCAATCGTGAAGGAGCCGGAAAATTCCGTCAAGTAGTGCCGGGTGACGACGCCAGCAGCAGCCGATCCCACTCCGGAGGAACCGGAGAGATGGCTGCGAGCAGTGCCAGGCCCACGCCACCCGCGCCGATGCGAGCTCCGGGATGGTCGTATTTCTTTCCAGACTGGAACATTCTGTATCCGCCGATCCCTAGACCCGGCTCACGCATGGCGACGGCCTGGCTCAGCCAGGCGCGAGCGGCGTCGCCGAGCGGCTCCTCCCCGGTCGCTTGATACAGACGGTTGAAGACGTGGCCGATGCCGGCGGCGCCGTGGCAAATGCCCGCATCCGGAGCCGGCGTGTCCTCGAACCTCCGGGCCGCGACCCCGAGCGCCAGGCGGCGAGCGTGAGCTTCCCAGGACTCCTCACCGATCCCCCGCGCGGCCACGAGGAGCGCCATGGCGACGCCGAGGTCACCATGACACCAGGCGAGTCGACTGATATCCGTGTTCAGGTTGTACGGAGTATAGGTATTGCGAAATCGAAACTTGCCGTCGTCGCGGTGTTCGCGGGCGAGGAGCCACGACACGCTGTCCACCAGGAGAGGCCGGGCCTGCTCGGCCGCGATCCCTGCGCGGCACACCGAGCCCAGCAGCGAGATGACTCCGGCGATGCCGTGGGCCACTCCCAGGTTGTAGGTGCCATTCGGGAATAGCTCGCGGTATGCGGGCAACAGATGCTCGCGTGCGCTGAAGAACGCGGCGCCGTCCTCGGTGTGCTCGGCCTGCGCGGCGATACGGGACACGACGGCCTCGACGAGGCGCACCGCCGAGGGCCGCGGCACTCGCTCGAGCGCATAGACGCCGATCCCCACCAGCCCGTCGAACAGATCGAACTTGCCCGTGAACGACGAGAGCTCGAGCGCGCCGAGCAGGGCGTCATCGACGTCGCGCAGGTTGTCTTGACTCTCCTCGAACAGGCGCCCGGTCAGGTGCGCCGCGACCCAGCTGATCCCGGAGAAGCCGAAGTACAGGCTCGGAGGCAACGTCAGCGTGCCTGCCGCATCGGTGGCGCGGTCGAGCAGATCGATCGCCGTATCGGCGCGAGCCTCGGCGCGCGTATCGGCGCGCGCCTCGCCCGCGCCGTGAAGCGCGAGGTAGGCATGCAGGAGGCTCTGGCCTGCGAGGCCGTCGAGCGAGTATCGCCAGGCCTCCGCGACGCTCGGATCGACATTCGCCGGAGGCTCGAATGGACCTCCGGAGATCGCCGCGGCGATGTCCTCGACGATCGCGAGGATCTGGGCGGCGGGATCGCCGGAGAACACGGGGCGCCAGGAAACGGTCATGGCTGCCGAGTGTAACCAGAGATGATCCGAGCGGCGCGCGCGGGTTCACGCGCCACCGCGGGCAAGCCGGGCCGGCGATCAGAACCGGCGGCGCGGGCCGCTGCCACCGCCGCCGCGGGGCGGACCGCCGCGCTGCGGGGGACGCGGCTCGGCTTCGTTGACGCGGAGCGGGCGGCCGTCGACGACGTCGCCGTCGAGCTTCGCGATCGCGGCCTGGGCCTCGGCCGACGAGCCCATGGTGACGAAGGCGAAGCCGGAGGGGCGTCCGCTGCCGCGGTCGACGACGACGTGGACGTCGGTGACCTCACCGAAGGCGGTGAACAGCTCGCGCAGGGCGTTGGCGTCGGTGTCGCTCGAGAGGTTGCCGACGTAGAGTCGAGGCGCAGGCTGATTGATGCGCCGGGGCGGCGGTGCCGGGGCGGGCGGGGCGCCGTCCGCTCGGACCGCGGATCCGGGCTCCGCACCCGCGGCGCCCTCGGCGGATTCGGCGGCTGGATCGAGCTCGGTGTCACCTTCCGGCGGGGCGGGCTCGCCCATCTGCGGGCCGACCTGACCGGATGCGTGGCGCTCGGCTGCACGTGCCTTGCGCTCGCTGCGACGTGAGGTGCGCTCCGCGGCGCGATCTTTCTGATCCTGCTCGCGCTGGCGTTTGGACCATGTGGCTTTGCGGTTGGTTGGCAAGGGTTGACTCCTCGATCAGTGCCCACGATGTAGGCAAGCGCTCCACGCATTCATGCGAGGCGTGGATGTGAGCGCGTTCCTGGGAGCGGTCACGCATCGCCCCTGCAGGGACGTCGCGGAGCTCGATCTAGAAACGCGGTGTTCAGAAAACACGCCTACCACGTAGGTGGGGGGGTTAGCAATGGACAAGCGGCGGAACGGGGGCACGTGCGCGATGCCGTGGTGCGGGGGTTTCCAGTATCGCACGCTCGCTTCGTTCGGCCGGCGGGAGCGGTCGAGGTGACGCGTCGCGGGTCGCGTCGCGTCGCCACGTTGTCGCGTGGCTGCTTGCGCTCGAGCGCAACGGGTGCGCTCGGGAATGCTCGCGCGAGGTGAACGCGGGGCCCACGGAGTTGCGCGGTGCGGCGCCAAGGCGCATGGTGACCACGAGAAACATGGGTGAATTTGTCAGAACATGAGCGCGGGGATCTCGATCGTCGACGTGATGTGAGGGTGGTAGCGAACGGGAGTGTGATCGTGCACGCCCGGGACACGGTACGCGGGCGGCTTGCCAACATCTCCACCGGTGGCATGCGCCTGCAACTCTCGGACGGCGAGCCGCCCTGTGTGTGCGGCGAGGCCGTCGAGATCGAGCTGCACCTCGATCGCGCGGGCGCGACCTGGCTGCGCTTCCAGGGTCAGGTCCAGCGCTGCGACGATCGCGAGGTCGCCATCGGGTTCACCGCGGTGCCGCTCGAGTTCGCGATCGTGGTCGAGGACGCGCTGCTCTCGGTGCGCGAGGGCGCGGCGATGTCGCACGTGCTGCTGGTCGATGCCAACGCCGACCGCCGGGTCCCGTTCGCCGCGCTGCTCCGGAAGACCGGCTGCCGCGTCGCGGAGGCGGCCACGCCGCTCGAGGCGATCTCGCACCTCGGCGGCTCGGCGATCCACAGCTGGGTCGTGGCGATCACCGACTCCACGCCGGCGAGCATCGCGGACGAGCTCCGCCGGTTCCTGACCGACACGGATGCGCCGCCGGTCGACGTCGTCGCGCTCGGCAGGGACTCGCCGTCGAGCTCGCTGACCTGGTTCACTGCGACCGAGCGCGCCCAGCGCTGAGCGGTGCGAGGATCGGCGCCGCGCTCACGGCGGCGGGGTCGAGAGCACGAGGTCGGCGCCGAGGACGAGCAGGCCGCCGGTGACGCTCGGGCGCTGCCGCATCTCGAGGCTGAGCTGCGCGTTGGCCAGGCCGGGGGCGAGGGCGCCCAGGCCGAGGGTGGCGAGGTCGGGCAGCGGCAACGCGATCGTCAGGTTGGCGCCGATCGCGCCGAACAGCTTGGGCCAGACGAGGGTCGCGACCAGCTCGCGCACGGCATCAGGCGTGAACCGGCCGGGGATGGCCGAGGTCTCCCAGACGCGGAGATCGGGGACCTGCTGGATCTCGAGCGACACGGTGCCGCCGTGGACCTCGATCCGCGCGCCGGCGGAGGCGTTGATGCCGAAGCTCTGCGAGAACCCGGGGAGCTGGACCTCGACTTGCCCGAGCTCGAGCAGGACGTCACAGCGCTCGCCCGCGATCTTGCACGGCGACGACGCCGGGGTCGGGCGAATGATCGGCGGCAGCTTGGCGCTGACCGTCGCCGACAGGCCGGCTGCCGACAGCGGGCCCTCGAGCAGGCCCGCGTTCCACAGCGCGTGGAGCAGGGCGTTGAGGAAGTCCTGGCGCATGGTGAGGTGGACGCCCGAGGTGTTGAACACCGGCGCGGCGCTGGCGGTGTCGAGGCGAGGCGCGCCGCGCGATGCGGCGTGGATCGGCGCGCCCGTGGTCCGGACCGCGAGGTCCTGGCGCACGGTGACGTGGCCGGTGGTCGCGCCGGCGGCGACCTCGAGCGCGCCCATGCGGCCGTCGAGCTCGAGCGTGACCGGCGTGCCGACGCCGGTGTCGAGGGTGAAGTGGACGTTGTCGAGGAGCTGGTCGGCGGCGCCGAGCAGGGTCTGGAGCAGCGGCGGCACGCGGTCGGTGAAGGTCGGGATCAGCTGATCGGCGACCAGCTGCTCGATCAGCACGCTGAAGTCGGTGCCGCCGATCGTGATCAGCGAGTCGAGCGCATCGCCGTCGGGGCCGGTGAAGCCGGGCACCAGCGGCCCGAGGCCGGCGGTGATGCCGGTGACGCCGACGGTGATCGAGCCGTCCGCGGCGGTGCCGAGGGTGAGCCGCGCGGTGGCGTGGAGGTCCGCGGTGATGCCACCGCCGACGACCAGGGTGCGGCCGCCGAACGTGAAGTTGCCGGTCATGGCGAGGAACACGCCGAGCAGATCGATCTTGAGATCGATCGCGTGCACGGGGGCGTCGACGATGCGCGCGTCGACCAGGATGTTCGACGGTGCGGCCGACGGGATCGTGACGTCGAGCGACGTGTCGCCCTGGCCGAGGTGGATGCCGCCGGGGAGCAAGCCGGCGAGGTCGACGTGCCACAGGATCAGCTCGAGCGCCGCCGCGAGGTCGCGCGCCACGACCGGGTTGGTCGAGCGATCGAGCGCGGTGCCGACGAGGCGGGCGTCGAAGAACCGCTGGCCGAGGTGGAGCTCGAGCGCGCCGGGGAGATCGAAGCCGGTCTGGCCCGCGATCGGCGGCAGGTACTCGGCCGCCCACATCACGTCGAGCTCGCTGGACACGAGCTCGCCGAGGCCGTCGCCGGCCTCGACCTTGATGTGGTTGACGCCGGGCTGGGGCGCCAGCTCGGCGGTGAACGCGCCGGCCTTGACGTCGACGCGCGCACCGTTGACCCAGGCCTCGAGCGCGCCTTGCCCGGGGTCGGTGGTGGCGACGGTTCCGGACACGACGATCGTGCCGTGCTCGGCCGCGAGCAGCTCCGCGCCGGGCGCCGGCGAGGTGATCGCGACGGTGATCGCGGCGGGCTCCGGCGCCGGGGCATTGCTGGCTCCGGAGGCGCAGGCGGCGAGCGCCAGACAGGACAGCGAGACCGACAGGATCCGCATGGTCAGTTCCTCACGCCGAACGATCCGGTGAGCACGACGTGCGCGCCGGAGGTCGAGAGCTGGGGGTTGACGATGCCGAGCGAGGCGCCCACCGGCAGGCCGAACTGGGCGGCGCTCGCCGGCAGCGCGAAGGTCGGGATCGGGAACGCGGGGAGGCCGTTGTTGATCGCGTTGACCAGCACGCGCTGGAGGACATCGGTCAAGAAGCCCGCCATCGCGTTGCGCTGGTTCTGGGTCAGCGACGCCTGGAATGACACGAACAGCTGGTCGAGCACGAGGTTACCGAACCGCAGCGAGTCCCCGCTGAGGCTGAGCGAGGCGGTGGCGCGGCCGCCGAACAGGATCGGGATCGGGGTGTCGATGATCCCCGGGATCCGGATCGTCGCCTGGATGCCGCCGAGCATCAGCTGCGCCTGGCTGCCGGTGATCGCGGTGACCGGCGGCAGCCGCGCGTCGATCGTCGCCGAGCCGGTGCCGATCTGCAGCGTCGACTGGAAGAACCCGCCGCGCCACAGGCCGTGGAGCACCTGGTTCAGCACGCCCTCGTAGAGCGACAGGCCGATCGGGTTCGCGGCGGTGGTGCCCGGCGGGTCGAGCAGCGGGTTGGCGGTGCGCCGCGGGATACCCAGGCTCGGGCGGTTGTGCCCGACCGCGGCCGGGGTGAACCGCGTGCCGATGCCGAGCAGGCCGCGCGCGGTGGTGAGGTCGAACGACGAGAACGCGAGGCCGAACTGGAGGTCGATCATCCCCGAGCCGTCGAGCCGGGGCACCGAGAACGACCGGCCCAGGGTGTTGATGTCGAGGCTCGACACCAGCTGATCGAGCAGCGGCGCGACGCTGCTGTTGATGAAGCTGGTCAGGGCGTTCTTGATCGCGTCGCGCACGGTGCCGGTGAAGAAGCCCTCGAGCAGGTCGATGATGACGCCGCAGAACCCCGAGCCGTCGAGGCTGACCGAGCCGACCGTGACGTTGGGCGTGCCCTGCACCGCGGCGCGCAGGACGCCGCCCTGGAGCTGCAGGCTGAACGCGATGGTCGCGGTGATCGAGCTGGCGGTGACGCCGATCGTCGAGCCGCCGATGCAGCACGTGGTGCCGCACGCGTTGACCGAGAGCCGGACGTTGGGCAGCGTGACCTGGGCCTGGAGCCCGCCGGCGATCAGGGCGAGCGAGCTCGACGGCTGATCCCAGCGGATCGAGCTGGCGTTGTAGTTGACGCGCGGCGAGCACGCGAACACGCCGCAGCTGCCGTTGCTGACCGGGTTGGCGCCGGTCAGGCCGCCGTCGACCAGGCTGCGCAGCTGCGCGCTGCTCAGGATCGTGCGCAGGATGTCGTTGATGCTGTTGAGCCCGCCGGGTTGCGGGTCGGTGATCGCGGTCGGCCCCAGGCGCATGCCGAGCGCGCCCGGCATGTGGCTGTCCTCGGCGGTGAAGCTCTCGGCGACGAGCACGAAGCACGTGGTGCTGTTCTCCTTGCCGAAGCGGTCGCGGGCGACGACGTCGACGAAGCTCATGCCGAAGCCGGCCGCGACGCCGGCCTCGTAGTTGCCCGAGGCGGCGTTGAACGTCGCCGGCGTGCCGTTGATCGTGACCGAGGCGACGTCGAACGCGTCGGTGACGCGGACCGGGACGCGCAGCGTGCTCGGCGCGCTCTGCAGCATGTAGGCCTCGGAGCGCTGCGACGGGGCGTCGACCCGCCGGCACTCGATGCTCGGCCCGGCCGAGTTGACGAACACGGTCCTGGCGATCGACAGCGGCCGGCCCTCGAACGTCGGCGAGGTCACGGTCGCGGTCAGGGTGTACGTGCCGTCCTGGGTGAACCGGAACTCGGCCTCGGACGGCGACGGCAGCACGGGGGCCGAGGTGTACGCGAAGGTGACGTCGTCGACCCGGTTGCCGAAACGGTCGTGGGCCTCGGCGGCGAGGGTGACCTGCTCGTTGGTCGAGTACAGGGTGCGCTCGGGGTTGACCGCGGTGACCAGCGAGGCCGGCAGGGCGGGGACCACGACCAGGACGTCGGCCGCGACGTCGGCCGCGCCGGTGACCACGCACGACACCTCGTACTCGCCGGCCAGCGTGGCGGTGACCGAGTCGGCGGTGGTCGTGGTGCCGGCGCCGAGCGGCGACAGCGCGAGCGCCTGGTCGAACGTCGCGACCGGGTTATTGAACGCGTCGAACGCCAGGCAGGTCACGCCGACCGGCTCGCCCGCGGCCGACAGGCTGCTCGCGAGCTGGGTGACGACGCGGCTCGGCGGACCGGCGACGATCTCGATGGTCTCGGGCGACGCGTCGACCAGGCCGAGCTCGGGGGCCGAGCAGCGCACGGTGGCCTTGCCGACGCGCGCGGCGATGGTCTGCCCGTCGTCACCGGTCGCGAACGCGTCCTGGTCCTGGTAGCGGACGACGAGCTCGACGCTGTCGGTGAGCGGGTCGCCGTGCTTGTCGAGCGCCGGCTCGCCGGCGGCATCGAGCACCGCGCAGCGCGCGCCGATCGGCTCGCCGGCGGCGACGGTTTGCTTGGCGACGCGGGTCTCGACGATGAGACCGGGTCGCTGGTTGTCGCCGCAGCCGGCGGCGAGCGCCAGCGCGATGCCGAGTACATGGGCGTGCTTCGTCGAGCGCATCGTGCCTCTGGGAAGTCGGGGCTTCGGCGGCGACGATACACCCAACGGCGTCGGGCCGAGGGAAGCTCGCACCGGGCGCGCGCTGGACGGCAGTCAGTTGATGAGACCTCGCGCACGCCGCCTGGCAAGACAAGGGGTTTGCCACGGTTGCGGCAGTGCACCCGCGCTCGGGCTCGCGGCGTTGCGGTTTGCTACTGTGCGCCGCATGATGCGCATCGCCGTCGTTCTCGTCCTGCTCGGCGCCTGCAGCGGCGCGGCTCCATCGTCGGCCCGGCCCGCCGCCGACCGCCGGCCCGGTGGCGCCGACGCGGCGTTCACCCGCTTGGTCGATGATTACTTCGAGGCCGGTGCGCGCTACTCGCCGACCCAGGCCGTCGGCAACGGGTTTCACGCGTATGACGCGCAGATCGAGGACCGGTCGCGCGCCCGGATCGAGCAGCGGATCGCCGAGCTCCACGGCTTTGCCGACCGGCTGGGCCAGCTCGATCGCGCCGCGCTCGGTTTCGACAACGCGATCGACGCCGAGGCGATCGCGGCCGACCTCAGGAGCGAGCTGCTATCGCTCGAGACCCTCCGGCTGTGGGTGAAGAACCCGATGACCTACGCCGGGCTGCCGGGCGGCGCGATCGATGCGTTGATGAAGCGCGACTTCGCGCCCAAGAAGGACCGGCTGCGCGCGATGGTCGCCCGGCTGCGCGGCGTGCCGGCGATCTTCGCGGCCGCGCGCGCCAACGTCGACGGGCCACCGAAGGAGTTCACCGACGTCGCGCTGCTCATGGCGCGCGGCACCAGCGGGTTTTTCGCCGGCCCGGTCGCCACCTGGGCGCGCGACGCGGCGGGCGGCGATGCGGCGCTCGTCGCCGAGCTCGAGGCGGCCAACACCGCGGCGATCACGGCCAGCCGCGGCTTCGTCGACTGGCTCGAGAAGGATCTCCTGCCGCGCTCGACCGGCAGCTACGCGCTCGGCGAGGCGCGCTTCCTCGAGAAGCTCGCCGACGACGAGATG
>DASWRS010000124.1:0-48528 GCA_036403075.1 Kofleriaceae bacterium
ACGCCGGGCTCGAACTCGATGCCGTCGCGGAGCTGCGCGCTCCGGGCCGCGATCTCGCCGCCGAGCGGCGCGACCAGGGTGCCGGGATCGGCGCCCAGCGCCAGCGCGCGCTCGATCACGTTGCGGAGCTCGCGGACGTTGCCCGGCCAGTCGTGCGCCATCAGCGCGGCGCGGGTCGCCTCGGACAGCGCGATGCCGCCGCCCGGCGCCAGCTTGCCGAGCATCGCGTCGATCAGCAGCGGGACGTCCTCGCGGCGCTCGCGCAGCGCCGGCGCGGTGATCGGCACCACGTTGAGCCGGAAGTACAGGTCCTCGCGGAACTTGCCCTTCTCGACCTCGGAGCGCAGGTCCTTGCGGGTCGCCGCCAGCACGCGCAGATCGACCTTGATGATCTTGGTTCCGCCGACCCGGCGCAGCTCGCGCTGCTCGAGCACGCGCAGGAGCTTGGGCTGGAGATCGAGCGACAGCTCGCCGAGCTCGTCGAGGAACACCGTGCCGGTGCTCGCGAGCTCGAACGCGCCCTGGCGCGCCGTGACCGCGCCGGTGAACGCGCCCTTCTCGTGGCCGAACAGCTCGCTCTCGATCAGCGTCCCGGCCACGGCGCCGCAATCGACGACGATGAACGGCGCACCGGCGCGCGGCGACAGCTGGTGCAAGGTCCGCGCGATCAGGTCCTTGCCGGTGCCGGTCTCGCCCTCGATCAGCACGGTGGCGTCGGTCGGCGCGATCCGCTCGATCAGTCCGAAGATCTCGCGCATCGCCGGCGACTTGCCGACCATCTCGCCGAGCGCTTCCTTCTCGCTCGGCAGGATCTCGATCCGCTCCTCGAACGGGGTGAACTTGAGCTCGCACGCGCCCAGCCCGATCACCGAGCCGGCGCGCAGGTACGCCTCCTTGACCTCGGCGCCGTCGAGGAACGTGCCGTTGGTCGACTTGAGGTCGCGCACCAGGTAGCCCTTGGCGTCGCGCATGATCTCGAAGTGCACGCGCGACACGGTCTCGTCGCTGAGCACGAGGTCGTTCTCCGGCGCCTTGCCGACCCGGAACACGTCGCCGGCGATCACGAACTCGGTGCCGCGCTGCGCACCTTTGATCACGACGAGCTTGCAGCGCCGGAGGTTGACGGTCGCGGGCGTGGCTTCACGCCGGATACGCGTCCCCGTCAGGTGCTCCACCATGACATGGTACCTCGATCACGCTCGCGCGTGTGACCGCGGGTCGCGCCCCCGGGCCGCGTCCGGATCACCGTCCGGGTTTCTTGTTTGGTCGATCCAACGAGAGTACCTTCTGACGAGTGCAGCGTTTGCTCGGGGGTCTTGTGCTCGCGGCGTGCCTCTTGTTCGCCCGCGCGCCTCGCCTCGGCAGCCTGGGGATGGGCGGCGCGTGGGGCGGCGGCGCAGGCGTCGCGTACGCGCAGCCCGCGCCGGCGCGGCCGTCCGATGCACCGCTGCCGTCGTGCCTCGATCAGACGATCAAGGACCAGCTCGGTGCCGACCTCAAGCCACGCGGCGTCCAGAAGCGCGACTTCATCAAGAACAAGAAGATCGTCCTGGTCGGCCACGGTGGGCTCTACGGCGGCGACATGACGTCGTCGAACTGGATCGCCGGCGGCTCGCTCGGGCTGTTCGTCACCGAGGACCTCGGCTTCAACGTCGAGCTCGATCTGACGCCGCTCACGCTCGATCTCGACGCGCCGCTCAACAAGTTCTTCGGCGACAACCGGTTCGCGCCCGGCATGGCGTACCTCGGCCTGGCCAACGTCCTGTGGTCGCCGATCCACGCCAAGCTCAAGCTCGGCGGCGGCATCGTGCACTCCGACATCATGGTGTTCGCCGGCGGCGGGCGGATGTTCCACGACGCGGTCCAGGGCCTGTCGTTCGACGCCGGCAGCGCGATCGATCTGTTCGTGACCCGCGCGCTGATGATCCGGATCGACGTCCGCGACCTGATGGCGATCGAGGAGATCTCCGGCGAGACCCGGTTCACCAACAACCTCATCGCGACCGCCGGGTTCGCGCTGTACCTGCCCTCGGGGCTGTGATGCGCGCGACCCTGCCCCTGCTCGCCGCCGCCTGGCTCGCCTCGCCGACGACCGCCCGCGCCGACGACGCGCCGGGCGACCGCATGATCGAGCCGCGCGACGCGACGCGCGGAGGGGTGAATGGACCGGCTTCGCCGGTCCAGAGGGGACAGGAAAGTCCCCTCTCGATCGACCGGAAGCTCGCGAAGGCGGACGCCGCGAAGGCGGACCCCGAGAAGGCGGCGCCGGCGGCCAGGCCCGACGCCCAAGCACCGCCCGGGTCGACCGCGATGTGCATCGATCAGGCGATCGCCGACCGGCTCGCGATCAAGCGCAAGCGCCGCGGCGCGGTCGACCGGCTGTTCGTCAAGCAGGGTCGCCACGAGCTGTCCGCGGCCGGCGGGTACTACGCGAGCGACCTGCTCAGCGGCACGTACATCGTCGGCGGCTCGTACGCGTATCACATGACCGACGAGACCGCGGTCGAGTTCGCGGGCTGGTGGACCCACGCCAACGCCGACATCATCCGCGCGCTCGAGGACAAGCGCGGCACCGTCATCGCCGACACCTACGCGAGCGAGATCTTCGCCGAGTCCTTGCTGGTATGGAGTCCAGTGTACGGCAAGCTGCGACTTGGCGGGTCGATCGTCCACTTCGACCTCCACGCCGGCGTCGGCGTCGGCGTCATCGATTCGAACACCAGCCGCGGCGCCGCCGGCGTGCTCGGGTTCGGCATGAGGCTGTTCATGGGGCAGGCCTTCGCGTTCCGGATCGACGCCCGCAACCGGACGTTTCGCCAGGAGCTGCTCGACGAGCACTTCCTGGTCAATGACAGCGCCGTGACCGCCGGCCTGTCGGTGTTTCTGCCGCTGCATAATTGATAGCGCGCGCCGCGCGATCACGTCATTTTGGGGAGACCGTCGATGCCCGTTCGCTGGAAGACACTTGCGCTGCTCGCCCTGGTGCCGACCCTGGCGATCGCAGCCCCCAGGCCGAGGCCGAAGAAGCCACCGGTCAAGAAGCCCACCGCGACCGAGCCGGCAGCGGCCACGCCCACCGCGGCGACCACGACCGATGCCGGCGACAAGGACAAGCCCGCCGAGCCGGCGGTCGCACCGAGCCCGCCGACGGGTGGCGGTGGCGCCGGCGGTGCCGGCGGTGGCGCGACCGGCGGCGGTGGTGCCGGCGGTGGCAACGGCAGCCTCGACGCCGCGGCGAGCGCGGTCCGGCCCGTCGACGAGCCCGAGAAGCCGGCAGCCGACGGCCAGGACGTCGACAGCCTGCGCCAGGAGTACCTCGGCCTGCGCGACGAGCTGTTCAGGTCGCGCGCGCGGGCCAACGCCGTGGCGAGCCAGCTGTACTCGACGCGGATCCAGGTCAAGCTGACCTACACCACCGGCCGCTACTACACGCCGGCGCGATCGTCGATCCGGCTCGACGGCGCGAGCGTCTACGAGGACGCGACCGGCGCGATCGCAGGCGACGACGGCGTGCGGTTCGACGGCTACGTCGCACCGGGCCGGCACCTGATCACGTTCCACGTCGAGGCCACCGGCAAGGACGACGACTCGTTCACGTCCGCGACCGAGAGCCAGATCGTCGTCAAGGCGGTCGCCGGCAAGGACCTCCTGGTCGCGGCCAAGGCCCGGGACTCGGGCGACATCGCCTACGAGTGGAAGCGCTCGGAGCACGGCAGCTACGGCCTGGGCATCGACGTCTCGGTCAAGACCGCGAAGACGGTCGAGACCGTGCCCACGGCCCAGCCCGCGCCACCCGCCAAGGGGGCCAAGAAGTGAGGCGGCCCGGCGGCGTGTGCGTGCTGGTGCTCGCCGGCCTGGCGAACTTGGCCACCACGGCGTCAGCGGCCCCGGCGGGCTCGGCCGCCGCCCCCGCCCCCGCCGACAGGCCGGCCGCGGACCCGATCGCGAAGTACTTCACCGAGCTCGCCGCGATCAAGCTGATCGACGCCGAGAGCGGCACGCTCGACACCCTGCGCCGCGAGCTCGGCGCCGCGGAGCTGCTGCTGCGCGACGGTGCGTTCGCCGGCGCCGCGGTCGCGCTGTTCGCGATCGTCAAGTCGCCGCGCTACGCCGCGTTCACCGACTTCGTCGAGTACCAGAACGCCGAGTACGACCTCGGCGTGGCGCTGGCGCGGGCCGGCAGCTACGGCGCGGCGCTCGATGCGCTCGAGGCCGTGCTGCGGCGCGGGCCGGCGGCGCCGTACTGGGGCCCGGCCCACCGGCGGGTGGTCGACGTCGCGCTCGAGACCCGCGATCACGCCGGCGTGCTCGCCCGGCTCGAGGCGATCAAGTCGGCCGACCCGATCCCGGTCTCGGCCGCCGGCGAGCGGTCGTACCTGCGCGGCCGCGCCGCCTACGACGCCGGCAAGCTCGCCGACGCCGAGGGCGAGCTCGTGCTGATCTCGAAGCAGAGCCGGCTGTACTCGTCGGCGGTCTACCTGCGCGGCGTGATCCGCGCCCGCCAGAACAAGTACCGGGACTCGGCCGAGGCGATGTGCGAGGTCGCGGCGACCGAGGACAGCGACAAGATCACGTTCGTCGTCGACGAGCGCTACTTCACGATCAAGGACCTCGCGCGCCTCGGCCTTGGCCGGATCGCCCACGAGCAGGGCGAGTACGACGACGCCTACTACCACTACTTCCAGATCCCCGACGACTCGGCGTACCTGCCCGACGCGCTGTTCGAGGCATCGTGGTCGATGTACCAGAAGCGCGAGCTCGCGACCGCGCGCGACCTGGTCCACGAGTTCCTCGCCACGTTCCCGTCGTCGCCGCTGTGGCCCGAGGCCAGCCTGCTCGCCGGCTACGTCGAGCTCGCCGACTGCAAGTTCGATGCATCGCAGAAGTGGTACGACGACCTGACCGCGCGGCTCCAGCCGATCGTCGACGAGATCGATCGGGTGCGCAAGGATCCCGAGCTGCGCAAGCAGCTGTTCGCCACCGCGCTGACCCGGTTCCGCGAGATCAAGGACACCGGCGAGGCCGGCGGCCAGAAGCCGGCGCGTGTGGTGCCCAGGACCGCGATCGACGCGCTGGTCGCGCTGCTCCGGCTCGATCCGCGGTTCGTCCGGCTCTCGGACGCGATCACCGGCATGCACGAGCAGGCGGCGACGGCGCCCGCGGTGGTCCGGCAGTGGCAGCAGCTCGCGCGCCAGGTCGCCCAGACCCGGGTCGCGGCGGTGTCGACGACCCGGACGCTCGAGCAGGAACAGCTCGCCGACGCCAACGCGCTGGTCGAGGACCTGCGCCGGCTGACCGTCCAGATCCAGGACGAGCGGTCCGCGCTGGCCCGCGCCCGGCGCGAGGGCGTGATCGCCGCGGGCGAGGCCGGCGAGCAGGACGCCCGGCTCGACAAGCTGCTCGAGCGCGCGCGGACCGCCGAGCGCGGCGCGGTCGCGGCCGCGGATCGCGCCGCCGAGGCCGCGGTCACCCAGGCCCAGCCCGGGATCCGGCCGCTGATCCAGGCCGACCTCGCCGACGCGCGCCGGCTCGACAAGGCGTCGCACGCGCTCCACGACAAGCTGGTCCAGGCCGGCGACGCGCTCGCGCAGCAGTCGGTCGACCGGCTCTACACCGACACCCGCCGCGTGCTCGACAAGGCCAAGCTCGGCAAGGTCGATGCGATCATCGGCCAGAAGCGCAAGCTCGACATCGAGGTCCAGGACCTCGCCGCGGGGCGGTTCCCCGAGGAGCTGATCGGCCGGATGTGGAACGCGAGCATGATCGGCGACGACGAGGAGTTCTGGCCGTGGCAGGGCGAGTACTGGGCCGACGAATACGAGGGCTGGCGATGACCCGGACCGTGTACCCGACGATCCTGGCCCTGGCGATCGTGGTGCTGGCGCTTGCGGCGCTGCCCGCCGGACGCGCCGCGGCGCAGACCGCCGAGCGCGAGGTCAACACGTCGCGCGGCCCGACCTCGGAGCTCTACATCCGCAAGCGGCCGCCGTCGCCCGAGGCGCCGGTGCTGTCGGCGGAGCTCAAGACCCTGCTGGCGTCGACCGAGAAGAAGCGCGACGACAAGCGGCTCGAGGCGATCGGCCTCTTGCGCGCGTTCCTGGGCAGCAAGCCGACCGGCGAGTCGCGGGCCGACGGCACGTTCAAGCTCGCCGAGCTGTTGTGGGAGGAGTCGCGCCGGCTCTACCTGATCAAGATGGACGAGTTCTCGCGCGCGCTCGAGCACTGCGCGCAGAAGCAGAACAGCTGCGATCAGCCCAAGGAGCCGCGGATCGATCTCGCCGAGGCCGAGACGCTCTACCTCGAGCTCCACGACCGCCACCCCGAGTTCCGCCGGATGGACCTGGTGACCTACCTGATCGGCTTTGCCGAGAAGGAGGCCCAGCGCGAGGACGCCGCGCTCGCCCGGTTCAACGAGGTGATCGAGCGGTTCCCCAGATCGCCGCTGTACGGCGATGCGTGGATGATGGTCGGCGAGCACTTCTTCGCGGCCGGCGAGTGGCCCCGGGCGATGGACGCCTACAAGCATATCCCCGACGACGCGGCGACCAGCGACCTCGCGACGTTCAAGGTCGCGTGGTGCGAGTGGAAGCTCGGCAACACGATCCAGGCCGCCAAGGACTTCAAGCGCGTGCTCGACAAGGCGGTCGCCGCCGAGCGCACCGGCACCGAGTCGCAGCGCCGGCGCAGCGCGTCGCTGCGCGACGAGGCGCTGCAGTACATGGTCGTGGTGTTCACCGAGGACCGCTCGATCACACCCAAGGAAGTCTTCGACTTCCTCGTGTCGATCGACGGCGAGCAGTACTCGCGCGACGTCATGGTCAAGGTCGCCGAGAGCTACTCGGCGCAGACCGAGTGGGAGCGCTCGAACTCGGCGTACCGGTTCCTGATCAAGATGGAGCCGGAGTCGATCAAGGCCGCCGACTACCAGCGCAGCATCGTCGCCAACTGGAACAGCGCGCTCGACGTCGATCACGCGCAGGAGGAGATCGGGCACCTGCTCTCCGGCTACGGCCCGCGCAGCGAGTGGGCCAAGGCCCAGCGCAACCGCGAGGCGCTCGCGCGCTCGCTCGAGACCACCGAGGACCTCGTGCGCACGACGGCGACCAACATCCACGCCGAGGCCCAGCGCCGCGAGAAGGCGCTCAAGCGCCCCGAGCAGAAGCAGTGCGTGACCCGGCCCGAGCTGCCGGGCGACGTGGTGGCGCTCTACACCCGCGCATCGGACACCTACGAGTCGTACCTGACCGCGTTCGGCGCCGGCAAGGACGGCCCGAGCAAGGCGCCGGACAAGCCGAATGACAAGCCGACCGACAAGCCCGCCGACAAGCCGAGCGACAAGCCGGCCGACAAGATCACCGAGATCCGGTACTACCGCGCCGACATCCTGTGCTTCAAGCTCGGCAAGGTCGAGACCGCGGGCGACGAGTACCTCGCGGTCGGCCGGACCGCGCCGGTCGGCAAGTTCCACAAGGACGCGCTGTTCAACGCGATGAACGCGTTCGAGCTCGCGCGGCCCAAGGACACCGCCGGCCGCCACCAGCTCTATCCGGTCGACAAGAAGTTCGGCGAGGCGATCGACCTCTACGCGACGTTGTTCCCCGCCGACAAGGCCCTGGTCGGCGTGATCTTCAAGAACGGCCAGATGTTCTACGACTACAGCGAGTTCGACGAGGCGATCAAGCGCTTCGGCGTGATCGTCACCAAGTACCCCGACGACGAGAACGCCGGGCCCGCCGGCGATCGCATCCTGTCGGCGCTCAACAAGGCCGCCGACTACGAGAACATCGAGAGCTGGGCGCGCAAGCTCAAGAAGGCCAAGTCGTTCGCGGCCAAGGACCAGCAGGACCGGCTCAACCGGCTGATCGTCGAGGCGATCCAGAAGAGCGGTGACAAGTACGCCCAGGCCGGGCGCTACGTCGAGGCCGCCGGGTTCTACACCCGCGTCCCCAAGGAGACCGGCGATCCCAAGGTCTGCGCGCAGGCGCTGACCAACGCCGGCGTGATGTACGAGAAGGCCAAGCAGCCCGAGAAGGCGGCCGACCTGTACCTCGATCTCGCCGAGAAGTACGGCGACAAGAGCCCCGACATCGCCGAGAAGGCCGCGTTCTCCGCCGGCCAGGTCTACGAGAAGGTGATCTACTACGACCGCGCCGCGAAGGCCTACGAGCTGGTGTGGACCCGGTTTCGCACCGGCACCAAGGCGGCCGACGCGCTGTACAACGCCGCCCTGCTCCGCCAGGCGCTCGGCCAGAACAAGGAGGCGATCGCGCACTACGCGGAGTACGCCAAGAAGTTCCGCGAGCGCAAGGACGCGCCCGACGTCGCGTTCAACATCGGCGTGGTCTACGAGAACGCCGGCGACGATGGCCCGGCGTACGCGGCGTTCTCCGACTACGCGCGGGTCTATCGCTCGACCGGCAAGCGCATCGTCGAGGCCCACACCCGCGCCGGCCGGACCGCGCTCCGCCTCGGCCAGCTCAAGAAGGCCAAGGAAGACTTCGCCACCGCGCAGCGGATCTGGAAGGCGGCCACCGGCAAGGACAAGAAGGACGCCACCGCGTGGGCCGCCGAGGCGCGCTACTACGACGGCGAGCTGATCTTCCGCGACTACGAGAAGGTGTCGCTCGACGTCAAGCCGGCGCTGCTCGAGAAGACGCTCAAGACCAAGGGCAAGCTGCTCGCCGAGGCCGAGAAGGTCTACACCCAGGTGATCGACTACGGCGACCTCAAGTGGGCGACCGCGGCGCTGTTCCGCGTCGGCCAGGTCTATGACGGGTTCGCCGAGGCGCTCGCGACCGCGGCGAGCAAGCCGCCGGCGAGCCTGACCCCCGACCAGGTCCAGGCCTACCAGGACGGCATCAACGCCTACGTCGTCGACATCCAGGAAAAAGCGGTGACGCTCTACACCGCGGGCTACCAGAAGGCGATCCAGATGCAGGTCTACGACGAGTACACCGCGAAGATCCGCGAGGCGCTCGGCCGGCTCGCCGCCGACAAGTTCCCGCCCGAGAAGGAATCGCGGGCGCGCGAGCGGATCGGCGACCGCCCGCCGGTGCCCGAGCTGATCACCGAGGTCGCCCGATGACGCGGCCGATGACGCGCCCGATGACGCGGCCGATGATCGCGCTCGCCATCACCGCGGCGCTCGCGGCGTGCGGCGGCGGTGGTGGTGGTGGCAAGCGCACGACCGCGCCGGCCGCGCGCACCGGACGGACCGCCGCGCGCGATCCGATCAACCCCAAGGCGGCCAAGGAGTTCGAGGGCGCGATGCGCGCGATCCGGGTCGGCGGCCCCGAGGCCCAGGACACCGCGCGGGCCCGGCTCAAGGCGGCGGCCGAGCTCGATCCGTCGCTGTGGGAGGCGTGGCACGACCTCGGCGTGATCGCCTACAAGGAGGGCGACGACGACGCGGCGATCGACGCGTTCGGCAAGGCGCTCCGGATCAAGTCCGGCCACATCCCGACGCTGCTGGCCCGCGCCGAGGCCAACCGCCGCAGCGGCCGCAGGAAGGACGCGCGCGGCGACTACGAGGCCGCGCTCAAGGCCACCGAGGAGGACGACCCGAACCGCAAGGACGCGGCGGCGCGGCTCGCCTCGCTGCTCCGCGATGGCGGCGAGTTCGACGACGCGGTCGAGGTGCTGCGCGACACCGTGCGGGTCTCCGGCGCCAACTCGAAGATCTACACCGAGCTCGGCCTGATCTACATCGCCCAGAAGCGGCTCGAGCTCGCCCAGCTCGTGCTCGCCAAGGCGACCGAGCTCGACGCCAAAGATCCCGCGATCTACAACGCGTTCGCCGTGCTCGCGCTGCGCCAGGGCAAGGCCCAGGAGGCGTTCGAGCGCTTCGACCAGGCCGTGTCGCTCGATCCGACCTACATCGACGCACGGTTCAACAAGGCCGCGGTGCTGCTCGACGCCGGCGACTACGCCCGCGCCAGGATCGAGCTCACCACGATCGTCGAAAAGCGCCCCGACGACTACGCCGCTCACGTCGCCCTGGGGGTCGCCCAGCGCGGGCTCAAGGACTTCCCCGAGGCCAAGCGGACCTGGGAGCGCGTGATCAAGGAAGCCCCGCGGCGCGGCGTGCCCCGCGCGGACGCGATGTTCGACGTCGCGATGCTCGAGCTCGAGTACCTGAACGACGCGGCCGGCGGCAAGACGGCGCTGGAGCGATACCTGCAGGAAGCCCCGGTCAGCCACGCCAAGCGTCCGGCGGCAGAAGAGAAACGAAAGGAGCTCGGGAAATGAGATTGAGGCTTGCTGCCCCCGGCAGGGGGCTTGCGACCGCGATGCGGACCGTGGTGTGCCTGGTGTGCCTGGTGTGTGTGTTGTGTGTGGTTTCGTCACCCGCGTCGGCGCAGCCCAAGGGCAAGGCCGACAAGTCGAGCTCCGCGCGGAGCGATGCGCCGGCCCGCAGCGCCGAGCGGCCGAGCAATGACAAGGACAAGGACAAGAAGCCGGGCTCTCCGAAAGAGAAGACCTTCGACTTCAACAACCTCCAGCTCAACGGTCAGCTGCGCACGCCGCAGCTGTTGTACTTCCTCGAGCGCGCCAACGAGGAGCTCGAGCGCGCCAGCCTCGAGAAGCGGTCGTTCATCCCCCACCTCGTGCGCTCCGTGGAGGAAGAAGCGTTGTGAGCCGGACGGCGCTGCGAACGGCGCTGATCTGGCACGACGAGGTCATGGAGGACCTCGTCCTCGACAAGCCGCGGCCGATCACGATCGGTCAGAGCGGCAAGAGCACGTTCGTGGTGCCCGAGATCGGGCTGCCGCCGAAGTTCGTGATCGTCCGCCCGGGTAATCGCGGCTACCTGCTCACGCTCGGCGAGCGCATGGCCGGCACGATCTGCATCGACGGCCGGACCCAGGACGTCGCCGAGCTGGTCCAGCGCGAGAGCGCGGCCGGGTTCTGCGCCACCGCGATCGGCGGGCGCGACTGGGGCGTGATCGATCTCGATCCGTCGGGCCACTACAAGCTGTTCTTCCAGTTCGTCCAGGTCGACGACCCGCCGCAGTTCTTCACCCGGCCGGTGCTGATCGCCGGCAGCCTCGGCTACTTCCTGTCGGCCACCGCGCTGACCCTCCTGTGGTCCGTCGTCCGCGGGCTCCAGCTCGACGAGGCGGTGTTCCGCGGCGCGGGCATCGCGGCGGCGGCGCTGATCATCGGCGGCATCGGCTGGATGATGATCCGGCAGGACGGCGAGTCGCAGGCCTCGCTGGCGTTCTCGGTCGTGCTGCACGCCGCGCTTTTGTTCATGACCTACCAGCTCTACGACGGCGAGAACCCGTTCGTGTGGCCCGGCCCGCGGTCGCTCACCGGCAACTACCTGGTGACCCGGCTCGACAAGGAGCCGCCGCCCGAGCCCAAGCCGACCCCCACGATCGGCAACACCCAGCAGCAGGCCCCCGCCCCGCCGACCAAGGATCCGCCGAAGAACACCGCGACCAAGGGCGAGGAGGGCCGTGCCGGTGGCAAGGGCGACACCGAGCGCGCCCGCGATCCCAACGCCCGGGACGTTCCGCCCGAGCCGCCCAAGGTCCAGTTCTTCGAGGACAAGAACAAGAAGGTCCTCGACAACATCATCGATCGCAACCTGGCGACCAGCCTGTCCAAGTTCACCGGGCTCAAGGGCGACACGCTGACCCGCGGCTCGATGGGCTTCGGGCCGGGCGCCGGCACCGGCGTCGGTCCCGGCGAGGGCACCGGCACGCGCACCGGCAGCAAGAAGGGCGGCAGCGGCGGCAGCGGCGGCGTCGAGGGCGACTTCGTCAGCGGCCCGGGCAAGATCGACACCGGCACCAACCGGCCCGGCGGCGGCAACTGCAAGGGCACCGGCTGCGGCAGCGGCCCCAAGGCGGTCCAGGTCGCGTTCGCCGAGCCCGCCGGCGACTTCGGCGGGCTGACCGCCGAGGAGATCGATCGCGTGATCAAGTCGCGCGCCGGCGTGTTCCGCCAGTGCTACCAGCGCGAGCTCAACCACACGCCGGGGATCGGCGGCAAGCTCGTCATCCACTTCAAGATCGGCGGCGATGGCGTCGTCCAGGCCGGGAACACCTCGACCGCGAGCGGCAGCACGATGCGCAACGACGCCGTCGAGCAGTGCGTGAAGCGCAACGTGAATCTGTTGAAGTTCCCCGCCAAGGGCGGCGTCGCCAACGTGAATTACCCGTTCGTGTTCACGCAAGGAGGCTAGTCATGCGTGTATTGGTCCTGTCATCGACGCTGTTCGGGCTCGGGCTCGGGCTCGGGCTCGCCGGCTGCGCCAACGATCCGCTGTACATCCCCGCGCCGATGACGATGGAAGCCGGCACGCGCGACATGACCGGGATGCTGACCGAGGCCAAGGCCTCGCTCCAGCTGCCGATCAAGACCGAGACCGCGAGCGACCTGATGAAGCGCACCGCGCTGGGCGCCAAGCTCGGGGTCACGGTGCCGTACGTCAAGGTCGGCGACCTCGAGATCGAGGTCGAGTGGACGATCAAGAACCCGGGCACCATGCCCGGTCAGGCCAAGATCCAGCTCAACGGCGCCAACGAGCTGTTCTCGTACGATCCGACGCTGATCGTGCTCAACCCCGATGACCAGGAGGCGCCGCCGACGCCGGGGCTCGACGGCGACATCCCGATCAACGTCCCGGCCGGCGGTACGGTCACGGGGCTGTTCACCGAGGACCAGCTGCGCGAGGCGTCGATCGATCTCGATCAGGTCACGCGCGGCAACGTCAACCCGTTCCGCGCCACCCTGACGGTGAGCAAGAACGCGACCTCGTTCCAGCCGCTGACGATGCCGATGCCGAAGGTCATGAACTACATGCAGACCCCGGTCGGCCCGGCGATCCCGCGCGAGGCGTTCGCCGCGATGACCCGGATCGATCTGGTATTCAAGCCGAACACCCACATGGTCCTCGAGTTCAACGTCCGGGTCCGCGACCTGCGCGGCATCATGCACGACCTGCTCCTGGCGGCGGTCACCCAGAAGCCGGGCGAGCTGCAGCCGTTCATGCCGGTGCCGTACACCGTCGGAGCCACGCCGTTTTGATTTCGGCGCGCCGGCCCCAGCCCGGGCCGCCGCCGAGCTACCATCGCCGCACGCCGTGATCCGGTTCGCCGTCGCCGCCGCCGTCTCGCTGGGCACGCTCGCCGCGCTCGGCAGCGCCGCGGCCGCGCGCCCCGCCGCGAGCGGCTGGTACACCGAGGGCGGCCTCGGCGCCGTCGCGTTCCTGCCCAAGGCGTCGAAGGACGCCAACGTCGGCCCCGCGCTCGACATCCGGATCGGCCGCGACCTGTTCGCGTGGCTCTCGGTCGGCATCAGCCTGGCAGCATCGAGCCACGAGGCCGTCGTGCCGCCGCCGCCCCAGGGCGAGTGGTTCCAGCTCTACCGCGGCGGCGGGGACGCCCGGATCGGCGGCCGGTTCGACCGGCTCGCCGCGTTCGTCGAGGGCGGCGCCGGCATCGCCATGATCTCGTCCAACGTCCTGGGCAAGGTCATGATCACCGACCCCGGCGAGCGGTTCTCGATCGCGTTCCATGCCGGCGCCGGCGGCGAGTACCAGCTCGAGAACCGCCACTACGCGGTCGGCCTGGCCGCCGACGGCTTCCTCCTGCCCCAGTTCGCCGCGATCCGCGCGATCGATGCGCGGCTGTTCCTGCGCTACACGTACTGACCGCACACGTACTGACCGGCGCGGGCCGCCTGGCTCAGCGCAGGGCGCGGCGGCCGGTGCCGATCAGATCGACCAGCACGCGGCGAAACGGCGCGCGGGCGTCGAGCAGCGCCAGCACCGAGGCCGCGCCGAGCCGCTGGCGCCAGAGCAGCAGCACGTCGGCGGGTAGCGCCACGCCGCCGGCGGCGAGCACGCGGCCCGTGGCCTCGGCGAGCTCGCCGGCGTAGCGCGCGGTCCAGTGGAACTCGCCGTGGGTCGCGAGCGGCGCGACCAGCGCGCTCTCCCAGACGCGGTGGGCCGTGGTCGCGAGCGTGTCGGCGCGGCGCAGCAGGCCGGCCCGGGCCAGGCCGAGGCGGAACCGCTCGGCGGCCGAGGCGCTGTCCTCGTCGAGCAGGCCCCAGAAGATCTCGCGATCGGCGGCCGCGGCATCGCCGGCCAGCTCGACGGCGCAGCCGAAGTCGAGGCACCAGACCTCGGCGCCGCCGTCGGGTTGCTCGTCGATCAGGAAGTTCCCCGGGTTGGGATCGGCGTTGAGCAGCCCGTGGGCCAGCGGCGAGCCCCAGGCGAACGCGAAGATCGCGATCGCGGCGTTGCGGCGGAGCTCCGGGCTGCCGCTCGCCGCGGCCTCGACCACGGTCTTGCCGCGCGCCCGGGTCATCGTCAGCACGCGCGGCGACGTGCGCTCGGCGATCACGCGCGGGAACCGCAGCGCCGGGTGGCCGGCCCAGGCCGCCGCGAACCGGCCGAGCGAGCGGGCCTCGGCGAGGTAGTCGAGCTCGCCCCGCACCGCGGCGCCGAGCGCGAGCAGCGAGGCGGCGTCGAGCGAGCCGCCGATCTCGGCGCCGGCGAGCTTGCGCAGGAACGCGGCGTCCTCGAGGTCGGCGCGCAGCGCCTCGGCGACGCCGGGGTACTGGACCTTGACGACCACGGCGGTGCCGTCGTCGAGCGTGGCCGCGTGGACCTGACCGAGCGACGCGGCCGCGAGCGGGACCGGATCCCAGGTCGCGAACAGCGCCCGCGGCGGCCGGCCGAGGTCGGCCTCGACCACGCCGGCGATCGCGTCGCCCGACACCGCCGGCGCGTGGTCCCACAGCCCGGCGAGCACGGCGCGCGCCTGCGCGGTCGCCCCTGCCCGGCCGCCGAGCGTCGCGCCCGGATCGTACGCCGCAAGCTGAGCGACCTTGGCCAGGCCACCCTTGAGCCGGCCGGCGGTCGCCGCCAGGACCCGCGCCGCCTCCTCGTCGACGACGTGATCGTCCTCGTCCGAGTGCGTCGGATCGGTGGTGACGATCTGCTTGGCGCGCGCCCACAACCGGGCCCAGCTGATCCGGCGCTCGGCGCTGCGCCGGTCGCGCGAACCCGGCGCCCCGGCGCCCCGGTCTCCGCGATCGGTCATCCGCGGTCCTCTCCGCGCTCGGCGGTGCGGGACCGGGCGGCGGCGCGCTCGGCCTCGCCCGGCTCGGTCTCCGGCCGCGCCGGCCCCGAGTCGTCGCTCCAGTACAGCTCGACCCGGTTCTTGCCGGTCTTCTTGGCCCGGTACAGCGCCCGATCCGCCCGGCGCACCAGGTCCTCGCCGTCGCGCGCCTTGCTCTCGGGGTACGACGCGATGCCGAACGACGCGGTCACCCGCAGCGACTGCGACGGGTCGGTGTCGGTGGTGATCCGGAGCTCGGCGATCGCGGCGCGGATCCGCTCGCCGACGTTGTAGGCGTTGACCATCTCGGTCCGCGGCAGGATCAGGGCGAGCTCCTCGCCGCCGTAGCGCGCCGCGGTGTCGACGCCGCGCATCTGTGACTTCACGACGTTGGCGATGCCTCGCAGCACGCGGTCGCCGATCAGATGCCCGTGGGTGTCGTTGAGTAGCTTGAAATCGTCGACGTCCATCATCACGACCGAGAACGCGGTGCCATAGCGCTTGGAACGCTCGATCTCCTCCTCGATCCGGGCGTCGAAGTAGCGCCGCATGAACAGGCCGGTCAGGCCGTCGACCATCGCGAGCTCGTAGAGGTGGGCGTTCTGCAGCGCGGCGGCGATCTGCAGCGCGAGCGACTCGAGCAGGCGCTGGTGGTCGGCGCGGAACGCCCGGGGATGGCTGCTCTGCACGGCGATCACGCCGTCGCAGCCGCCGTACATGAACAGCGGCACGCCGAGCCACGACCGGATCGCGTGGCCCCCGCCGCGCGACGCGATGTCTGGATCGGCGCTGAGCTCGCCGATCCGCCGGGTCGCGCCGTGGGTCATCACCCAGCCCGCCGCGCCCTCGCCCTCCTGCATCGGCCGGCGGAAGAACTTGTCGCCGAGCCGATCGAAGCCGTCGATCACCAGGCCGGCGCGGTCGCCGGCGCGGCGGTGGACCAGCGCGACCGCCTCGGCCTCGGGGATCGCCCGGCAGGTCTCGCGGGCGACCGCCTCGACCAGCTCCTCGAGCTGCAGCGACGCCGAGAGCCGTCGCGCGGTGGCGTTCAAGATCTCGAGCTCGTGGACCCGCTCCTCGAGCTGCTTGCGGGTCCGCGACAGCCGCGAGAACACCAGGTTGATCAGCAGGTAGGTCAGCGACAGGAGCAGGAAGCCGAGCGGATGGTCGAGGTCGTAGAGCAGCACGAGCACCACGCCGATCGGCATCAGCGAGGCCTCGGCGCCGATCCCCGGCAGCGCGAGCTCGTCGACGAAGCTCCGCCAGGTCCGGCCGAGCAAGCGCAGGCGCACGCCCTGGACCGCGTAGTGGCTGATCAGCAGCAAGGCGTCGATCGCGATCACCCGGAGCGCGACGTCGATCGTCCCGGCGTGGCGGCCGACCAGCGCGTCGGCGTGCCAGATCCAGCCGCTCAGCGCGACCAGCCCGCCGCTCATCCCGCCGAAGTACAGGACGTAGCCGAGCTCGGTCCAGCTGATCGACGCTTCGCTCGGCCCGCTCCGGCGCGCGAGGTACAGCCGCACCGCGGCATCGAGCGTCAGCGCGACCGCGACGATGCGACCGGCGCCGAACGAGCCGACGCACAGCGCGGCGGCCACGTAGTACGCCGAGTCGAGCGACAGCACGCTGCCCTCGACGATGCGAAACGCGAGCGCGCGCGCCGCAAGGATCACCACGATGAACAGTGCGACCCACAGCGCGGGCGTGGGTGTCGGCTTCGGTGACAACCCCAGTGCCGGGAATCCGAACACGACGACCCAGCCGGCGACGCCGACCGCGACCGTGAACAGATGACCCGCCGAGCGCGTCACATCGCGTACGTAGCACTGTACGCCGGCCGAAAGCGCAAACGGTCCTCCCACCGTGGTGGAAGGACCGTCGACAATGTGCAGCCGAGGTGTGGCCGGCGTGTGGTCCGGGTGTGGTCAGATATCGATGATCACCACGCCGCGCTCGCCCTCTTCCCGAGGTGGCGTGACGGCAGGTCGGTCCCCGCGATCGCGACGCTCGATCGGAAGCTCGATCCGACCTCGCTCGCTCTCACGGCGCTGTTCCTCTTCTTTCTTGAGGATTTCTTCGATGATCCAGGGATCCAACATGGCGGACCGCCTTTCGGGCTGATGTGAGGGCTAACTGGTCGATCCCACGCTGCTATGATCCGTACCGCCTGTGTCGAGGTGGTGCAACCCTCGGGCCTTGAGACGCTGTATCTCGCGGAATTATTCTAACGCATCGTAATTCGAAGGTTCCACTTCCGCGACATGAATTCCAGCCGCGGGACGACTGCCCGCGAACCGCACACGCAGCGGGTGCTCGGAACCCCATGACGCAGACCGACGTTTCGGTTTGTCGAACGCGCGCGCACCGTTGAGGTTGCTGCCGGCGCTCTGACTTTTTTGCGGACCTTCGATCGGGAGTGACGACACCTGCCAACGACTCCGAGAACGCCGGAGATGCGCACCGCGTCGACGCAGCGAGATCTCTCGGATCGCGATGCCGGCGCGGCGAGCACATACCGAGAATATCGGCCGCACACGCGATCAATCGAGATCCTTCAGCTTCCACGCGCCGTCCTCCTTGAGGAACTGGACGGTGTAGCGGTCGCCGTAGCTCATCCGCGCGTCGTTGCCACGCTCGGTGATCGGCTCGTCGACGTTGGCCTCGAGCGTGTTGATCAGGTTCTCCATCTGCTCGCGCGACGGCCCGGTGAACTGGGCCTGCATCTTCGTGACGTTCATCTTCTCGCGGTAGCTGTTGGGAACGAACCGCAGCATCACGTCCCAGCGCTCGAGGCGATAGGCGCGGATGAACGAGCGCAGCGCGGCCTTGGGCGTCGACTGGTCGTAGAACCCGAGCGGGTAGCTCGCGATCTTCCACTGGCCGTCCTCCTGGATCAGCCGCATCGTGTCGCCGAGGCCGTACTCGAACTCGGCCGAGACCTCCATGCTGCCTTTCTTGCCGCGCAGCCGATCGGCGGTCTCGTTGACCTCTCGGCTGTTGTCGCGCATCGTCCGCACGTAGTCCTCGCGCGTGACCTTGACGCGGAAGCTCGACGACATCAGGTCGTAGGCGGCGCCGAAGTCGCGGTTCTTGAGCGCCATGCCGTAGCGATCGAGCGTCCGATCGGGGCCGCCGCTGTGCACGCATGCTGCAGCGCTGCCGCCGAGGACGGTCGCGAGGACGGCCACCAGGAACCGCATCGTGCTCGGGTTATAGCAGCCTCGCGGCGCGCGGTCACCCCGCGGCCGGCGCGCCGGCCCGGGCACCGGCCTGGTCCACAGCAAAGCTCCGGGTCGCGATCACCATGGCAAGCGCGGCCACGCCGAGCGCGGCCGTCGGTACCCACATCGCGACGTGCAGGTTGGCGTGCTGCGAGACCTCGCCGACCACCCACGACGCCGGTGCGGTGCCGAGCATGTGCATCGTGAAGATCACCAGGCCCTGGGCCGCGACGCTGCGGCCGGGCGGTGCGAGATCGTCGACCGAGGCCGCCATCGGCGCGTGGTACCAGCTGATGAAGAACGTCGTCGCCACGACAGAGGCGTAGAGCAGCGGGCCGTTCGCCACCTCGAGCGAGACGCTGCCGCACGGGATCGTCAGCAACATGCCGAGCGCGATCGTCCACAGCCGGCCGTTGACCCGGCGCCGGCGCAGCCGGTCGGCGACCCGGCCTCCCGCGAGGATCCCGCCGATCCCGGCGCACAGCCCGAACACCAGCAGCCGCGTTGCCTCGGCTTCGCCCATGTGCTTGTCGCGGGTGAGGAATTCCTTGAGCCACGCGGCGGAGCCGCCGGCGGCAAACGCCATCGTCGTGGTCGACAGCATCATCCAGCGCAGCGTGCGAATCCCGAGCAGCGCGCGGGCGTCGGTGAAGAACCGGGTGGCGAACTCCGCGAGGTACCGCCACCATGGCGTCGCCGGCGGCGCCTCGCGGTGGGCCGGCACCGGCAGGACGGCGATCCAGATCGCGAGCACGAGGCCCGGCACGGCGAGCACGACGACCACGGCGGGGAACCCCAGCACCTGCCCGGCGGCGAACCCGGCGACCCCGCCCAGGAACAGCCCGAGGTTGAACAGCGATAGCCGGCTGGCCTTGAGCGGCCCGTCGAAGATCTCGCCCAGGATCGAGTTGGCGACCGGCACCACGGCGGCGGTGCCGAGGCCGACGAACGCGCGCGACCCCGCGAGCCCCCAGTAGCTGTGCCCGAGCCCACCCGCGGCGCCGGCCAGGCTCGCGAGCACGATCCCGGCCACGATCACGCGCCGGCGATCGTAGCGATCCCCCGCCCAGCCGAACGCCAGCGTCGCCGCGGCGTGCGGCAGCATGAACAGGGTCTGGAGCAGCCCGAACTGCGCGTCGTCGATGTCGAACCGGGCGTGCAGATCCGGAAACACCGTGAACAGCGCGTTGCGCGCCGCGTAGGACACCAGGTTGGCGAGCGCGAGCGCCGTGAGGATCTGGACCTTGCGCGAGCGCGGCGTCACGGCGACTCGTTGATCACGAGCTCGTAGCCCGCATCGCCGGCGACCTCGCCGTGGACGCGGACCACCGCGTGGGCCCCGGCCGGGACCGCCACGACCAGCTTCTCGGCCGCGCCCTTGCCCGGGTGATCGACCTTGGCCATCAGCTTGCCGTCGATCAGGACGTCGATCGCGAGATCGAGCTCGCTCGGCGTGTCGATCGACACGTCCAGGGTGCGCGCGGTGTCCTCGGGCGCGAGCGCGAAGCAGTCGATGTCGCCGGTGCTCCAGTGTGCGTGCAGGCTCTTGCGGTCGGCCGGCATCGCCATCGCGGTCTCGGGCGTGTCGTCGGGCTCGATCTCGGCGTCGGGCGCGATCAGCTTGGCCACCGCCCGGATCTGGTACGCGGTCTCGGGGTTGGAGCGATCGCCCCGGACCGTGAGGTAGTGGAACGGCGGCGCGCTCGGCGGCAGCTGGGGCACGAAGCCACGCACCACCAGCGGGCTGCCCCGGGCACCCTTGCGCGTCGCGATCGGCTTGCCGACGCCATCGGCGATCTCGAGCGTCAGGGCGACGCCGTCGACCGGCGACAGCTCGATGTCGAGCGCGTTCCTGGCCGACAGCGCCTCGACCGAGACCTTCCAGGCGTCGGCGTCGCCCGACCAGCCGAGGTAGCCGCTGGCGGTGTCGCCGGCGATCAGATCGTTGGCCTGGCCGCGATCGTCGTCGGGCTCGTGCTCGAACCCCGCTGCCGGCGAGACCATGGTCGCGGTGATCTCGTAGGGCCCGCCGGCCGGCCTGGCGGCGGGCTCCGGCGCGGGATGCCGGGCCGCGGCGCCGCGCTTCTTGGCCGGCGTCGCCGGCGGCGGCTTGCGCGCGGTCACGATCGCGGTGTAGCGCCCCGGCGTCACGCCGAGGTTGGGGACGCCCTCGCGGACCCGGGCGCCGAGCCGATCCGACCGCGCGATCACCGTCCCTCCGGCGTCGGCGATCTCGAGCGTGGCGTCGAGCGCGTCGTGGCTGTCGACCATGACCGAGAGCAGCCCGGTCTGGATCACGTCGATCCGGTAGCGATCGACGTCCGTGTCCGGATCGATCTTGCCGTGGACCTGGGCGCCGAGCGCGAGCACGGTCGCGACCTCGTCGCCGTCGTTGGGCTCGATCTCCTCGCTCGCGGCGCCGCGCACGCCTCCGTCGGGCGAGGCCGGCGTGGTCACGACCTCGACCGCGGCGGCGTCGCCGGTGCGCCGGTGCGTCGGCTTGCGGTTGCACCCGCCCGCGCCGGCCACGAGGCCCACAACGAGGCCTACAACGACGCCCGCAACGACCGCCCCGAGCGCCGCGACCGCGATGCCCCGCATCATCCGATCTTCGACTTCTCGGCGAGCCCGGCGAGGAACTCGGCCGACGACACGACCTGGCCGCCGCACTGGATCTCGCCCTTCATCTTGAAGATCTTGCCCTTGCGCAGCGGCACGACCTCGATCCGCAGCTGATCGCCGGGGGTGACGGCCTTGCGGAACTTCACCGCATCGATCGCCATGAACAGCATCACGTGGGTCGTGGGATCGAACGCGACCGTGCGCGACGCGAGGATCCCGCCGGCCTGCGCCATCGCCTCGATCTGCAGCACGCCCGGCATCACCGGCACGCCCGGGAAGTGGCCCTGGAAGTAAGGCTCGTTGAACGAGACGTTCTTGAGCGCCACCACGCGATCGTCGCTGACCTCGAGCACGCGATCGATCAGCAGGAACGGATAGCGATGGGGCAGCAGGCCGAGGATCTGCTCGGCGGTCATCGCGACATCAGGCGCCATATGCGCCTGGTTGTATCACCCCGCGTGCCACCCCGCCCTCGCCGGGGCGAGGCTCACTTCATCTCGGCGTTGAGCTTCTGGGTCAGATCGATCGTCGGTTCGGCCCAGATCGTAGCGCTCTGGTCGAAGATCACCGACACGCCCTCGGCCTTGGCGATCGCGATGATCTTCGGCTTGGCCTGCTCGAGCAGGTCGTTGATCAGCTTGGTGCGATCCTGCGCGAGCTCGCGCTCGAGCTTGACGTAGGTCTGCTGGAGCTCGACGAACTTCTTCTCGAGGTCCTGGCGCTTGGCGCCGTAGACCTCGGGCTTGAGCACGGCCTTTTGCTTCTCGAGGTCCTCGTTGGACTTCTTGAGCTCTTCCTGCTGCTTGTCGAGGACGCCCTGCTTGGACTTGCGGGTCTTCTCGAACGACTCGTTGGCGCGCTTGCCGGCCGGCGTGGACGACAGCGTCTCCTCGATGTTGATCACCCCGATCTTGGGGTTCGCGGGCACCGCGGTGTTACCGATCCTTCCCAGGACCGGGCTCACCATCAGACCAAGACCAAGACAACCCAGAGCGACGTAGCGATTCATGAGAACCTCGAGCGCTTCATACGCGACTTCGACGGGGGTTCCAAGCCGGATATTCCATTTGCCCCCGGGGCTCGCGTCGATTGGCCCGGGCCGGCTCCGGGCGAAGGTGACAGGGTGCGACACCGCACCTGCCGCCGGTGCTGCCGGCGGCGCGCGGAGGACTACAGGAAGTTCCCGATCGTGAACTCGAACACCAGCGGGTCTTCTCCGGGTTGCGCGTCGAGCGGAATTCCCCACTCGAAGCGCAACGGACCGATCGGGGAGAACCAGCGGAATCCGAAGCCGACCGACTTGCGCAGGCCCGTGGTCAGAGATTCGAGGGGCCGGAAGCACGGATCGAACTTGATCGACACCGCCGCGCTCTTGCGCTGCAGCCCCGAGCAGTAGCGGTCCTCGAGGTTGTAGGCGTTGCCCATGTCGTAGAACACGACCCCCGAGATCCCGATCTTCTTGAACAGCGGGAACTCGATCTCGCTGTTGAAGATCACCTGCAGGTTGCCGCCGAGCGGCAGCGTGCCGAGCGTCTGGCCGACGTCGCCGGGCGCCTGGGTGAGCAGCAGCGGTCCGAGCGAGCGCGGCGCGTAGCCGCGGATGTCGAAGATGCCGCCGACCAGGTAGCGCTCGCTGATCGGCACGCCGAGCGGATCGGTCGACGTGGTGACGCCGACCTCGGCGTTGCCGTGGAACACGAACGGTCCCCACAGCTCGCGGTAGTGGCGCAGGAACCCGCCCCAGCGCAGGAACTTGTTCTGCGAGGCGGTGTACTGGCTCGCGATCTCGACGAACAGGGTGTCGTACCAGCCGCCGGTCGGGAACAGCCGGTTGTTGCGCGAGTCCCACTGCAGCGACGCGCGCAGGGACGACGTCACGCCGCCGCGGAACAGGTTGGCGACGCTGGTCGCGGCGATCGGCGCCGAGGTCGCGCCGAGGTTGGCGATCCCGCCCGACCCGGTGGTGATGCTGACGTCCTCGGCCTTGTAGATCAGGAATGCGCGGGCCTCGTACGACAGGGGGTATCCCCAGGTCAGCTGACCGCCCGACGAGTTGCGGAAGAACGTGCCGAACCCCCGGCTCTGGTTGTAGAGGTCGAGGCCGAACGTCCACTCGGTGTCGAGGAACCACGGCTCGACGAACCGGAGCAGGAACAGCTGGCGCAGGCTCGACAGCTGGGCCTGCAGCGCGAGGGTCTGGCCGCGGCCGAACAGGTTGTTCTGCGAGATCTGGGCCTGGGCGATGAAGTTCTCGACCGACGAGAACCCCGCGCCGATCTGGAACGTGCCGGTCGGCCGCTCGCTGACCTCGACGTTGACCTCGACGAACTCGTCCGAGCTGCCGCGCTTGGTCGACACCGTGACGTTCTCGAAGAACCCGAGCGCGGTGATCCGGCGCTTGGAGATCTCGAGGTTGGTGTTGTTGAACAGCTCGCCCTCCGAGATCTTCATCTCGCGGCGGATCACCTTGTCGCGGGTCTTGGAGTTACCGCGGATGTTGATGCGCTCGAAGTAGGCGCGCTTGCCGCGCGCGACCTCGTAGGTCAGGCTGATCTTGCGGTTGGGCAGGTCGACCTTGGTCAGCGGCGAGACGTTCGCGTAGGCGTAGCCCTGATCCTGGTAGTACGACGACAGCTTCTCGCGATCCTCGGCGATCTGGGTGCGCGAGAACGTCGTGCCCGTGCGCATCCGGATCCTGGCGAGGTTGTCGGCCGGCGTCCCGATCAGGTCGCCCTTGAACCCGACCGTGCCGATCGAGAACACCGGGCCCTCGTCGATCGGGATCGACAGGTACATGTACTCCTTGTCGCGCGACAGCCGGAGCTGCGGCGTGCCGACCTTGACGTTGGCAAAGCCGCGGTCCCAGTAGTGCGCCGAGACCAGCAGCAGGTCGCGCTCGAACGCTTCCTGGCTGTACACGCCGGAGTCGTTGAGGAACGACAGCGCGTCCTGCCTCCGGGTCTGGATCGCGAGTCGGAGCTCGTCGTCGGACAGCACGTGGTTGCCGATGAACTGGACGTCGCGGATCTTGACCTTGGCCTTCTCGTCGACCTTGAACCAGACGTCGACCTCGGCCTCGTTGACCGGCTTGAGCTCGTAGTCCACGGTCGCGAGGTAGAAGCCCTTCTGGACGTACTGATCCGCGATCTTCTCGCGGTTCTTCTTGATCTTGGCGATGTCGACGATCGTGTCGAGCTCGAGGTCGATCACCTCGTTGATCTTGTCGAGCCCGAGCTCGTGGTTGCCGGCGACCAGGACCTTGCGGAGCGACGGCTTCTCCTTGACCGCGAAGGTGATCGTGAGCGCGCCGGTGGTGCCGATCTCGGCCTCCGCCGTGACGTCGGCGAAGAACCCCATCTTCCACATCGCGCGGATGTCCTCGCGCAGCTTGGCGGGGTCGAACAGCGTGCCGGGCTTGGACAGCAGCTGGACCCGGATCGCGTCGTCCTCGACCTTGCGGTTGCCGCGGAACTGCACCCGCTCGATCGCACGGCCCTGCATCGCGGGACCGCCGGCGGAGGCAGGAGCCTGGGCCGGTGGCGGGGCCGGGAGGGGTTGCGCGCTGGCGCGGACGGCCACAGCGAGGCCGATCGCGCACGACAGAAGTACCAACAGTGACCGATTCACGGGACCGCTCCTGCATCGGGTGGCGAGACCGGCTCCGAAGTCGCGGCATCGGCCGCCGAGCGGTACGGAGAGCCGCCTTGCTCTTCGATCAGGCGACCGCCGTCGATCATGCGTAACCTGCGTGGCATGAGCACCGCCAGATCGGGGTTGTGCGTGACGACCAGCAACGTCGAGCCGCGCTCGCGGTTGAGATCGAGGAACAGCTGGTGGATCGACTCGCCGGTCGCGCGATCGAGGTTGCCGGTCGGCTCGTCGGCCAGCAGCAGCGAGGGCTCGAGCACCATCGCGCGGGCGAGCGCGACGCGCTGCTGCTCGCCGCCCGACAGCTCGCCGGGCCGGTGGGTCAGGCGATGGGCGAGCCCGACCCGGCCCAGGATGTCGCGCGCCATCCGGCGGGCGCGCTCGGTGGGGATCCGCTGGATCAGCGCCGGCATCATGACGTTCTCGAGCGCCGTGAAGTCCGGCAAGAGGTGATGGAACTGGAACACGAAGCCGATCTGCCGGTTGCGGAACTCGGCGAGCCGCGACGCCGACATCGTGGTCAGCTCCTCGCCGTTGAACTTGATCGACCCCGAGGTCGGCAGGTCGAGCGTGCCCAGCAGCTGCAGGAACGTCGACTTGCCGACGCCCGAGGCGCCCACGACGGCGACCATGTCGCCGGCGGCCAGCGTGAGGTCGATGTCCCAGAGGATCGCCAGCGCCTTGCCGCCGTGGAGGTAGCTCTTGCCGAGCCGCTCGATGTCGATGCGCGCGCCCCGCACGACCACAGGGCGCTGGGTCGCGTCCCGCTGCGTCGCCGCGGAGGGATCGGGGGCCGGGTCGGAAGCTTGCCTCAGCGCGGGCTCGGGGGCGTCGGTCACAAAGGGAATCTCTAAAGGGCGCAGGACCTTACTCGTGTGCCGCTGCGGGTGTCAACGCGCGATGGGACCATTGCCGCCCCGCAATGGTTGCCTGTACCTGCGCCGCGCACCGGGGCGGCGATGTCGCCGCACCCCACGCGATCCCGTGGCCGTCAGAACCCGACGGTGAAGCCCAGGCCCCAGATCCGCGTGGTCGCGTCCTTCTGGAACCGCTGGGCGTCGAGCGTGGCGTGGTGGACGTTGTAATCGACGAAGATCGACGCGCGGCTGAGCACCGCGTCGAGCCGGTACTCGAAGCCGCCGCCGACCAGGAACCCGTTCCCGGCCAGGTTCGCGCCTTCGTCCTGGAGGTTGAGCCAGGTTCGCTCCGCTCCGACGCGTCCAAACCCCTCGAAGTTGTTGCCCAGCGGCAGGTTGAGCTTCAGCGCCACCGACCCCTGGTACATGTTCTGCTCGCCGACGTGCTTGGTGACGACCGTGAACCCGTTGAGCGCGCCCTCGATCGAGATGTTGCCGAACCGAGCGCCGCCCAGGACGCGCACGCTGCGGCCGACCGGTGCGGCGACGTCCTGGACGAACTGATCGTTGATCCCGGGCTCGGTGCCAAGCGCCAGCCCGAGGTAGCCGCCGGCCGAGGCAGTCGACGAGATCGCCAGGCACCCGGTGGCCACAAGCAGCGCGGTCTTCATGATCGGGTGATCCGAAGCACTCCGTGTGCCAGCATTCAAGTCGCCGGATTCACGACCTCCAGGGTGGGTGTCGTTGCCCGCCTTTCACAGGATCAGGACGCTAGTGGCGCATTCCCGCTGCAGGGCGCACCCGCGCGGCGACCAGCGCCGGGTACAGCGTGGCGAAGATGCTGATCAGGATCGCCGCCGCAGCGGCCGCGGCGACCGACCACGCGTCGACGTGCACCGGCAGGCGGTCGATGTAGTAAACGTCCGCGTTGAGCGGAAAGCCGTAGACGCTGAGCACCCAGCAGATCAGGAGGCCGGTGATGACGCCGAGCACGGTGCCGACGATCCCGATCATCAGGCCCTGGATCGAGAACACCTGCATGATGCCGACGTCGCTCGCGCCGAGCGTCTTCAGCAGCGCGATCTCGCGCGCCTTCTCGACCACGACCATGATCAGGTTGCCCAGGATCGAGAACGACGCGACGAGGATCACGATGCCGAGCACGAGGAACATCGCGATCTTCTCGAGCTTGAGCGCGGAGAACAGGCTGCGGTTGAGCTCCTTCCAGTCCTGGACCCGGTAGTGCGGCCCGAACGCCGCCTGGAACTCCGCGACCAGCGCATCGGTCTCGTACGGGTTGACGACCCGGACCTCGATGCCGTCGACGGCGTCGCCGCGATCGAGGAACTCCTGGAGCGAGTCGAGCGTGACGTAGACGTACTTGAGGTCGTACTCGTACATCCCGGTGAAGAACGTGCCGGCGACGCGGTAGTCGCGGTTGAACGGAATCGGCGTGCCGGTCGCGTCCGGGTTCGCCGGATCGGACAGCGGCGACACCACGCGGACCTCCTCGCCGGTGTAGAGGTGGGTCTGCTTGACCAGCTCGCGACCGACCAGGATGCCGGGCAACGACTGGGTCCGGCGCGACAGCGACGGCATGTCGAACGGCGGCTCGATCACCTTGACCGCATCCTGGAGGTAGTCGGGCCGGCTGTAGTCGGCCGGCGGCTCGTCGGAGGTGAGCAGGTCGGGCGGGGGCGGATCGATCACCGGTCGGGTCACCGGGGGGGTCGCCGGAGCGGCGGACGGTCCAGGGAGCGGCCCGGGCGGCGGCGGCGGAGGCGGTGGATCGCCCTCGCCGAGGATCCGCACCGCGTCGCCGCCGAACGCCGTACCACCGCCGTGGCCTCCGGCGGGCGCCTCCGCGGCGCTGCCCGAGCCGGCCGCGCTGCCCGAGCCGGCCGCGCTGCCGCTGCCGGCCGCGCTGCCGTCCTCCGGTGCGCCGCCGGGCGCCGGAGGTGCCGGCGTCGAGAAGTCGATCGGCTCGCCCGGGGCCGGCATGTCGGCGGGCGGAGGGTCGACCACCGGGCCGGTCCGCGGGTGCTGCGGGACCCGCAGATCGTGGGTGTCGGAGATGATCGGCTCGAGCCGCTTCATCGCGTCGCGATCCTCGAGATCGGACACCAGATCGGTGACCTTGCCGACCGTCTTCGGATCGATGCCCTTGATGATGACGTTCATCCCGGTGTTGTTGGCCGCGATCACGACCTCGCTGACCGCGAACGGCGTCGACGCGACCACGCCGGGCATCCGGTCGATCCGCGCCTTGACGTCGCGCCACTCGACGAAGTCACCATCCTCGCGCGAGATCTGGAGGTGCGCGTTCGAGCCGAGGATCTTCTCGCGCAGGTCCGACTCGAAGCCGCCCATCACCGACAGCACGACGACCAGCGCGGCGGTGCCGATCCACACCCCGCCGATCGGCACCGTGGTGAAGAACGTGAAGTAGGCGCGCAGGCTGCCGAAGAACATCCCGATCACGATCAGCGCGACGCCGAACACCGCGGCGATCAGCAGGGCGCGCCGGATCGTCTCGATCTGGTCGAGATCGAGGTGAATGAACGGCAGCTTGCCGTGGCCGACCAGCACGCGCCCGGTCAGCGCCAGGACGAGCCCGACCAGGCCGACCAGGGCCACGATCAGCGCCGGCTTGGAGTGCGGCAGCACGCCGAAGAACCCGACCGCGACGACCAGCACGACCACCGCGGCCGTGACGATCTGCAGCGGAAGGTCGAGCGCCTCGGGCGCGAGGTGGGCGGCCCGCGCGATCGCGATCGCGCCCAGCACTCCGATCCCGCCGAAGAACAGCTGCTGGGTCCGCCGCCCGAGCTTGCGATTGGCGACCAGCAGGTAGCGCCAGGCGACGAACCGCTTGTAGGCCAGGCCGCCGAACTCGAGCTGGACCTCACCGCGGCGCAGGCCGCGCACCAGCCGCACCATGCCGCGCGCCACGGTGGCGGCCCCGGCGAGCAGCGGCACGTAGATCGCGAAGTGCCTCGCGGTCGAGTCCGCCATGCCGGTCAGCGGCACGATCGCCCCGACCACGAACAGCACCACACCGACGGCAAAATCGATCCACCAGCCGCGCCGCACCGCCGCGTCGAGATCGTGGTCTGGGTCCGGGGTTCTCGCCATCGCCGTGGTTTCGCCTGGCTCCTCGCCTATTCCGGACGCATCAACGGAAACAAGATCACGTCGCGGATCGACGGTTGACCGGTCAATAGCATGACGACCCGATCGATGCCCACTCCCTCCCCCGCCGCCGGCGGCATGCCGACCTCGAGCGCCCGGCAGTAGTCCTCGTCGTAGTCCATGGTCTCGGCCGCGCCCGCCGCCTTGGCGCGGATCTGGGCCTGGAACCGGGAGCGCTGGTCATCCGGATCGTTGAGCTCGGAGAACCCGTTGGCGATCTCGCGGCTGTGGATGAACAGCTCGAACCGATCGCAAAACGCCGGATCGCGCTCGCTGCGGCGCGCGAGCGGCGACACCGCGACCGGGAACTCGGTGAGGAACGTCGGCTGGACCAGCTTGGCCTCGGCGGTGGCCTCGAACACGAGGTAGCCGAGGTGCCCGGCCGCGAACCGGCGGGCGTCGTCGCCGGGATAGCGCTCGACCAGCCCCTGCGCCACGCCGGGCCGCCGGGCCGGATCCTTGAACTGCGCCTTGAGCGACTCGCCGTCGACCGCGGCCTGGGCGGTCCCGGACAGCGGCGCGAGCAGGACCTGCAGCACGTCGGCCGCGGGCACGCCGGCGGCGACCGCTGCCTCGGCCGCGAACACCGGGTCCTCGAAGATCCGGCCGGCCTCGGCGAGGCCGCCGAGCTCGCGGACCGCATCGCGGATCGACAGCCGGCGCCACGGCGGCGCAAGCTCGATCTCGACCCCGTCCCAGGGCACCCGCGTGCCGCCGGTGACCTCGCGCGCGAGCTCGACGAACAGCTCCTCGGTCAGCGTCATCAGATCGGTGTGGACCGCATAGGCCTGGTAGAGCTCGAGCATCGTGAACTCGGGGTTGTGCTGGCGCGACAGCCCCTCGTTGCGGAAGTTGCGATTGATCTCGTAGACCCGCTCGAAGCCGCCGACCACGAGGCGCTTGAGGTACAGCTCGGGCGCGATCCGCAGGTAGAGATCGAGATCGAGCGTGTTGTGGTGCGTCCGGAACGGCCGTGCCGCCGCGCCGCCGATGATCGGGTGCATCATCGGGGTCTCGACCTCGAGGAACCGGCGAGCGTCGAGGAACCGGCGGATCCCGGTGATGATCTGCGAGCGCTTGCGGAACACGTCGCGGACCTCGGGGCTGACCGCGAGATCGACGTAGCGCTGGCGATAGCGCAGCTCGACGTCGGTCATGCCGTGCCACTTGTCGGGCAACGGCCGCAGCGACTTGGTGGTGATCCACAGGCGCTTCGCGAGGATCGACAGCTCGCCGCGGCGGGTCCAGAACGCCGGCCCCTCGGCGACGATGATGTCGCCGGCGTCGAGCTGCGGCAGGACGTGGGCGAAGTCGCCGGCGTCGAGGTGATCGACGTTGAGATAGATCTGGAGATCGCCCGTGGTGTCGCGCAGCGGGACGAACACGGTCTTGCCGAAACCGCGCTTGCCCATCGCGCGCCCCGCGACCCGGTGGATCGCGCCGTCGATCGGCGTGATGCCTTCGGGCTTGTCGCTCTTGTCGGGCCTGGCCGCCTTGTCGCCGGGCACCGCGGCCGGTTCGGCGGGCGCCGGGCGGGTCGCCTGGTAGCGCGCGCGGACCTCGGCGAGCGAGATCGCCGGGCCGATGTCGTTGCGATACGGATCACTCTTCGCGCCATCGCGCAGCGCCTGGGCCTTGGCCCGCCGCTCATCCATGATGCGGTCGAGGGTGGTCTCGGGCTGTTCGGGAGCGCGCGGCGGCATGGCGGCGCACCATACCAAGATCTGCGCGATGCGACGCGTCGTGGCCGCCAGTCGTGAATGATCCAACCAGCTTCAGCGAGGCCGAGAGAAGGAGAACAGGGGCCGAGCAGGAGTGACAGGCAGGCGCAGATCCCCTGGTCCAGGGCCGCGCGACGCGACGCGCGGGGGGGTGAATGGACCGGCTTCGCCGGTCCTGAGGGGGCGGGAACGCCCCCTGGAGATCAACGCGCAGGTGGCGTGGTATCACGCGGACATGAAGCGCCTCCTCGCGATCGCCATCGTGCTGGCCGCCTGCGACAAGACGCCGACGAGCGAGCCCGCGCACGTCGATCCGGCCGCGGCGCGGCCCGCGCCGGCCGGCGATCACGCCCGGAGCGCGGCGGAGCGCGCCGCCAAGGGCACCGCCGCGGATCCGTGCAGCAAGGCGCACGCCGAGGGCCGCGAGGCGATGCCGTGGATCAGCGACGACCTGCCGGCCGCGCTGGCGTGTGCCCGGCAGCGCAAGGTCCCGGTCGTGATCGACGAGTGGGCGCCGTGGTGCCACACGTGCCTGTCGATGCAGTCGACCGTGTTCACCGATGCCTCGTTCAAGGCCGACGTCGACCGCTTCGTGTTCGCGGCGCTCGATACGGACAAGGAGGTCAATGCCGCGGCGGTCGCGAAGTACCCGCCGTCGGCGTGGCCGACGTTCTACGTGATCGGCGAGGACCGGGCGACCGGCGCATCCGACGCGGTGCTGGCCCGGTTCGTCGGCGCGGCCAGCCTCGCCCAGTTCCACGCGTTCCTCGAGGCCGGGATCCGGGCGCAGCAGGGCGGCGCAGCCGGCGCCGATGCTCGCCTGCTCGGCGCCGAGCGCGCGATCGCGGTCAAGGACTTCGCGACCGCCGAGCAGGAGCTGACCGCCGCCCTCGCCCAGGCCCCCGCCGGCTGGCCGCGCCGGCCCGACGCGCTGACTTCCCTGCTCTCGACCAAGCGCAAGCGCAAGGACTTCACCGGCTGCCTCGACGTCGCGGATCGATCGCTCGACCAGACCGGCAACGCCGCGGCCGCGACCGACTTCATCGTCTCGGCGATGATGTGCGCGGACGAGCTCAAGGCCGAGCCGGCCGCCGCCGGGCGGGTCAAGCAGCTGCGCGAGCGCGCGACCGGCCGGCTGACCCGGCTGATCGCCGACACCCACGCGCCGCTGTCGATCGATGATCGCTCCGACGCGCTCGCCAACCTGCGCGAGATCCAGGACGCGCTCGGCAAGCACGCCGAGGCCCGGGCGACCGCCGAGCACCAGCGCGCGATGCTCGACGACGCGGCGGCCAAGGCGCCGACGCCGATGGCCGTGATGACCTACAACTGGCAGCGCTGCGAGGTCTACGTCTACCTCGGCAAGCCGCTCGACCTGGTGCCGGCGCTCGAGAAGTCGGCGAGCGACCTGCCGCGCGAGTACGACCCGCGCGCGCGGCTGGGCTGGATCTACCTCAAGGCCGGCAAGCTGCCCGAGGCGGCGAAGTGGACCGACGAGGCGCTGAAGCTGGTCTACGGCCCGCGCAAGGCGCGCGTGCTCGGCCAGCGGATCGAGATCGCCCAGAAGCAGGGCGACAAGGCGGCCGAGAAGCGGTTCGCACAGGACACGGTCCGGTTGTGGGAGTCGCTACCACCTGGGCAGGCCAACCCCGACGCGCTGGCCCGGGCGCAGGAAGCGCTCGCCGCGCTCGACAAGTGATCCGGAGCGCCCGGAGCGCCGCGAGCAACGCGATCGCCGCGTAGCCTGGGCGGTTTCTCGCCGCGCTGACAACCCTGCGTCTCGGGCGTGAGCGTTCAGCGGCGCATCAACCGCTGGAAATCGCTGGAAGGGCCGTCGAATGCCCGGTGCAACGGGCGTGAACGGCCTCACGCGCGCCATGCCCGAGCCCGCGGCTGTCGCGGCCTCACCGCCGTCATGCAGCCGTTTTTGCTGGCTTTCCGTCTCACGGGGAACCCTGCGGTCCATACTCGATCGCGCACCGGGTCGGCTGTCAGCGTGTACTCGCAGCTCTCTATCGATCGCCAGGTTAGGCCGGGTGATAGTCGGGGGCAGGCTGAACGTGTCGCGGTGCTTCCCCCCCAACGTAGCGGACAGCTTCCTTCAGGGGCGGCTGGCCGGCGACGAGTTCGCCCGGGTGCTCAAGCATGCGTCGGGCTGCGCGGACTGCCGCCACCTGCTGTTCACCGCGTCTCGCCCCACCCCCGAGCTCCCGATCAGCTCGATGGACGACATCCAGGAGCGGCTGACGGTCTGGCGCGCCGCCCGGCGGGCGCCGTTGATGCCGGCGTTCCCGTGGCGCAAGGGCCACGAGGTCGATCGCTTCGTCATCATCCGGAGCGTGGGCGGGACCGAGGACGGCGTCATCTACGAGGCATTCGACCCCGAGCGCGAGGATCGCGTCGTCGTCAAGCAGCTCGATCTGCACATCGAAGATCCGGCGACCGGCGCGCTGATGACGCTGGCCCAGAAGCTCGGGCAGATCTCGCATCCCGGCCTGCTGCAGATGCTGTCGGTCGGCGTCCACGAGGGCTTCGTCTACTTCGTCTACGAGTTCGTCAAGGGCACGACGCTGCTCCAGGCCGGGATCGACGATCCGCGTCAGATCCTGCGGCTGTTCATCGAGGCCGGGCGCGGCCTGGCCGCGGCGCACGGCGTCGGGATCGCCCACGGCTGCTTCTCGCCGGCGAGCTGCGTGGTCGGCCGCGACGGCAAGGTCAAGGTGCTCGACTTCGGCATCGGCGAGGCCCGGATCCACCGGGTGGCCGCGACCCGGACGGCGCAGGACGCGGACTGGACCACGGCCAGCGATCAGGTCAGCAGCGAGGACTCGTTCGTCGGCTTCATCCCCGGGCGGTCGCGGCCGCCGAGCGGGCAGTTCGAGTCGATCATCCTGGCGGCCGGCCCCAACTCGCTCGGGCCCCGGCTCTACGCGGCACCGGAGCTGGTGCTCGGCGCCGGGCCCAGCGCGACGTCCGATCAGTTCGCGTTCTGCGCCGCGCTGTTCCACCGGCTCTACGGCTACCCGCCGTACCACGGCGACACGATCTCGCTGTGGCTGCGCGAGCTGCTCAAGGGCGGCCGGCTCGCCCCGCCGAACGTCCCGGCCCAGGTCCCGCCCGGCGTCCACGCCGTGCTGCTGCGCGGGCTCGAGCGCGATCCGGCGGCGCGGTTCGAGGACATGTCCGAGCTGCTCGGCCGGCTCAAGCCCCACGCCGCCGTGCCCGGTACGCGCCGGCGGATGGTCGCCGCGGTCGCGATCGGCGCGGCCGTCGCCGCGGCCGGCGCGGTCGGGATCGCGGCCTTGCGCGGCGGGACCGGCGCCGCGAGCGTGCGGCGCTGCGATCGCGCGCTCGCCGCGACCTGGGACGACCTGTGGAGCCCGCGCCGGCAGCACGCGCTCGCCCAGGCCAGCGGCCAGCCCGCCGAGGCCCTGACGCCGCTGCAGGCGAGGCTCGACGCCTGGGTCGGCGGGTGGCGCAGCGCGACCCACGAGTTCTGCAGCCTGCCCGCGGACCGGCCGCAGGCCGCGGAGTGCACCGCGCGCGCCCACGCGCTCGCGACCGATCTCCTGCAGCTGGTGCACGACGCCCCGGCCCGGCTGACCCTCGCGGCGTCGGCTGCCGACGCGCTGCCGACCTACGATCAGTGCACCAGCACCGCGCCGTCGCCGGCGTCCGCGCCGCTGGCGGTTGTCCAGGCCGACGTCCGCCGCCGGCTCGGCATGCTCGACGAGGCCGATCAGCTGACCGCCAAGCCATCCGACGAGCCGGTGCAGCGCGGCTACCAGTCGCTGGTCCGCGGCCACACCGCGCTCGACCGCGGCGACCTGATGGCGGCGCGCCGGCTGTTCGAGGACGCGACGTTCGAGGCCCAGGCGGCCCATCAGCCCGAGCTCGGCGCGACCGCCGCGCTGCAGCGCCTGGCGCTGACCTGCTCGGCGGCCGAGCGCGCGCTGTGGACCGGCTACCTCGACGCCCAGGTCCGGCTCGCCGACAAGGCCCTGCCCCAGCCCGACTACCACAGCGCGCTCGCCCAGAGCCTGTCCTGCGAGGGCAAGCTCGCCGAGGCGGTCAAGCTGCGGCAGCACCTGCTCGGCGCGCTGCACGGCGGCGACACCGCCACGGGCGCCCAGGCCGCGCTCGATCTGGCGCGCGCGCTGCTCGCGCAGGGCGACGTCGCCACCGCCGAGACCACCGCGCGCGGCGCCGCGGCGAGCTTCGCCCAGATCTACGGCGGGCACCATCCGCTGACCCACGCTGCACGGCTGGCGACCGCCGAGGCTCAGATCGGATCGCCGGCGTCGAGCCCCGCGGCCGAGCAGGCGCTGATCCAGGTGCTCGCCGACCTCGGCGATCGCAAGGAGCCCGACGCGCTGCGCGCCCGGGCGCTGCTGCTCCAGGGCGAGCTCGCCGAGGCCCGCGGCCACCGCGACGAGGCGCTCCGCCTGGTGCAGCGGGCGACCCAGGAGTACGAGGCCGCGCTCGGCGGCACCCACCCTGAGCTGGCGGGTGCGCTGCTCGCCGCCGGGGATCTCCTGCTCGCCGCCGGCCACGACCAGGAGGCCGAGGCCGACTACCGCCAGGTCGCGGCGATCTTCGACACGCTCGGCCAGAGTGACTCGGTCCACCTCGCCCACGCGCGCGCCGGCATCCAGCTCGCGCGCTGGGGCGCCCGGGTGCCGGCCGACGCCGCCGACACGCTGCAGTGGGGCATCGCGCCGACCGGCGGCACGATCGATCCTGCGGTGACCGGCTGGATCGCGGCTCAGCTCGGCCGGCTCGCCGCCGCCCGTGGCGATCGCGCCGCCGCGCTCGCCCAGTACCGCGCCGCCGCCGCCGCGTGGCAGCAGAGCGGCGATCACCGCGGCCTGGCCGCCACCCTCGCCGCGGGCGCGCTGCTCGCGGTCGAGCTCCACGATCCCGACGCGCGCGCGATGCTCGAGGAGGCGCTGCAGACCGGCTCGAGCGCCGCCGGGGCCGACAAGCCGCGGCTGCAGAGCGCGCTCGCCAGGCTGCTGTGGCCGGCGCAGCGCGATCGTGCCCGCAGCCTGGCCCGCGCGGCGCTCGCGGATCTGCCCGATGCCTCGAGCGATGCGGCCGATCTCCGGCAGTGGCTCCAGCATCACGACGGCGAACGCTGACGCGGCGGGTGACGGCTTCCCCGCCCGCCGCGGCGCGGATGCCTCGGTCCGCGTGCTGCGCACCCGGCGCTGACACGACGCCGTCGAGCTCGCCGGACCTCCGCGGATCTCCGAGGCGCAGATCTCCGGGGCCGCCGCAGCCCACGGCTCGCGGGTCTTTTCGCCCCGGTGGTGCGCCGGCCTCGGGGCAGGGAATGCCGCGCCGCGGCCGAGCGGTTCGCTCGTTCAGGTCCATCATGCGTCCTGTGCTGCCCCGGCATCGTCGGTTCTCTGTGATCGCGCTCGGCCTCGCGGTGATCGGGCTCGGCGCCAGCCTGGCCAGCCTGGTCGATTTCCTGGGCGCAGACGCGACGTTCTGCGCCGAGACCGGCTGCGCCACGGTGCGCGAGTCGGCCTGGGCGCACCCGCTGGGCATCCCGATGCCGGCGCTCGGGGTCGTGTTCTTCGCCGCGGCCATCGGGCTCGGCTTCGTCGAAGCGCCGCGGCTACGGCGCGCGCTGGCGATCGCCGGCGCCGCGTGGGCGGTGGCGCTGATCGTCGTCCAGGCGGTCGCGATCGGCGCGTGGTGCAAGCTGTGCCTGATCGCGGACGCGTCGGCGATCGGCTACGCGGTCGCGGTGCTCGCGGGTGCGTCGACCGTGCGGCTCTCGGCCGCGCGCGGGCTCGCGGCGCTGTCGGCGGTCGCGGCCACGGTCGCCGTGCTCGCGCTGTGGCCCCACTCCGCGCCGCCCGCGCCGGCGCTGCCGTCCACCCCCGGCATGCCGGCGTTCGTCCAGGCCGCCCAGGTCCCCGGCGCGGCGACCGTGGTCGAGGTCGTCGACTTCGAGTGCCCGTTCTGCCGCCGGATGCAGGACCGGCTCGAGGCCGCGATCGCCCAGGCGCGCAAGCCGGTGCGGCTGGTCCGCAAGATGATGCCGCTGCGCAGCCACCCGCACGCGATGCCGGCCGCGCTCGCCTACTGCTGCGCCGACGCCCAGGGCAAGGGTGAGGCGATGGCAGCCGCGCTGTTCGCGGCCCCGCCCGACCAGCTGACCGCCGAGGGCTGCGAGAAGCTCGCGGCCAGCGTCGGCTGCGATCTCGAGCGCTACCGCCGCGACCTGCCCGGCGCCGAGGCGCGGGTCACCGCCGAGACCGCCGAGGTCCGCGCCGCGGGCGTGCACTCGCTGCCGACGCTGTTCATCGCCGGCGAGCGCATCGTCGGCGCCGGCAAGTCCGCCGAGGAGCTGACCGCCCTGCTCGACGGCGCCGCGCCGGCCGCGCGCTAGCCTCCCGCCGAGCCCGTACGCCTGCGGGTCAATTCTTCGGCGGCTGATCGGCGGCGCGCAGCAGATAGGTGCGGATCAGATCGTCGAGATCGCCGTCGAGCACGCCATCGACGTCCGAGGTCTTGAGCTCGGTCCGGTGATCGTTGACCTGCTGGTAGGGGAACAGCACGTAGCTGCGGATCTGCGAGCCCCACTCGATCCGGAGCCGCGCCTTGGCGTCCTCGGCGGCCTTGGCCTCGCGCTTGGCGAGCTCGTAGTCGTAGATCCGCGCGCGCAAGAGCTTCATCGCCTTGGCCTTGTTCGAGTGCTGGCTGCGCTCGTTCTGGCACTGCACGACGATGCCGGTCGGCATGTGGGTGATCCGCACGGCCGAGTCGGTCTTGTTGACGTGCTGGCCGCCGGCGCCGCCGGCCCGGTAAGTGTCGATCTTGAGGTCGACCTCGTTGATGTCGACCTCGATGTCATCGTCGATGTCGGGCGTGATCGTGACCGCGGCGAACGAGGTCTGGCGCCGGCCGTTGGCGTCGAACGGCGAGACCCGGACCAGGCGGTGGACGCCGTTCTCGGCCTTGAGCAGGCCGTAGGCGTAGTCGCCGGCGACGGTGAAGGTCGCGCTCTTGATCCCGGCCTCCTCGGCCAGGGTCTCGTCGAGGACCTCGACCTTCCAGCCCTTGCGCTCGGCGTAGCGGATCAGCATCCGCATCAGCATCATCGCCCAGTCCGAGGCATCGACGCCGCCGGCGCCCGCCGTGATCTGGACGATCGCGCCGCCGCTGTCGAGCTCGCCTGACAGCATGCGCTTGAACTCGATGTCGTCGAGCGCCTTGCGCACGGCGGCGGCGCTCGCCTCGGCCTCGCGCGCCGAGGCCTCGTCGTCGGCCTCCTCGGCGAGCTCGAGCAGAACCTCGGCGTCCGACAGCGCGCGGAGCTGCGCGTCGTAGCCGCCGACGATCAGCTCGAGCTCCTTCTTGGAGCGCAACAGCGTCTGGGCCTTCTTCTGATCGTCCCAGAACGTCGGCCGGGACGCGATCGAATCGAGCTCCTCGATCTTCAGGCGCTTGTGGTCGACGTCAAAGTAACCTCCGGAGCTCCGCGGCCTTGTGGCCGAGCTCCTTCAGCTGCGCACGGACGGCGCGGACATCCACGGCTTCCAGACCCATATGGCTACCCTATACCCTGGCGCGCCGGAGCTGGACAAGGTCCGACGTTCCGAGCGGCACCGCGTACTTGCCGGTGAAGCACGCCGAGCAGTACCCGGTGCCCGCGACCGCTCCCGCCGCCGTGCCCGGGTTGGCCCCGATCGCCGTCATCATGCCGTCGTGGGACAGGTACCCGATCGAGTCGCACGTGACGTAGCGGCCGATCTCCTCGACGGTGTGCGAGGCCGCGACCAGCTCGCTGCGGGTCGGCGTGTCGATCCCGTAGAAGCACGGGTGCGTGGTCGGCGGCGCGCTGATCCGCAGGTGGACCTCGCGGGCGCCGGCGTTGCGCAGCATCTTGACGATCTTGCGCGACGTCGTGCCGCGGACCAGCGAGTCGTCGACCACGACGATCCGCTTGCCGTCGACCACCGAGCGCACCACCGAGAGCTTGAGCCGGACGCCGAAGTGGCGGATCGACTCCTGGGGCTCGATGAACGTGCGGCCCACGTAGTGCGACCGGATCAGCCCCATCTCGAACGGGATCTTGGCCTCGTTGGCATAGCCGATCGCGGCGGGGAGGCCCGAGTCGGGCACCGGGATCACCACGTCGGCGGCGACCGGCGCCTCCTGGGCCAGCCGGCGGCCGAGCTTCTCGCGGACCCGGTACACCGACTTGCCGTTCAGGAAGCTGTCCGGCCGGGCGAAGTAGACGTGCTCGAACACACAGAACGTGGGTGCCGCGGTCTCAGGCACGCGATGCGACGTCATCCCGCCGCGATCGATGATGACGATCTCGCCGGGCTCGACCTCGCGGATGAACTCGGCCTCGATCAGATCGAACGAGCAGGTCTCGCTCGACAGCACGAACGCGTCCTTCAGCCGGCCGATCACCAGCGGCCGGAACCCGTTCGGATCGCGGACACCGATCATCTTGGCGTCGTGGGTCAGACAGATCAGTGAATACGCTCCACGGACCCGCCGCAGCGCCGCGAGCAGCCGGCCGAGCACGTCGGGCTCGCGGGCCTTGGCCATCAGGTGGACGATCACCTCGGTGTCGCTCGAGGTCTGGAAGATCGAGCCGGAGGCCTCGAGCTCGGCCCGCAACTCCTGGGCATTCACGAGGTTGCCGTTGTGCGCGATCGCCAGCTGGCCGCCGGCGTACTCGAACACGAACGGCTGGGCGTTACGCAGCTCCGAGCTCCCGGAGGTCGAGTACCGGACGTGGCCGATCGCGGAGGTGCCCGGGAGCTTGGCCAGGGTATCGCGACTGAAAGCGTCGGAAACCAGCCCCATCGCCGCCTGGCGTCGGAGCTGGCCGTCCCCCTCGGTGGCCACCAGCCCGGCCGACTCCTGGCCGCGGTGCTGGAGCGCGTGCATGCCGAGATAGGCGATGTTGGCCGCCTCGTCGTGGCCATGGATGCCGAAGACGCCGCACATGGCGCTCACTTACCACGGTGGTGTGATCCTCAGTAGCGAACTTGTGGATCTCGCCGGCCTGGCTTACCTTTTTCATCAGACACGTGGCCCGGCTCCTCTGGCGCGATGCACAGGGCATCGAGGGTTCTCTCGATCTCTCCTCGGCGGAGATCAGGATCGGCCGCGCCATGGACTGCGCGATCCGCACCGACGACGCCATGGTCTCGCGCCACCACTCGCGCGTGTTCTGGGGCGGCGGCGGCTACGTCCTCGAGGACCTGAGCTCGGCCAACGGCGTCTACTTCCAGGAGCAGCGCGTCCAGAGCCACCTGTTCAAGCACGGCGACGCCGTGCGCTGCGGCAGCCTGTGGCTGCGCTTCGTCGACAGCGGGCCGTCCGCGGCCGATGGCGCCGCCGCCGCCAGCCAGCAGCCCGCGCCGATGATGCAGCACCCCGGGATGGGCGCGGTCGTGCCGATCGCGGCGACCGGCCACGTCTCGGCGCTCCAGGCCCAGCCCCAGGCACCGGCGATGCCGGCGGCGCCCTCGCCGCCGATCAGCGCGGGGCCGAGCGAGGCCGACGTCGAGATCCGCGTGCTGCGCCGCCGGGTCGAGCAGCTGCAGACCGAGCTGCGGGTCTACCGCACCAACAAGTTCAACCAGGACACCGCGCGCCGGATGGAGGACCTCGAGAACGATCTGTCGATGATCGAGATCGAGCGCGACAGCCTCAAGAACAAGCTCGAGCGCGCCGAGCAGCAGCTCACGCTCGAGGCCGGCAGCGTCAAGGTCCGCCGCGCGCTCGAGATCGCCGCCGCGACCGCCGAGACCTCCGCGTCGCTCAACGATCTGCTGTCGAGCCTCCGGATCGAGGTGATGGCGGCCGAGGGCGAGTTCGAGCAGTACGCCCAGAACATCCCGCGCGCCAGCTTCGAGCTGATCCGGCAATCGCTCAAGGACGGCGCATCGCACTGCGACGAGGCCCGCGAGCTGCTCCGCAAGCTGCGCGAGGTCGCCGAGTAGCGGCGCGCCGGGCGATCCCCTGCCGGCTCAGAAGCAGATCGGATAGTCCTGGCACGAGGCGAAGACCGGCCCGGGCTTGCAGCTCTGGGTCGCGCACTTGTCGGCCTCGTCGCACGGCGTGCCGTTGGGCTGCGGCGCGTTGCAGGTCGGCGCCGCCGGCTGGGTCTCGCGATCGCACCACGCCTCACCGGCGCAGGCGACGTCGCACGGCTTGCCGAGCGTCGGCAGATCGATGCAGGCGTGCCGGGTCATGTCGCACTCGGCGAACGGCGAGCAGTCGCCGTGCGCCATGCACGGCGCGCCCGGCAGCCCGAGCTTCACGCAGCGCATCGTCGCATCGCAGGCCGCGTCGAGCTCGGCGCAGCGCCGGTACGGACACGGCTCGCCGAGCCGCGGCAGCGCCCCGCACGACCCCGGCAGCGATGGCGACACCTGCAGGCACGCCAGGCCGTAGCCGCACTGCTCGTCGCCGGCGCAGCTCGCCGCCGCCGCGCCCAGCGCGTGGCAGGTGTGGTCGGGATCGCAGTAGCCGTCGATGCACTCCGAGGTTCGGTCGCAGGCGTCGCTGGTGTGGCCGCGCGGCCGGGTCGGCCCGCACGCGCCGACGCAGCACACGCCGTCGTCGCAGACCGGGAGCTCGCAGCGCGAGGACGCGCACTCCTGATCGAACGAGCACGAATCGCCGTCGGCGACGCGGCCGCGGAACATCGCCAGGCACGGCTCGGGCACCACGCGCGCGTCCCGCGCCGTCGGATCGCAGCCCTGGGCCGCCAGCGCGTCCTCGCACAGCTTCGCGCTGCCGCCGTCGAACTCCAGCCGGCCGGCCGCCTTCGCCGGTCCGTAGCTGCTCGGCGGCGGCTTGCGGAAGTACGCGTCGCACGTGTCGGTCGCGGCGAACAGGCCGCAGCGGACGAGCCGCGCGCACTTGGCGTCCTGGGCGGCGGCCTCGAGGTCGTCAAGGCCGATCGACGGCGAGCTGCACGCCGAGGTCACGAACAGCGCGAGCCACGCCGCGCATCGGGACGCGCCGCCTCGCGTCCGGGCGGCGCTGCGGGGATCGGATGCGATGATCATGAGCGGAGACAGGAGCGGAAACAGAGTAGACCGGGTCCGGAACGCGAACAGCAGGCCCCGATCAGAAGCCTGCTGCCCATGCGCGGTCACCGCTCCTCGGGGTACGGCGTCGTTACTGGACCAGGATCCGCGGGTCGTTGGCGCCGAGGTCGGTCGCCGGATCGTGGCAGTACCAGGTCGCCGCGCCGGTGCCGGTCGGCATCTGCTCGTACGCCGTGTTCGGCTCGGTGGTGGGATCGGCGAGCCCGTTCGGCGCCTGGCCCTGGTGCGAGATGACGCCGCCGCTGTGGATCACCAGGTTCTTGGTGCCGGTGTTGAAGAACCGGACCTTGGTGCCCTGCGACATCTTCACCGGGTTCGCGACCGTTCCGGAGTCGGCGGTGTAGACGCACTTGCCGGTCGCGTTGTCGATCTTGACCGCGAACGTGACCTGGTTCAGCACCGTCACGGGGACCGAGACGTCCTTGGTCCCGACGGTCGCGGCGCTCGCGCCGGTGATCTTGAGCGTGCCGGTCAGCCCCGCGTTGGTGGCCGGGATCTGCACCGTGGCCACCGCGGTGCCGGTGCCGTTCGCCGCCAGCGTCACGGTCGGCGAGCTGAACGTCACCGTCCAGCCGGGGATCGCGAGGCCGGCGCCGTCGACGACGGTGCCCGACAGCGCGACGTCGCCGGCGAACCCGCCGGAGCCGGTCACCGTGACGTTGACCGGGTTGCTGGTGTGCAGCTCGGTCGAGATCGACGGCTTGTCGACCGCGACATCGACCTTCGGTGTCGGGTTGTTGCTCGAGCCCGAGCCCGAGCCCGAGCCCTGCGCGTTGGACCCGGTGTCGTCATCGCCTCCACCGCCGGTGGCAGGCGTTCCGGAGTCGCCTACGAGGCATCCAACGAGAGAGAGACCCAGAGCCACGGCCAGGAGAGGGGTACGCATGTTGCGCAGGAATTACACGAGCCGTGCCGCCGCCAACCGGGTGATTCCACTGAGCCGGAGCCTGCATAAACCTGGGGGCGGGCTCCCCAACTGGGACCTGGCTCCCCGGCAGGATGACAAAATCCACAATCGGCGCGGGAGCTTGCTCAGGTCTTCTTCATCAGCTTCTTCGCCCACAAGCTCGCCTGACCGGACACGCCGGACAACCAGCTGGGGCCGGTCGTCCGCTCGGTGATCTTGGCGCCGAGGAAGTACACGGCAGCGCACCAGGCGATGACGAGGGCGTAGATCGCGAGCGTGATGCCCGGGATCGGAACGAACATGGCGACGAGGAGCGCGACCGCCGTGATCACCGCCGAGATGATCCCCGCGCGAAGCCCGAGGTACCACGCAGTCAGCGCACCCACGATCAGAGCAGGCAACATGACGACAAGGTAGCACACGCGGCCGGGCGTGACCGATTGCGCATCGGCGCCGGAGCTACTCCAGGCGCTCGCGGCAGGGATAGTCGCAGGTCTTGCGGTGCGGGCAGTCGTAGGCGCAGCCGCACGCCAGCGCGAACGTGGCGAGGATCTCGTCGGCCGGGCCCTCGGGGACGGCACGCCGCGTGGCGCGCGCGGCCGCGGTGAGGGCGGTCGCGTCGCTGGCGTACGGCGAGCCGATGAAGCCGAGCCGGAACAGCGTGTCGCGGACGATGCGGTGCGGGGTGACGGTGAAGTCCGCGAGATCGGGGTAGCGGAGCACGCCGAGCTTGGCGAGCATGTCCATGATCCAGAACAGCTCGGTGCGGAACAGGCCGCGGCCGAGCGCGGCGTCGAGCGAGCCGAACGCCTCGGCGGCGGACGCGCGGCTGTCGAGCTGGGACGCGAGCTCGGGGACCTCGGCGCAGCGGCGCGCGGCGAGCGAGGCGAGCATCAGGGCGCGGGCGTCGACCTGCGCCGGCAGGTTCTCGGGCACGGTGCCCTGGTAGAGATCGCCGAGCACGCCGGCCTTGTCGAGCGCGCCGAACGCGGCGAGCACGGCAGCGCGGTCGCGATCGAGCCGGAACGCGAGCGCCGCGGCGACCGCGACGCGGTAGACGACCTCGTCGGCGCCCTCGACCCAGGCCTCGGGATCGAGGCCGAAGTCGGCGGGCTGGTAGGTTGACATCGGCCGGCTGGCCTCGGCCCACCAGCCGGCGATCCGCTGCCGGGTCTCGTCGAGGAGCTCGTCGGAGAAGCCCTGGGCGAACCGCGAGGTCGCGACCGGGCGCTCGCGGTTGCGCGGCGTCGGCACGCCCTCGATCGTGAGGTGGCGCAGCGGCGCGGGCAGCGGCGAGCCGGCGGGCGCGGGGGCAGAGGCCGCGCCGGACGCCTCGGGCGCCGCGGCCTCGACCGGCGCGTCGTCCTCGACCAGGTTGGGGATGATCGGCTCGGGATCGGGCCGGTCCTCGGCGAGGAACTCGTCGACGTCGAGCGCGGCGCCGAGCGCGACGTAGCGCTCGGCGCGCGGGCCGGCGGTGACCGCGATGCCGACGGTGCGCAAGAGGCCGGTGCCGATCGCGATCTGCAGCCAGGTCTCGAGCGCGGGGCGCGATGGCACGGTGCCGCGGTAGGCGGCCGAGGCGAGGTGCTTGTAGATCTCGTCCTTGTGGTACGCGCGCTGGGACACCAGCTCGAGCACGGTCTTGCCGAGCAGCGGGTTCAGGTGCCAGACGCGATCGAGCACGGCGACCGCGGTCTCGTCGTCGCCGCTGGCCGCGGCGAGCGATTGCATGAACAGCGACGGCATCGCGGTGGCGCCGCCGGTGCCCAGGAAGCGCAGCATCACCGCGGGGCGCTCGCGGTCCCACAGCTTGGCGGCGCGCAGCCGGCCGCGCAGCTCCCGGAACGGCTCACCCTTGGTGGGGGTCTCCTTGCAGACACGGACCAGCGCGACCAGCGCGCCGCGCGCGTCCTGGCCGATGGGCGGTAGCTCGACGACCTGAGGCATCACCGCGAGGGTACACCAGCGTCGGATCGGCGTCGCGCCCGCCGGGCGGTCACAGCCGGCGCGACCACGCGATGTGGTGGTCGTCGAATGCATGGCGCCAGTCGCCGCCCCAGTCCCAGCCGAGCTCGTCGAGCGCGGCGACCACCGGGCCGGGGCGGACGATCATGCCAGGGCGGATCACGCCGCGGTCGGCGAACGCCCGGCCGGCCTCGGGCACGATGCGGTCCGGGCGGCGCCACGGGTTCTCGACCGGGTTCAGGTCGATCGCGCGGCCGAGCGCGTGCTGCGAGAGCTGCTGAGTACCGGCGATCACCCGGAAGTTGAAGGCCGAGGAGTTGTCAGCGGCCATCGAAGCGTCATCGGACGCAGCGAAATCGTCGACCAGGCGGAGCTGGCGGATCGGGAAGCCGAGCTGCCACAGCCGGCGAAACAGCGCGACCGTGCGGCCGGCGAGCGCCGCGGCCACGACCAGCTCGCCGCGCGCCGGGCCGTCGAAGCCGACGTGGTCGACCTGGACGTGGGCCAGCTCGTCCCAGCGCGGGCAGCGCGGATCGCCGCCGTGCCAGGACACGCCGTCCATGCGGGCGCGCACCGCGGGTGGCACCGGCGCGATCTCGGCGGCAGGATCGCGGCGCGGCGGGGCAAGCAGCGCGGCCATGCGCCGTCAGTCGTGGCTCGGCGGCGCATCGCCGGCCAGATCGGCGGGCGACGCGGGCGCGGCGGGCTTGGGCACCGGGGGACGAGCCGCTGGACGGGGCCATGGCCGCACCGGTCGCGGGATCGCCGGCTGGACGGCGCCGGTGGGCCGCACGGCCGGCGGCGCAGCCGGTCCCCCGCTGCCGGGAACCGCCGGCGTGCCGGTGGCCGCGGACGCGCCCGCCGGTGGCGCCGCGGGCGGATCGGCCGAGCTCGAGGCCGGCGGCACAGCGCCGGGGCCGGTGGAAGACGGCGGCGCGGCAGGCGCGCCCGGCCCCGGTGCGGCGGCAGGCACGCGGGCGAGCGTGGCGGACCGGCGCATGGCGAACACCGCGAGCGGCGACTGCGGGTGCGCGGTGGCGAACCGGTCGTACTCGGCGCGCGCCTGGCCGTACGCGGCGCTGCGATCGAGCACCGAGGCGAGCTGGAACCGGACGTCGTCCTGCTCGACCTCGCCGGCGATCGCCGCCCGGAGGTGCGCGGCGGCCTTGTCGAGCTCGGTCCGGGCGTAGGCGACGCCGAGGTAGTAATGCATCATCGCGGCCCGTGCGCCCGGCGGCTCGCCGGTCAGCGCGGCCTCGAGCGGCCGGATCACGTCGCCGGGCCGGCCGGCCTTGACCGCGGCCGCGGCGGCCTTGAGCGCGGCGTCGACCTCCATCACCTGGCTGTCGTGGACGCGGGCCGCGAGCACGGCGCGCTCGGTCCTGGACAGCGGTTGATCGTGCAGCGCCGCGAGCTTGGCCTCGGCGTCGCCGCGCTTGCCGATCTCGAGCAGCTGGTAGACCTCCCAGGCCTTGGTCTCGGCGGATTCCCGTGCGACGGCGCGGGCGAGCGCGTCGTCCGCGTGCCGGACAGCCTGATCGCGCTCGCCGATCGCCTGGTCGCGGGCGCCGGTGAGCTCGTGGGCGCGGCTGCGGTACAGCAGGTAGCAGCCGGCGCCGCACAGGATCGTGAACACCAGGTAGGCGACGAAGGAGTTGACGTTGAGCCACAGCGACCGGCGGCGCTGCTCCGCGACGAGCGCGGCGATCGACTCGCCGAGCTGGGTGACCTGCGCCTGGGTCTTCCGGCCCTGCGCGGCCTGGTCGTCGAGCCGGCGGCGCAGCGCTTCGAGCAGCGCCCAGCCATCGGCCTCCGGGGCCGGATCGGTAGCCGGTTCATCGAGCTTGGGGACAGGCGCGGCGCCCACTGCGTTGTGTTCGCGCGGATCGCCCGCCAGATCAAGTCAGTTCCACGCATTGAGCCGACGGCAACCGCCTGGTACAGTGCGCCGGTTCAGGCTCTGGCTTGGGCACGAGGTTCCATGACCCTGCTCTACGATTGGCTCAAGAAGGCCGCGAAGGCCCAGGGTAACAACAAGGCCGTCGTGTACCGCGACAATTACCTGTCGTGGCGCGGGCTTCTCCATCGCGTGGACCGCCGGGCGCAAGAATTCAAGAGCATGGGCATCAAGGAAGGCGCGTGGGTCGGCCTGATGCTCGGCAACGTCCCCGACTTCGTGATCCTCGCGCTTGCGCTGTCGCGGCTCGACGCGGCGATCGTGCCGATCGACCCGACGACGGGCGGCCGCGAGCTCGAGCTGATCCTCGCCGCGGCGCCGCTCCGCGCGCTGGTCACGCGGCCGCGCGGCAGCGAGGGATCGATCTCGGCCAACGGCACCAGCGCGCCGGTCCCGCCGAGCACCTTGCCGCGCTCGCGGGTCGTGCGGCCGTCGGCGCCGCCGCCGTCGATCGGGCTGGCCTCCAACGGGTCGAGCGGGCCGACGCCGGCCGGAGACGCCGCGGAGGTCCGCCGCCGGCTCCAGGGCACGCTCCTGACCTGCAGCGTGTACAAGCGCTCGGCGCCGGATCACGGCATCGATCCGATCGCGGTGCTGTTCACCGCGGACTCGCTCGGCGATCCCAAGGGCGTGCTGCGCACCGACAAGAACACGATCGCCGCGGTCGATCAGGCGATCGGCGCGCTCGGGATGACCGCCACCACCAAGAACCTGGTCGCGGTGCCCCTGTTCCACGCCTATGGCTGGGACCTCGGGTTCCTGCCGACGCTCAAGCTGGGCTCGACGATGTTCCTCGAGGAGGAGATCTCGGCGCGCCGGATCGGCAAGCTGGTCCGCGAGCACGAGGTCGACGTGCTGCCCGGCACACCGTCGATGTACGCCGAGCTGTCCAAGCTGCCGACGGCCAAGAAGCTCGAGGTCAAGGCGCCGCGCTACCTCGCCGCCGGCTCGCGGCTCGATCAGGCGGTCGCCGACGAGTTCCTCGACAAGTACGGCGTCAAGCTGCTCAGCTGCTACCACTCGACCGAGGCCGCAACGGTCACGCTCGAGGACAGCGGCAAGCACCCGACCACGGTCGGCAAGCCGATCGACGGCGTCGAGATCAAGATCACCGCCCCCGACGGCTCGCCGATCAAGGCGGCCAAGCCGAGCGATGGGCTGATCTGGGTCAAGAGCAAGACGCTGTCGCCCAAGTCGATCGGCCCGTTCGACGACGAGCGCGCGCCGGCGTCGGCCCGGGCCTCGGGCATGGTCGCGATCGGCGCGATCGACAAGACCGGCTGGCTGCGCACCGGCGACCTGGGGCGGATCGACAAGAACGGCCGGCTCCAGCTGACCGGCCGCGAGGACGACGTGGTCAAGGTCGACGGCAAGCGCGTCGCGCTCGGCGAGGTCGAGGGCTGCCTCGAGGCGTTCCCCAAGATCAAGGCCGCCCAGGCCACGGTGATCACGGACCCGATGGCGGGCGCCATGGTCGTCGCGCGCGTGGTGATGAAGCAGAAGTGCGGCGCCGAGGAGATCATCGACCACTGCGCGCGCAACCTCGCGCCGTACAAGGTCCCGCGCCGCATCGAGTTCTGCGAAGTGATCTGACGCCCGCGCCCCCCGCCCCGCCCCGCACCTGCACCTGCCCCGCGCCCCCGCGCCCGCACCTGCCCCCCGCCCCCGCCTCGGCACGCTCGCCCCGCCGCACGCCTTCCCGCTGCGCGCCCGTCCGCCCGCGCTAAGCCGGACCACCGCCGGCCCGCGCCGCGCAGTCCCCGCGCTGCGTCGTCCCCGCGCGCGAGGTCGAGCTGTGCCGGTCACGGCGCTGGGGAGAACACCACCACGCGCGCTTGCGACGCGGTTCTGGCCCCTCACTCCGTCTGTTAACCGCCGTATTGCAATCGCGCGTCCGTGCCATCCTCACGACCGACCGACGAAGGACCACCCGGCCTGGGAATCTATCTCCGCTCGGGGCCAGACCGTCGTCGCTGCGCTGCGCGTTGCCGTGGCCTCCCCTCATCGATCGACGCTCGCTGGTGCGGGCCGCCCGGACGCGGCGGCGCGGGCTCGCAGGTGCAGGGCCGCGCGACCCGACGCGCGGTGCTGCTTGACGTCAACTACATTCACCCGACGTGTTGCCTCACCAGCCTTTCGTACCACGTGCGTCACCGGATTTCGTACCCAGCTCATTGCGAACATGACCATCGATGATGCGAGCTCGTGCCTCTCCTGATTGCGCTAGGGGGGATGGACGTCCAGGTTCGAGAGGTC
>DASWRS010000125.1:0-3518 GCA_036403075.1 Kofleriaceae bacterium
ATCGACTACCTGCTCAAGCCGGTCCGGCAGGACGAGCTGGCGCGCGCGCTCGACAAGCTCGACCGGCTGCGCGCGCTGCCCGCGGCCGACGCCCAGGCCCAGCTCGCCGGCGCGATGGCCGGGATCCTGGCGGCGCGCGGCGCCGAGCGGATCGCGTCGCGGCTCGGCGACCGGATCCAGCTGGTCGAGCTCGACCGGATCACCCACTTCCTCGCCGAGGACAAGCTGACCTACGCGATCACCGCCGAGCGCGGCTACGTGGTCGAGCCCACGATCGCCGAGCTCGAGCAGCGCTACGCGCGCGCCGGCTTCTTCCGCATCCACCGCGCGACGCTGGTCCGGCTGTCGGCGATCGCCGAGCTGGTGAGCACCGCCGATGGCACCCGGGTCCGGCTCGGCGATGGCAAGACCGAGCTGGCGGTTGCCCGCGAACGCGCGCGGGCGCTCAAGGACCGGCTCGGGCTGTGATCGCCGGGCTGGCGCGCTGTGACCGCGGCACCTGCCAGGCGATCGGCGGGCCGGTGCCCGTCGAGCTCGAGCTCGAGCTCCCGGAACTGTCGAGGCGGACCCCTCATGGATGACATCCTGCGCTTCCCATCGGCGGTGAGACACGATCCGGCGATCGATCGCTGGCTGCGCGCGCAACGCGATGACTTGCGTCCGTTCGTGACCACCTGGTTCACGCGCATGCGGAAGCGCGGCCGCGACGTCCGCGAGCTGATGCACGATGGATGTCCGACCGCCTGCGTCGACGACGCGGCGTTCGGCTACGTCAACGCGTTCAGCGGCCACGTCAACATCGGCTTCTTCTTCGGTGCGCTGCTGAAGGACCCGGCGGGCTTGCTGGAGGGAACCGGCAAGCGCGGGCGGCACGTGAAGCTGCGGCCGGGCCGTGAGGTTGACGCCACCGCCCTGGCCGAGCTCATCGACACTGCCTACGTCGATATCCGGACGCGACTCCGCCGGTGAGAGGGTGCCGACGTCGCGACCGCAGCGTCGATCGAGCGACGACGCGACGCAGGCTCCTCGTTTTACATCCTGCTCGGGCCTGACGCGCTATGTTGCGGCGATGTCGCCGCCGTTTCCCGACTGGCTCGTACCGATGGCGGCGACGCTGACGCAGGAGCGGTTCACCGGCCCCGAGTGGACGTTCGAGCGCAAGTACGACGGGATCCGGCTGATCGCGTTCAAGCGCGGCGGCGACGTGCGGCTGTATTCACGCAACCAGCTGCCGCAGCACGTCCCGGCGGTCGCCGCGGCGATTGCGGCGCTTCCGGATGATCCGCTGATCCTCGATGGCGAGCTCGACTGGGACGCGCGCGAGTACCACGTGTTCGACGTGCTGTGGCGCGGCGAGCGCGACCTCCGCGCGCTGGCGCTGGACGACCGTCGCGCCGAGCTCGCGACGATCCCGCTGACCGCGCCCGTGTCGCGCGTCCTGCCGCTCGACGATGAGGTCCCGTGGGACCGCGCGCGGGCGGACGGCTGGGAGGGCGTGATCGCCAAGCGCCGGGACTCGATCTACGAGCACCGCCGGTCGCGCAGCTGGCTCAAGATGAAGATCGAGGCCAGCCAGGAGCTCGTCGTCGGCGGGTTCACGGATCCCGAAGGCAAGCGGGTCGGCCTCGGCGCGGTGCTCGTCGGTTATCACGACGCCGACGCCGGCCTGGTGTTCGCCGGCAAGGTCGGCACCGGGCTCGATTCGAAGATGCTGCTGTCGCTGCGCCAGCGCCTCGACGCGATCCGGCGGCCGACGCCGCCGTTCACGGTCGCCACCGGGCTGCCGCGCCTCCGGGTCCACTGGGTCGAGCCGCAGATCGTCGTCCAGGTCGGATTCATGGAATGGACCAGCCACGGCAAGCTCCGTCACCCGCGGCTGATCGCGATCCGGGACGACAAGTCACCCGGCGACGTCGTCCCCGAGCAATGACGCTGCAGTTTGCCGGGTGCGGCGGGGGCGCGATTGCTATGCTCTCGCGGCATGCCGCACGACTGGGTCGATTCCTTCACCAGCCACGAGATCCGCGAGCTCCGGCGCGTGTCCGATCTGCGCGGGGCGCTGTCGCTTGCCGTGAACTGGGGGATGATCGCGGCCGCGATGGCCGCGGTCGCGCTCGCACCCGCCGTGCTGCTGCCCGTCGTGATCCCGCTCGCATTGTTCGTGATCGGTGCGCGGCAGCTCGGCATGGCGGTGCTGATGCACGAAGCGGCGCATCGCACGTTGTTTCGCCGCCGGAGCTGGAATGATCGGTGTGCCAACTGGCTGGCCGCGTATCCCGTGTACGTGTCGCTCGAGCTCTACCGGCCGTATCACCTGCAGCACCACGCGCGGACCGGCACCGACGAGGATCCCGACCTGGCGCTGGCGCGCGGCTGGCCCGTCCGCCGCGCGTCGATGCGCCGCAAGGTCGTGCGCGATCTCGTCGGCATCACGGGCGTCAAGCGCCTGATCGCGCAGACCCGGTTCCTGATCGCGACCGCGCGCGGCGTCCGGCGCGATCGCAGCGAGGTGCTGAGCTTCGTCGGCGGCGGCTCGGCCGCCGAGGCGCGCGCGGCGCTGGTGGGCGCGGCGCTGTGGCAGGTCGCGCTGGTGGCGATCTGCTTCGCCGTCGGGCATCCCTGGCTGTACCTGTTGTGGGCCGGTGCCTGGCTCACGACGTACAGCCTGTGCATGCGGATCCGCAGCATCGCCGAGCACGCGATGACCGGCGATCCGGCCAACCCGCTCGCCAACACGCGCACGGTGATCGCCGGTCCCTGGGAGCGGATCTTCATCGCGCCGAACCGGGTCAACTATCACCTCGAGCACCACCTGCTCATGACCGTGCCGCACCACAACCTGCCCCGCCTGCACGAGCTGCTGGCCGAGCGCGGCCTGCTCGAAGGCGCGTGCGTGGCCAGCAGCTACCGCGAGGTCCTGGCGCGCATGGTGCGCGAGCCGGGCTCCGCGCCCGCCGCCGCGCCCGCGAATCATCTATCTGAAGACTGAAGTAGTTCGGCATCGGCGTCACCGGCGCGGGGATCGCCTCGCCCGAGATGCGGCGCATGGGCCATCAATGCAGCGTCTGACGCTGACCGGTTGCCGCTGCGGTCTCGATCGCGTTCAGCATGCGATGCCGCGTGACCGCGTCGTCGAACGTGGGGCAGAGATGCGTTCCCTCGCGATAGTCGCGGGCGAACCGCGCGTACGCTTGGGCGACGTTGGTGGAAGGACCGGGGACTTGTGGTGGCGACCACCGGTACCGCTGCGGCACGGGCAGGAGATCGAGCGACGACTCCGCGCCCTTGCCGCCGCGTACGGTCATCTCGAAGATCTGGGCGTGGCCGCCTCTGGCCGTGAGCTGCAGATCGCCCTCGCTGCCGTTGATCTCCCACAGCAGATTCGTGCCGCGCGAGATCCCGCCGCGATAGTGGATCGTGAACGCCGCACCGCCCTCGAGCAGTCCGCTGACGCAGACCTGGTCCTCCGCGGCCATCGGCTTGATCTCGCCCGTTTCCGCGACCTCGAAAGTCGTGCG
>DASWRS010000126.1:0-14009 GCA_036403075.1 Kofleriaceae bacterium
GCTGATCGACGAGGGCTTCGGCACGCTCGATCCCGCCACGCTCGACAGCGCGCTGTCGGTGCTGGACGCCTTGCAGGCCACCGGCCGCCAGGTCGGCGTGATCTCGCACGTGCCGGCGCTGGTCGAGCGCGTCGGTGCCCACGTCCGGGTCGTCCAGCGCGGCGGCGGCCGCAGCGAGGTGATCGTGGCGTAGCCTACGCTTGGTCGTGCTCCGCCCGGCGGTTCAGCCCCGCAATCCGCGCGACGGCGTCGACCAGCTGCTCGATCATGCGCAGCAGGTAGTCATCCCGGTACATCTCGGAGATCTACCGTATCGGTGTGGCACGCACAGCGCGAAGGCTGCCGCAAAATTCACCCGGCCGAAAGATCCGCTCTACACGTCCGCCGGCACCGGTCGATGACCCACGAGGCCGATGATCCGCTCGCCGGCGGTACGGCAAGGAGACGACGTGAATCGAAGCCCCCGATCGGACAGGATCCCCGTCATCGTCGCGCCGCGACTCGACGGCACGGACCACGCGGTGATCGGCGCCCGGACGCACCGCTCGGAGCTGGTGTCCCAGGCCAGCCGGATCGCCGGCGGGGCTCGCGACGTCACCGGCGAGGGCGAGCGCACCGCCGAGGCGGCGGCCGCCGCGATGTCGGCCATCACCCAGGGCGCCGCGCAGCTGGCCGAGATGCTCGAGGTGATCGAGCGCGCGGCGATGCAGACCGGCATCCTCGCGCTCAACGCGACCGTGGCCGCGGCTCGCGCCGGTGATCAGGGCCGCGGGTTCGGGATCGTCGCGACCGACCTTCGTCACGTGGCCCAGTGCTGTACCACCGCGGCGCGTCAGATGAAGTCGCTGGTCAAGGACACGGTCCAGCAGATCGGGCACGGGGCCACGCTGGTCCAGCGCTCGGGCCTGCTGCTGGGCGACATCGCGATCTCGGCGAAGCAGCTCTCCGATGTCCTCGCGGAGATCGCGACCACCGAGGACGAGGCGGGCTCGCTCCGCAGCGATCCCGCGAGCGGGCTGCAGGCAGCGCCGGCGCCGACCCGGATGCCGACCGGCACGCCGGTGACGTTCCTTCGCGCCGGCGGACCCGCTTCGCTCAAGCCCGTCGACGACGAGAGCTGACTCCCGAGCTCCGCCGGCGTGAACCCGGATCGCGCGTAGGTCTCGCCGTCGAGGCCCGGCGCAGGCCGGCGTGCGCCGCTCGAGCCCGTGGCGATCCACCGCTGCGATCTCCGCATGATCGCCGCGGCGGAGAACACGCCCAACGATGCGTTCGCGCTCGCCGGCGAGCGATGCCAGCGCGGGTACCCGCTCCGCTGTACAGGCAACAGGCGATTTCGGGCAATCGCAGTCACCAGATAGCGCGCGCAGCCGCGTCGGCACCGGATCGCGAGGATCAAGCGCCGCGCCGCGGGGATAAGACATCGCTCGGCTCGAGGTCGCGGCTGCGCGAGGACTTCGGATCGCGCGGCTCGCGATCGCGGTCGGTGATCTCGCGCAGCGTGGCGCCGGTTGCACCCTGCACCACGCTGCGCGCTTGCATATCTCCCGCACGGTGATGCGGAGATCGGCGCTCTCCGCATGCCGTGAACGAGCGTCCGCCGCGCGGACCAGCCCGAGCCTCAGCGCCCGATCGCCACGCGTGAGGCCGCGCTGATAAAGCTCGATTCTTCGTCGGAAGTGGCGCATGAACTGCGTGCGACACCGGACCGCCACGCAGGCTCCGAGAGCTTGCGAGCGCGCGTGTCGTCGCGGCCTCCACCTACGGGGCCGATGTGTTCGATCCACTGGATTTCAGCAAGGAGTCATCAGGCAATGCGCGCTGTATTCTCTGCACTCTCAATTGCATTCGTGGTCGCCGTCGGTTGCACCGTCGAGGCCCCATCTTCGTCGTCTTCGAACCCCGCGGAGGCGACCGAGGCGACCCAGGGCACCGAGGCGACGCAGGTCGACGAGCTGTCGTCCGGCAGCGCGGCGGACCGGGTGATCTGCCCCACGATCTGCGGCGTGGGAACGCAGTGCCAGTTCCGCGACGGCACCTGCACCGAGGCCTGTAATCCCTGCCTGTGCAAGGCGCACGGCGGCACGGTCGTGAAGTCGTGTCCGGCCGCGTTGTCTCCGACGGAGCCATCGCTCGATCAGGCGTTCGATCAGGCCGTCAAGGGCGAGGCCTGCGGCACCGCCGTCTGCGGCAAGGGCACGTTCTGCTGCAACCGGAGCTGCAGCATCTGCGCGCCCAATGGAGGGTTCTGCACCCAGCAGTTCTGCAGCCCCGAGCTATGACGGGCGGGCCGCGCGGGCGCGGTGAGGAGTGATATGAGTAGCGGATGAGCCCGCACGTCCACGTCACCACGGCCGACCGCATCACCACGGTCCGGTTCGACCGGCCCGACAAGAAGAACGCGATCACGCTCGAGATGTACGCCGCGTTGAGCGCTGCGCTCGAGGCGGCGGCGGCCGATCCGACGGTTCGCGCGGTCGTCCTCGCCGGCTCGCGCGATTGCTTCACCGCCGGGAACGACCTCGGCGATTTCCTTCGCATCGCCCAGGGCGGCGGTGATACCCGTGGCGGCATCGGCTTCCTGCAGACCCTCGTGGCATTCGACAAGCCGCTGGTCGCCGCGGTGGCGGGGGTCGCGATCGGCATCGGCACCACGATGCTGCTGCACTGCGATCTGGTCTACGCGGCGCCGAGCGCGCGGTTTAAGACGCCGTTCGTCGATCTCGCGCTGGTCCCCGAGGCCGGGTCGTCGGTCCTCTTGCCTGCGCTGGTCGGCGCCCGCCGCGCCGCGCAGCTGCTGATGCTCGGCGAGCAGCTCGACGCCCCGACCGCCCTGGCCTGGGGCCTGATCAACGCCGTGGTCGAGGATCCCGACGCCGCGGCGGCGGCCGCCGCCCACCGGCTCGCCGGCTGCGCCCCGGGCGCGCTGCGTGCCACCCGCGCGCTGACCCGGCGCGCGACGCGCGAGACGGTACTCGAGGCGATGCGCGTCGAGGGTGAGGTCTTCGCGGAGCGCCTGCGCTCCCCCGAGGCGATCGAGGCGTTCCAGGCGTTCATGGCGCGCCGTCCGCCCGACTTCTCGCGGTTCTGAAGGCGCGTCCGATCCGGCCGGCCGGCGCTGGGCGCGGGTCAGGGCGCCGGCTGGACGCGCTTGATGCCCTCGCGGACGCCGACCTTGGGGCGCCAGCCGAGGATCTGCGCCGCGCGGTCACTGTCGTAGTGCAGGCGGGCCATCGCCGACTTGAGACGGTAGACCGCGACCGGGCTCGGCCGGCCGAGCGCGCCGAGCGGGTACTCGCTGAGCTTGCCGAGCGCGAACACGATCTGGCGGGGGACGCGGAGGATCGCCTTCTGGCCGCCGGCAAGGCCGAGCACGTCCTCCTGGGTCAGGTGCTCGGGGTCGATGATCTGGATGACCTCGCCGCCGGTGAGCTTCTTGCCGACCGCGGCCATGATCGCATCGACCACATCGTCGATGTAGACCAGCGGCAGCTCGATCTTGCCGTCGCCGAGCACGAGCCAGCGGCTGCCGGCGCTGCGCGCGACCGCGCCGTTGATCAGCGGGATGCCGCCGCCGAAGATCTGCCCGGGGCGCAGGATCACCGCGGGCAGGCCGGCCGCCGCGGCCGCCGCGACCAGCTGCTCCGCCTCGAGCTTGGCGCGGGTGTAGGCGCCGCGCTCGTCGGGGCGGGGCTCGAGGTTGGAGGCCTCGCTGACCGGGCCGTTGCCGGCCGAGCCGGCCCAGTCGATCACCGACATCGACGAGATGTGGACCAGCTGCCGGACGCGGTGCTTCTTGCAGGCGTCGATCACGTTCTGCGTGCCGACCACGGTGCCGCCCTTGTGCTCGGGCCAGCCGCCCTTCATCGCGGCGCCGCAGTGGATCACGACCTCGGCGCCCGCGACCGCGCGATCGACCGCCGCCGGATCGCCGAGGTTGCCGAAGCAGTACTCGATCCCGGCCCCGGTGCCGTCCTCGGGGCGCTCGGGGATCCGGCGCTGGAACACGCGGACGCGGTGACCCTCGGCACGCAGCCGCTTGACCGTGGCCTTGCCGAGCGAGCCCGACGCGCCGGTGACCAGGAACGGCACCTTGTCCGACAGCTTGAACTGCGCGAGCCGGGCCTTGTGCTCGGCGTCGGCGGCGCGCGCGACCTTCTCGACCCAGTGCACGACCTGTGCGGCGTCGTCGACCGCGACCGGCGGTGGCTCGCCGGCCGCGAGTCGGCGGTAGAACTCGGTGACCAGATCGCGCAGCCCCTGGTAGGCCTGGACCTCCTTGCGCACGAACTTCCAGACGTTGATCGGCACGTCGATCATCGGGCCGATCGAGTCGACGAACGCGTTGACCAGCCGCTCGGCCGCCTTGGGCAGCGGCGTGTTCGAGCGCTTGCCGTGGAACATCGCGAACAGGTCGACGCGCAGCACGCTCTTGGTGCCATGGATGATCAGCTGGCTCTGCATCGGCCGGGTGTTGTAGGTCAGCTGGAACTGGCCCAGGCCGCGGGCGCAGCGCACCATCGCGCGCCACTCGTCGAACGCCAGGTTCGGATCGCCGCCGAGCGAGCTCCACTCGGCCTCGACGTCCTCGATCGGCCCGAGCAGCGCCTGGAGCAAGTACAGGCAGTGCACGCCGATGTCGCGGAACGGATAGCCGGCGTCGCGGTACCACGGCGGCAGCGGCCCACCCTCGTACGGCGGGTACTCCGAGCCGCGCAGGATGTCGACCGAGACCACCTGGCCGAGCGCGCCGGCGGCGACGGCGTCGAGCGCGCGCTTGACCTGCGGGTCGTAGAGCAGCGAGTGGTTGACGCTGGCGACCAGGCCCTTCTGCTTGGCGAGCGCGCCGATCTTGCGGCCCTCGTCGGCGTCCTCGGCGACCGGCTTCTCGATCAGCACGTGGCAGCCGCGCTCGAGCGCCGCGGTCGCGACCTTCGCGTGCGCGGCGGGCGGCGTCAGCACGTGGATCACGTTGGCGCCCGCGGCGATCAGCGCGTCGAGGTCCTTGTAGGCGGTGGTGCCCCACTTCTCGGCGTTGGCCTGGGCCCGCGCGGCATCGAGATCGGTCACGCCGATCAGCTCGACCTCGGGCGCGAGCTTCTTGACCGCGGCGACGTGGAACTCGCAGATGTTGCCTGCGCCGACCATGCCGGCGCGGAATTTCGCGTTACTCATCAGTTCCTCTGGGGCTCCTCTGGGGGTTCCTCTGGGACTTGCTCTGGGCGATCTCGGCGATCTTGCTCGTCACCTCGGCGACGCGCGCCGACCAGGTCTCGTTGGCCATCGCCTCCGAGCGCGCGCGGCGCGCGGCCGGGCTGGCCTCCGCGAGCGCGGCGTCGAGCGCGGCCACGAACGCGTCCGGCGTGTCGGCGACCCGGCACAGGTGCGCATATCGCACCACCTCGGGCACCGGCGTCGACACGACCGGCACGCCGGCCGACAGGTACTCGCGCAGCTTCAGTGGGTTGACGAAGGTCATGCGTTCATCGATGCGGTACGGGATCATGCCGGCGTCGAAGCCCCTGCAATAAGCGGGCAGCTCATCATGCCGCTTCTGGCCCAGCAGGTGGACGTTGGGAAGCCCGCTCACCGCCGACACGTCGCAGAGCACCTGGCCGATCAGCGCGATCGACCACGCCGGGCGGGCGCGCGCGATGTGCGCGATCAGCGCGAAGTCGACCCAGTCGCGCAAGGTGCCGTAGAACCCGATGCGCGGCCCAGGCAGCGCGGCGAGGTCGGCCGGCACCGCCAGCGCCGGATCGAGCGCGCGGGCGAACTGCGCGTGATCCACGCCGTGCGGCGACACGAACGTGGCGCGGTTGACCGCGCGCTTGGCGTCGGCGAGCGCGTGGTTGATCGCGAACACCGCGTCGACCCGCTCGAGCAGCCGGCGCTCGGCGGCCACGGTCTGGTCGCGATCGAGGTACGAGAACATCGACCATTCGTCGACGCAGTAGTACACCGCCAGGTCCTCGCCGAGCGTGCCGACGTAGTCCGCGGTGTTGGGCAGGAACGTCCACAGCTCGAAGCGCCCGATCCCGAGGCGCAGCCGCAGCGTCCGGATCGTCGCGCGCAGGATCTGGCGGTTCACCGCGCGCGCGGCCGCGCTCCCCGGCAGCGGCAGGACCAGCGGCGTGAACACCCACAGGTCGTTCTCGACGTTCTTGGGGCCGCGCGCGAACTCGGCGAGCTTGCGCTTGATCTTGCCGAGGTCGCGGCCCGACGACAGCTTCGGCGTGCGGGTTGCTAGCGAGTTGAGCCACAGCACGCGGCGCGTGCGCGCGAGCTCGCGCAGGACGTGATGGTTCGAGGTCGGATCCTCGTGCCAGTCCTTTGCAAACGCTACGATCGGTGTGAGCACAACGACGCACCATAGTTGTCCGATGGTAGGCCTGGCAACCCGGTGGGGGCGCTGGTACGTGTGTCCTGCGTGAGAGCGCTGGTGCTAGCAAGCGCGTGTCTGGCCGGCACATGTGCGATCTCGCCCGGCTGCCGGCACCCCGATCCGGGGCCGGGGCTCCAGATCGTCGGCGAATCGACCCGACTCCGGATCACCGATCCGGTGCCGGCGTCCTCGCCCTGGTTCGACGGCAAGCGGGTCGCCCTGGTCGCCGCGCGCGGCGAGATCGTCGGCCTGCAGGTGCTTCATCCCGGAGGCGGGCCGGTCACCCTGGCGCTCCCCGGCCGGGGCGTGCAGGTCCGCGGCTACGCCGTCGAGGCCTTCGAGGTCCGCCGTCCGTCGACCGAGATGTACGGCGGCAGCCATGGCGCCGGCCGGTACGCCGAGGGCTTGACGCTCGATCCGGGCCCGGTGCCGGCCCCGGCCTCCGACCCGGCCTACTTCGAGCTCGAGGTCGCGCGCGATGCCGCGCCGGGCGTCGTCGAGGGCACGCTCGGCGTCGCCGGCCGCACGATCCCGGTCGCGCTGACCATCGCCCCGGTGACCCTGCCGCCGCTGCCGATCCGGGTCTGGGCCTACGAGGACGCGCGCGAGATCGGGTGGGCCCATGCCGACGAGGACGCGTGCATCGCGCGGTTCGCGAGCTACGGCGTCCTGCTGTCGCCCGACGTCAAGCTCGAGGACTGGCCGGCGCGGCGCGACCGGCTCGCCGGCGTCCCCGGGCTCCGCGACGTGCCGGTCTGGATCTCCGAGGATCCCACCGAGGCCGCCGACCAGGTCCGGCGCTGGGTCGAGATCTTCGCCGGCACCGGCCAGGTCCCGTTCGCGATCCCGATCGACGAGCCGCGCACCCCCGCCCGGCGGCTCCAGGTGCGCGCGCTGGCCAACGCCGTGCGCGCGGCGGGCGGCGGCGCGCCCCGGTTTCGCCTCGCCGTCACCGACGAGCCGCACCCGGAGTACGGCGACACCGTCGATCTGTACATCTCGCCGCTCGCCGCTCACCTCACCGGCGACCGCGTCGCGCGCTGGACGTACAACGGTGCACCGCCGCGGGCCGGCGCCATGGTGCTCGACGCCGAGCCGCCCGGCATGCGGACCTGGGGCTGGATCGCCTGGCGCTGGCAGATCCCGATCTGGTACGTCTGGGACGGGCTCTACTGGCACGATCGCCACAACCGCCGCGGCGCGCCGATGCCCGGTCGGTCGCTCGACCCCCGCGCCGATCCGGTCAGCTTCGACGACGGCGAGGACCACGGCAACCTCGACGGCGTCCTGGCGCTCCCCGGCTGCCGGCCCACCCTGCGGCTCGCCGCACTGCGCCGCGGCTACCAGGACCACGCGCTGCTCGAGCTCGCGGCCGCCTGCAACCGCCCGGCGGCCGACGAGCTCGCCGCCCAGCTCGTGCCGCGCGCCCTGGGCGATGCCGGCGACCGGCCATCGTGGCCGAGCGACGAGGCCACCTGGGAAGCCGCGCGCCAGCGGCTGATCGAGCTGGCGAGCTGCCGCCGGTAGCCGCGCCCGGTGCCAGGCTCGATCGCCGGAGCGCGCTGGTCTGCGGTGCTGCCTGGGCGGCGGCAGGATCCCGATTGGACGGACGTTGCTTCCCGATTGGACGGACGTTGCCTCCGGATTGGACGGTCGTCGCCTCCGGATTGGACGGACATTGCTTCCCGATTGGACGGACGTTGCCTCCGGATTGGACGGTCATTGCCTCCGGATTGGACGGTCATTGCCTCCGGATTGGACGGTGCTCGGTGTAAGGTCTTCCAGGGTCACAACGTCGATGGCACGAGACGACAGGTTCTACCCGCGGTTCGCGCTCATGCGTGTGCATCAGGCGCTGCGCGACACGCCCGTGGTGCTGCTCAACGGGCCGCGCCAGTGCGGCAAGACCACGCTGGTGCGCTACCTGATCGGGGGGCATCGCAGCTACCTGACGCTGGACGACGAAACGGCCCTCGCGGCGGCGCGCTCCGACCCGTCAGGGTTTCTGCGCGGTCTCGAACGCGCTTCTCTCGACGAGGTGCAGCGCGCACCCGAGCTGCTGCGAGCGATCAAGCTCACCGTGGATCAGGACCGGCGGCCGGGGCGCTTCCTGCTGACCGGATCCGCGGACCTGCTCGCGCTGCCCAGGGTCTCGGAGAGCCTGGCGGGGCGCATGGAAGTGATCACGCTGCTTCCCCTGGCGCACGCCGAGCTGCTGGGGCGACGACCGAAGTTTCTCGACCACGCGTTCGACGGCAAGCTCGGGTCGGTCGCGGCCCCGGTCGTCGGACCGGATCTCGTCGAGCTCATGCTCGCGGGCGGCTACCCCGAGCTGATCGCGCGCGCGCCGGCGCGCAGACAGCAATGGGCGAAGGACTATGCGCGCGCCGTGATCATGCGAGACGTCCGTGACGTCGCGGAGGTGGAACGCCTCGATGAGATGCCGCGGCTCCTGCGCGCGCTCGCCAATCACGCCGGCCAGCTGCTCAACTTCGCCGAGCTCGGCGGCCAGCTCGGCTTCGATGGCAAGACCGCCCGGCGTTACCTCGGGATCCTCGAGCAGGTCTACCTCGTGCGTCGGGTCGAGCCCTGGTTCACGAACCGGCTCAAGCGAATGGTCAAGACCCCGAAGCTCCACTTCCTGGACACCGGGCTCCTGGCGGCGCTTCGCGGCCTCACGGCGGAGCGGCTGTCCTCGGACCGGGAAGCCCTGGGAGCGCTGCTCGAGAGCTTCGTGTTCTCGGAGGTCGCCAAGCTCATCAGCTGGGCAGGGCGCGAGGTGATCGTTCACCACTACCGCGACAAGGACCAGCAAGAGGTCGACCTCGTCCTCGAACGCGATGATGGTGCGATCGTCGGGATCGAGGTCAAAGCATCGGCGACGGTCACCGGAACCGACTTCGGTGGGCTGCGCAAGCTCGCCGGCGCGTGCGGCGGCCGGTTCAAGCTGGGGCTGGTGCTCTACGATGGCGAGACGCCGGTGCCGTTCGGCGAACGCCTGTTTGCGGCTCCGGTGAGCGTCCTGTGGAGCTGACGCGGCACTGCCGCCGGCGAGGTGCCGGCGAGCTCGGTGCACGAGCCGTTGCCATGATCGAGCGACCCTGCATGCACGTGCTAAGCTCGCGATCGTCATGAGTGCGATTGCTGATCTGGCGGCACACGATCCCTTGTTCGCGGAGGAGATCGAAGGGCTGACCCCGGAGCAGCGGCAATGGCTCGAGGACGATCTGCTGCTCCGCCGTCGCGCCGCTCGGCTCGCGGAAGAGCTCTTCCTGGACGAGAGCGACGTGTATCATCAGCTCAAGCAGCTCCGGCGATCCCCGACCGAACGCTTGCGGCTCGGACTCAATCATGGAACAGGTCGGCCACGGCTTGCTGAGTGAAGGCGAGCGGCGATTTCTGCTTGCCTTGAACGATCTCGGCGTTCGCTACCTGATCGTCGGTACGCAAGATCTCCACTCTACCCAGGAGGCTGGTCGGCGAGTGACTCGAGCGCCTCCTGGCCGGCGACGATGCGCTGGGCGAGCTTGGCGGGCTTGGCTATCTCGCCGCTGGCGAGCCGGATCGCGAACGGGACCGGCGTCTCGGGGACATCGATCCAGCGTCCGCCGCGCGGACGCGACAGCTCGCCGGCGAGCGCGGTGAGCTCGAACACCGCAGTCCAGTACGCGGCCGGGTTGGCGTCGAGCTCGATCGGCGCGCGGCGGCGGCGCTCCTCGGTGGTCCGCAGCGCCTGCGCGATCGTCACCTGGCCGATGCCGGTCCGGATGTGGTGCGCGAGGTCGGAGAACGCGAGGTCGATGGTCGACGAGATCCCCGCGGGAGCGGCGGGGTAGGTGATCCGGTCACCCGCGCGATCGGTGAGGTGCGCGCCGGCGCGCGTGATCGCCTCGGCCAGGAACATCGGCGGCGAGCTCGCGGCCGCGTAGCGGACCTCACCGGTGCCGCGGTAACGCAGCTCCAGCACGCGGCGGGCGGCGAGCACCCGCGCCGTCGCGATCAGCGTCGACAGGCTCGGCAGGCGCGCCATCGCCGCGGCGTTGCGCTCGTCCTCGATCAGCACGATCGCGCCGCCGCCGGGCTGCGGCCGGATCCGATCGATCTTGTCGACCCGCGCCCACACCTCGACAGTATAGCCGATGCGCCGCGCGGCGCCCGCGGCACTCGGAGAGCCGCGGGTCACCGCCGGTACCGTCGGCGTCACGAGCCGTGCGCTCCCGGAGCCGGCGAGCGCGCGCTCGGCAGAGCGTCACCGTCGAGTCGCACGCGCGGCGAGCGCCATCAGCTCGCCCTCGGACAGCTGCTCGGTCCGCAGCAGCGAAGGGGTGCGCTCGATGTCCATGGCGCCGCCCTCCTGCAGCAGCACGAACCGGCCGGCCTCGAGCGTGCCCAGCTTGCTACCGACGGCGGGTCGATGCTCGAACAGCGGCTTCATCTTGTCGATCGAGCGCTTGTCGGCGATCCGGCCGAGGAACCAGGTGTTGATCTGCTCGCGGCTGCGATAGTCGAAGTCCGCCGGGCTCTGCGAGGCGAGCACGACGCCCAGACCCGCAGCGCGCGCCCGTCGCAGCAGGTCCTGGAGCGGCTCCTTCGAGGGCGGCTTGGCAGCACCCGCCGGCATGAACAGATCCGCCTCGTCGATCATGAACACCGTGCGGAGCTCGGGGCTCGGCGCCTTGGCGGCGTACCGGCTGAGGCAGGCGATCAGGTGCGCGACCCACGACTGGATCCGCTCGACATCGCCGAGGAACCGCGTGCTCACGATGGTCAGCGGGATCTTGCCGCTTGCGGTGCGGCCGAGCAGCGTCTCGGCGGTCAGCGCCTCGGCGGCGGGATCGAACAGATCGGCGTCGCTCAGCCGAACGGTTTCGAGGTCCTGCACGAGCCGCCTGAACAGACGGTCGTCGTAGCGACCCGCGAGATCGATGAGCTCGTCGTCGCGGTCCTCGAGCATCGCGACCAGGTCGAGCAGGCCGCCGCGGCTGCGGCGGCGGGCGAGCAGGGCGATCGCCTGCGTCAGGATCGCGCGCCGAGCGCTTCCGTTCCCGGCGTCGCCGAGCCGCATCATCGCGCCCAGCGCGTTGGCTGCGTACTGCACCATGCGATCCCGCTCGTGCTCGGGGATCTGCTCGAGATCGGGCACGGCCGAGAGCGACAGCGGGCGACCGCCGCGCGTTCCGGGCGTGAACAGCCGGACGTCGATCCGGTCGGCGAGCCGGCGGGCGCGCACGGGATCGGACGTCGCCTGCCACCAGTCGGGCTTGGCGTACCCGGCGAGATCGCCTTTGCGATCGACGAGCACCACGGAGACGTCACGCTCGAGGACCTGCTCGATCAGGTTCAGCGCGAGCGTGGTCTTGCCGCTGCCCGGGCTGCCGAGGATCCCGGTGTGGCGCAGCAGCGAGTCGAGCTCGATGGTGCGGGGCTCGGTCCGGAGCCCCGCGGTGATGCCGATCTGCAGGAGCCGTGGCAGGTCGCGGACGGTCGGCGTGCCGGAATCGGCCGGCACCTCCTTCGCAGGGCGGGCGACCTGGGCGGACGATCGCGACGACGCTGTCGGCGATGGCTGCGGAGCCACCGGCGGTACGGTCGCATGCTCGCCAGTGATCTCCAGCGCGTCCACATCCGGGGTCTCGCGAACGGCTGGCTGCGCAGGAGCGGTCGCAGGTCGCCTCCGGTCAGGGACCGGCGAGGCTACGCCGGCCTGGGACGCGTCGTGGCCGGAGACCCGCGTCGACGCGTCCACGGTCGTGGCTCGCTGGTCGGTGCCCGCAACCGCGGCCTCCGCGGCCACGGGTCGGAGCCGGTCGAGGTCGAAGATGTGCGCCATCGGAGGCAGCGTCGAGATCGGTCGATCACGTCGCCGCCAGGCTGCAATCCGGGTCTCCGCAAACGCCGGCCGGAACCGCTGGAACGCGACCAGCGTACGCAGTGTCGATGCGTCGACGTACGCCCGCCGGCCGCCGGCCTTGAGCAGCTTCGCGATGGCGTTGTCGCATGCCTCTCCACGCGGGAACTCCAGCGTGCGCACCGCGACGGGCACCACGCCACTCGATGTTTTGCGCAGGGACTCGACCTGCGTGCCAAACGCGCCGCGCTGGTAGCCGCGATTGGTGACCGCGATCGCGAGCTCCGCGGTCTCGGTCGAACCACCGAGCGTCACGCGTAGCACGCCATTCTTGCGCGGCGGCGTGATCAGTGTCAGGCCGGTCTCGTCGGCGCACGCCCGCGCGGCCGCACCGACGATGGCGAGGATCTCCTCGTCATCGTCGGGAACCTCGATGTTCTGCGCGTGCTTGGCATCGTTCCACGCCGCCGCGATCTGATCGAGGTCGAGCGGACCGGCCGGCGCGGGCTCCTCGATCCCGTGCTGGTCCTCGACCTCGACGATGCGACCAGCCGCCGCGCACTGGGCCTGGAACTGGTGGCACCACTCGAGGACGGTGCGAGTTCGCACGCCCGAGAACCTCTTCAGGTCGGCCTCGGGGATCGGGTAAACCGGGGTCTCCGGCCGATATACCGCGCCGGCTTCGGCAAACAGCCATGCCAGGCGGCGACCCACGAGCGCCTGGATCTCCGGATACGAGCGATTGAGCTCGAGCCTCTCGAGCGGTGGATCGCTCTCGAGCCGGTCGAGCGCGGATTTGGTGAGCTCGCTGCGGGCCTTGGTGTACAGGTCGGACAGGCAGGCGATGACGGCGATCGCGGACGGCACCTCGCTGACGATGCTGTTCAGCGTGTCGACCGCGCGCCGGAACGCCACGATTGACGACGCCTCGAACCCGGCGAGCTCGGCCTGGTCGACCATCAAGACCAGCGCCGCCTGCTGGGTCACGAACGCCAGCCTGGCGAGCTGGCGGATCATCCACACCGGGTCACCCTTGTCGGTGCGCGGGACCACGTCGCCGATCCTGCGCCGGTCGTGCGCGTTCATGTTCTCGCACAGCAGGTACTTGTAGACCCGCGACGTGGTGCTGTGCTGCGGATACAGCGCGTACAGCAGCACACGTAGCAGGTCGGGATCGAAGCTCGCGAGGTCGGGTTGCTCGAGCAGGTCGTCGACGAGGTGGTTGACGTGGTCGGCGAGGGTGTCCGGGCTGTCCCAGTCCTCGTCGACCAGCCGGGCTACCCGGGCCTGCAGCGCGCCCCCGACCAGCCGCGGCAGTCCGCTCGCCAGCTCGTGGAGCCCCGTCCGCTCGCCGGATGGGCCGGCGTAGGGCTGCGCGAGCGAGTGCACCACGTGCTGCAGGAGGTAGCGGGCGTAGTCGTCCGAGCTCGAGTGGAGCTGCGCGTACGCGACAAAGCCGCGGCCGTACTCGTGGACGTGCTGCCGGAAGCCCCGCAGCAGGTGCGTCTTGCCGGATCCGGAGCCTCCAAGGACGAGCAGCATCCGGCCGCGGTTGACGTGCTGCGACGGCGTGGTGGCGCGGTCGACCATCTGCTTGAACGCGGTCCGCGCCCGTTCGTGGATGGTCTCGACGTCGAACGGATCTGGCTCGAACACCGACGCAGACTGCTCGACCGACGCGAAGATCCGGCTCGGCGACAGGAACGCCTGGAGCCGTAGATCGGCGTCCGGGACCTCGACCACCGCGGCGCGGGCGAGCTGGCGGCGCAGCTCGTC
>DASWRS010000127.1:0-4772 GCA_036403075.1 Kofleriaceae bacterium
TCGGTGCCGCCCTCGGTGGTCAGCCGCGTCGGGCCGCCCCCGCCGGGCAGAACTCCTGGGAATGTCGTGATTTTTCGCTTGGCCCGGCGCTGATCGATCGACATCGCGACCAGTGTCATGTCGTCGCCCTGCTGGCCCTGCTCGCCGCAGTGGCTGTCGATGTCGGCGAGGATCGCCTTGACCACATCATCGACCTTGCCGCGGGCGGTCCGGATCCGGCGGGACAGCCGGGACAGGCCGTATTCGTTGCCGCGGGCGTCGCGCGCCTCGAGGATGCCGTCGGACACCATGATCAGCATGTCGCCGGAGTGGAGCTGGACCCGGGCCTCGCCGGCCTCGAGCTCGGGGGTGACGCCGAGCGGCGGGGTGTGGGCGCGCTCGGCCTGGAGCGGGAACACGCGATCGCCCCGGCGCAAGAGCGGCACGCAGTGGCCGGCGTTGGTGAACACCAGGCTCCGGTTCTCGAGATCGTAGATGCAGTAGACCAGCGTGGCGAACATGCCGTCATCGCCGAGCTGCGCGATCTCCTGGTTGACCCGCCGGAGCAGGCGCGCCGGGGTCCGGGCGATCGCGGCGCGCGACCGGAGCTCGGAGGTCAGCCGCGCCATGTAGAGCGCCGCGCTGATCGCCTTGCCCGCGACGTCGCCCACCGCGAGGCCCAGGTGCGACGGGTCGTGCCAGATGAAGTCGTAGAAGTCGCCGCCGATCTGGTACGCCGGCTCGTAGTGCACGGCGAACTCGAGGCCGACGACCTGGGGCACGTTGGCGGGCAGGAGGCTGCGCTGGATCTGGCGGGCGACCCGGAGGTCGCGCTCGAGCTTCTCGCGGCGGGCGAGCTGGGCGGCGACCCGGGTGGCGTGCATCGCCAGGCCGGTCTGGGTCGCCACGGTCTGGAGCAGATCGACGTCCTCCTGGCGAAACCCGGCGTGCTTGCTCTCGACGTAGACCACGCCGTAGTGGACGCCGTGGAAGATCAGCGGCGCGCCCATCCGCGTCCCGACGCCCTCGTCGTTCTCGTCGGCGGTCTCGCCGAGCAGGACGCCGCGGCGATCGCTGATCACGTGCTGGATGATCGTGCCGGGGACCTTGAGGTCGCCGCCGAAGGTCTGGCGCCGGTGGCGCTGGGCCTGGACCTTGAGCTCGCCGGTGCGCTCGTCCTCGACCAGCACGCCGACGTCCTCGGCCTGCGGAAACAGCTCGAGCAGCGCATCGACCAGCTTCTGGACCAGCGCCTCGGAGGTGTCGCTCGCCGCGGTCGCGTGGAGGATCTGGGTCAGGGCGTCGAGCTTGCGCTCGAGCAGGCGGACCGCGCGCTGATCGGCGACGCTGAGGATGCCGGAGCTGACGATCGGCAGCCGGCCCGAGCTCGAGTCGTCGCGGCTGCGGATCAGCGACTCGGTGCCGCTGACGTTGACGATCGTGACCGCGGGGTTGTCGCCCGGCGGCTTGGTGTCGGGCGCGCTCTCGCGGGTCTCGACCCGGATCCGGTTGTTGGCGATCAGGATCTCGTCGTCGTGCCGGATCTGCGTCGCGGTCTGGACCTTGACCCCGTTGACGAACGTGCCGTTGTTCGATCCGAGATCTTCGATCTCCCACGACTCGCCGGTCTTCCACAGCCGCGCGTGCTGCCGCGACACGCGCATGTCGGGCACAAAGATCTGGCAATCGGAGCGCCGCCCGATGACGTATTCGCCGTCCGCAAGCTTGTAGCGACGCCCAGCGATAGGGCCGGCCAAGAACACCAACGAGGGCATCCGCGCGGCCTAAATAGCACAGTTCTCAGGAATTAGCCCAGGCACTGCGGGCCCTAGAACCGCATGACTTGACCCCCCGGGGGGCGGGCGGTGTACTTCGGCGGTGCAAGCGCTCGGAAACTTCATCAACGGCGCGTTCATTGCGCCGTCCGGACAGGCCCTGGTGTCCCGGAATCCGGCCGCCGATGGGGCGGTGGTGTTCGAGACCGGGACGTCGGCGGCCGCGGTGGGGGACGCCTGCGCGGCGGCCGCCGCCGCCCAGCCGGCGTGGGCGCGCCTGACCCTCGCCGAACGGGGGGGCATCCTGGAGCGATTCCGCCAGGCCATCGTGGCGCGCGCCGACGCCCTGGCCGAGGCCATCGTGCTCGAGACCGGCAAGCTGCGGGCCGAGGCCCGGACCGAGATCCAGACCCTGATCCACCGCTTCGACCTGGCGCGGGCCGGGGTGGTGAGCGAGGCGACCGGGCGTCAGGTCGCACCCGGGGAGCACCTGCGGTTCCAGCCGCTGGGGGTGTGCGGGGTGATCGGTCCGTTCAACTTTCCGCTTCATCTATGTCATGCCCCCGCGATCCCGGCGCTGCTCGCCGGCAACACGGTGGTGATCAAGCCCAGCGACGTCACACCTTTGTGCGGGCAGCGCTACGCCGAGGCGATCCAGGCTGCCGAGCTCCCACCCGGGGTGATCAACGTGGTGATCGGCACCGGCGAGGTCGGTGCCGCGCTGGTCGAGCACCGGGCCGTGCGCGGGCTGTGCTTCACCGGCAGCTGGGCAGTCGGCCGGCGGATCCTCGCGGCCGCGCTCGACCGGCCCGAGCTCCTGGTCGCGCTCGAGCTCGGCGGCAAGAACACCTGCGTCGTGCTCGACGATTGCGCGCTGCGCCAGGCGGTCCACGAGGTCGTGGTCGGCGGCTACCTGTCCGCCGGCCAGCGCTGCACCGGGACCGAGCGCGTGCTGGTCCACCGAAAGCTCGCCGACCGCTTCGTCGCCGCGCTCGCCGCGGTGGTCCGCGAGCTCCGGTTCGGCCACCCCGACGACCCGTCGGTGTTCGCCGGGCCGCTGGTCAACCAGGCCGCGCTCGCCAAGGTCGAGGCCGCGCTCGAGGTCGCGCGCCGGGCCGGCGCCGAGCCGATCGTGCCCGGCCGGCGGCTCCCCGGCGGCTGCTACCGCACCGCGTCGCTGCACCGGCTGCCCGATGGCGTCCACCACGTGCCCGGCTACACCGACGTCGAGGTGTTCGGCCCCGATCTGTGCGTCGAGGTCGTCGACAGCGACGACGAGGCGATCGCGGTGATCGACGCCAGCGCGTACGGCTTCGCCAACGCCGTGTTCACCGGCTCGGCGGCGCGGTTCGAGCATGTCTACGCCCGGACCCGCTCGGGCATCCTCAACCGCAACCGCTCGACCAACCTGGCGAGCCCCCGGCTGCCGTTCGGCGGGGTCGGTCACAGCGGCAACCACCGTCCGACCGGCGCGTGGGCGGCGCGCAACGTGACCTCGCCGGTCGCCGTGCTCGAGAACCCGCTCGGCGCGGTCACCGCGCACCCGCAGCTCGCGGGGCTCCTGCCGGCGTACGACCTCGACCGGCTCGAGCGCCACCACGCCGAGGAGGAGGCGGCCGAGGCCGGGCGCCACCTGATCGACCTGCCGCGGCCGATGCAGATCCGCCGGCCGCCCGGCGGCGCCTTGCCCGAGTCGGCGGCGCTGCTCGCCCGGCTCTACGCCGGCGACCGCGTGCCGCGCGAGAAGAAGCCGCCGGTGTTCGATCACCTGCGCTCGGTCGGCCCGTGGATGGTGTCGATCGACGCCCGGCCGCTGGTCGTGCTCGACGGCATGAGCCAGACCGCGACCGTGGTCGGCGGCTTCGCCGAGGATCCGGTCGTGCGGGCCTACGTCGAGGGCGAGCTCGCCGACACGCTGGTGTACAACGACGACACCGCGATCGGCGAGACCTGGGCCGCGGCCGAGTACGCCCAGGTGCTGCGCCAGCTGGTCCCGGGCCTGCCGCACGTCACGTTCGTGGCGTCGGGCGCCGAGGCCAACGAGAAGGCGATGGCGCTGTGCCGGATCAACTGCCCGCGCAAGGCCGCGACCCGGGTGCTGGCGTTCGACGGCAGCTTCCACGGCCGGACCCTGCTCGCGCTGCACGCGACCCACTCGCCGAGCAAGCGCGCGCCGTTCGAGCTCGCCGGCTACCAGTGCCGGTTCGCGCCGTTCCCGCTGTGGACCACGCCGGGCGACGAGCCGGCCGCGCCGAGCGGGTTCTACGCCGCGGCCGCGACCGGCGACGCCGCCGAGCTGCGCGCCCGGTTCGGCGACGCCAAGGATGATCCGCTGCTCGCGGCCGAGGTCGACGCGCTCGCCCAGGTCGCCGAGGCGCTCGCGACCGGCGAGTACTTCTGCGTGATGATCGAGCCGATGCAGAGCGAGGGCGGCGACCGCTACGCGACCGAGCGGTTCTTCCGCGCGCTGCGGCTGGTCACGCGGTTCCACCAGACCTTCCTCGTGTTCGACGAGGTCCAGGTCGGGTTCGGGCTCGGCGGGCCGTTCGCCTGGCACGCGCGGTTCCGGCTGCTCAACGCGCGCGGCCAGCCCGACTACCCCGACGCGGTGACGTTCGCCAAGCGCGCCCAGGTCGGCGTGGTGATGTCGCGGTTCGCCGATCCCGAGCCGGCGAGCGCCCACAACGCGTCGCTGGTCCGCGGCCGGATCCACGCCGACATGGTGTCGACGCCGCACAACGCCGAGCGGCTCGAGAAACTGGTCCAGCCCCGGCTCGCGCAGATCGCGCGGGCCTATCCCCACCTGGTGCAGCACCCGCGCGCCACCGGCTACGCGTTCGCGTTCGACCTGCCGACCCCGGCCCACCACGACGCGTTCATCGGCCAGCGGTTCTGGCGCGGCGCGGTGGTGTTCGGCGCCGGGAGCCGCACCGCGCGCTACCGGCTCAACGACAACTTCCACGCCCGCGAGATCGACCAGCTGTTCGAGACCATCCGGCGCTCGCTGTCGTGGCTCGA
>DASWRS010000128.1:0-1923 GCA_036403075.1 Kofleriaceae bacterium
CTTCATGCCGGAGGCCAGCTTCGGCCGCGCGACCTTCTGGCTGACCTGCGCGACGATCGATCCCGACACGGCGGGCGAGACCCGCGACGACGTGATCGACCGGCTGGCCACCCTCGACATCGAGGCGCGGCCGGTGTGGAAGCCGCTGCACCTCCAGCCCGCCTTCGCCGGCGCCCCCAGCTTCCGCGGCCACGTGGCCGAGCAGCTGTTCCGCGACGGCATCTGCCTGCCGAGCGGCTCGGCCCTCGGTCCCCGCGACCAGGATCGCGTGATCGACGCCATCCGCGCGCGCCCCTGACGGCTTCGCCACCGGCTCGTCCGCGGCGGTGTCGCCCCGCGAGCGCGCGTCGGGTCACGCCGCCGCGTCGCCTCGCGAGCGTGTGTCGCTTCGCACAGCTGCAGCATGGTGCGCGGACCTGTCGCCTCGCACCCGTGCCACACTGCCGCGCAAGCATTGTGACGCGCGTTGTCGTGATCGGCGGATTCCTCCCGTCGGTGATCAGCTTTCGAGGCCCGCTGCTATCCGCGATGGTTGCGCGCGGCCACGAGGTCACGGTGATGGCGCCCCGCACCGCGCCCGGCGTTCCCGCGGGGTCCGCGGGGTCCGCGGGGTCGGCCGGGTCGGCCGGGGGGAGCGCCGATGCCAGCGAGGCGGTCCGCGCCCGGGATGCGGCCGTCGAGGCCCAGATCGCCGCGCTGGGTGTCCGGTTCGAGCCGATCGCGCTCGAGCGAGCCGGGATCGATCCGGTGGCGGACGCGCGGACCCTCGCGGCGCTGGCGCTCCGGCTACGGGCGCTGCGCCCCGAGCTCGTGCTCGGCTACACGATCAAGCCCGTGATCTACGGCAGCCTCGCGGCACGGATCGCCGGCGTCCCGCGCCGCGCGGCGATGATCACCGGCATCGGTTCCGCGCTGGCGACTCCGCTGGCGACGCCGCGATCGCGCCGGCAGCGCCTCGTCGGTGCGATCGCGCGCCGCCTGTACCGCGCCGGCCTTGCCCAGTGCCAGGTCGTCATCTTCCAGAACACCGACGACCGCGACGAGCTCGCACGGCTCGGGGCGCTGCCGGCCGGCGCGCGGACTGCGATCGTGCGCGGCAGCGGCGTTGACCTCGCGCACTACACCGCATCGCCGCTCCCGTCCGGCCCGCCGGTGTTCCTGTTCCTCGGCCGGCTGCTCCGCGACAAGGGCATCCACGAGCTCGTGGCGGCGGCCCGCACCGTCCGCGCGCGTGTGCCCGCGGCGCGGTTCCGCATCGCCGGCTGGCTCGATCCCAACCCCGAGAGCCTGACCCGCGGCGAGCTCGACGCGCTGATCGCCGACGGCACCGTCGAGTACCTCGGCGCCCCGGACGACGTGCGGCCGCACCTGGCCGCCGCCCACGTCCTCGTGCTGCCGTCGTACCGCGAGGGCACCCCGCGCTCGGTGCTCGAGGCCATGAGCATGCAGCGCGCCGTGATCACCACCGACGCCCCGGGCTGCCGCGACACCGTCATCGACGGCGACAGCGGCCTGATCGTCCCGGTCCGCGACGCGGCAGCGCTCGCCAAGGCGATGCTGCTGCTGGCCACCTCGCCGGCGCTGATCGCGAACCTCGCGGCCGCGGCACGCGCGCGCGTCGTCGAGCTCTACGACGCCCGCACCGTCGCCGCCAGCGTCCTCGCCGCGCTCGAGCTGTGACGGGCGTGCCGTAGGCGCCGTCGCCGCCGGCCTCCGCGCCCGGGCGCCTGCGCAGCCTGGTCGTCGCCGCCGGCGCCCGCCTCCCGCGTCCTGGTGGCCGCCCAGCTGGTCGTGCATGCACGCGGGTCCTGCAGAGCGCCGACACGCGCGCTGGCGTCGCGGGTCTGGGCCACTCGCTCGTCTGTTAACGGCCGTATTGCGATCGGAAGCCCGTGCCATCTCCGCGACCGGCCGGCGAAGGAC
>DASWRS010000129.1:0-35217 GCA_036403075.1 Kofleriaceae bacterium
ACCCTGCGCGATGCGCTGGCCCAGCTTGCGACCGCCGACCGCTCGGGCGCGCGGGTCGAAGGGCTGCCGCTCGACGAGCGGCGCCGCGCGCTCGAGGCCGGAGAGCCGGCTTCGCCCGGCGCATGGCGGGCGGCCACCGAGCCTCGCGTCGCCGGCGAGCGCGATGCGATCATCGCGGCGTTCGCGGCCGCCGAGCCTCGCGCTACCGGCCACCATGACGCGAGCATCGCGGCCGGCGAATCCGATCCCGCCGGCGCACCACGCGGCGCCGGTGATCCGGCGACCACAGCCGCGGCGACCACAGCCGCGGCGATCAATGCCGCGGCGACCGCAGGCGGCGCAACCGCGGCGGCGGGGGCGGCCGCCGGGTTCGCGTGGACGCCGGCCGTCGACGACGACATGATCGAGCTGTTCTTCGACGAGGCGACCGAGCGGATCGCCGCGCTCGCCGGCAAGCTGGTCGAGGTCGAGCGCCGGCCGGGCGACACCGAGCTGCTGCGCGACGTGTTCCGCGACCTCCACACGGTCAAGGGCAGCTCGGCGATGGTCGGGCTGGTGCCGATCAACCAGCTGGCGCATGCCGCCGAGGACCTGGTCGGCCAGATCCGCGATGCCGGCCGCGCAGTCGATGGCCCGGTGGTCGACGCCCTGCTCGCCGCGCTCGACGCGCTACGTGACATGCTCGATCAGGCGCGCGCCGGCCGCAGCGTCGATCTCGATCCCGCACCGGCGATCGCGCGGCTGCGTAACCCCGGCGCGGCGGCCGCAGCGGGGCCGCTCGCAGCGGCGGCAGCAGCTGCCGCAGCCGCCGCCACGTCGGGGGCGGCCGGTCGCAGCGGCGCACCCGCCGGTGACCTCGCGCGCCAGACGATCCGCGTCGACTTCGACAAGCTCGATCGCCTGCTCAACCTCGTCGGCGAGCTCGTGCTCGGCCGCGACGGCCTGCGCGGCGCGGTCCAGTCGCTCGGCTCGATCACCGTCGAGCTCGCCGCCGACCGCGGCGTGGCGCGCCGGGCCGCGCGCGGCCGGGTAGCCGGCGCCGTGGCCGGAGGCGGAGGCGGAGGCGGAGGCGCGGGCGCCGGCCGCGCTCACGGGCTCGAGCAGCTCGGCGACGAGCTGTCCCGGATCGAGCGCGTGCTCGCCGACGTCACCGGCGATCTCGATCGCGGCACCGACCGGCTCGACGCGATCTCCGACGAGCTGCGCGATCAGGTGATGCGGCTGCGCATGGTCTCGGTCGCCGGCGTGTTCCGCAAGCACGTCCGCACCGTGCGCGACCTGGCGGCCGCCCTGGGCAAGCGCGCGCGGCTCGAGCTCGATGGCGAGGACACCGAGCTCGACAAGCTGCTGGTCGAGGCGCTCGACGAGCCCCTGATGCACCTGGTGCGCAATGCGGTCGACCACGGGATCGAGCCGCCCGACGCCCGCGCCGCCGCCGGCAAGCCCGCCGAGGGCGTGATCCGGATCGCCGCGGCACATCGCGGCAACCAGGTCGAGATCCGGGTCAGCGACGACGGCCGCGGGCTCGATCCGGCGCGGCTGCGCGCCCGGGCGGTCGAGCGCGGGCTGGTGTCGCCGGCCCAGGCCGAGGCGATGGACGATGCCGCCGCGCGCGACCTGATCTTCCGCGCCGGATTCTCCACCGCGGCCCAGGTCAGCGAGGTCTCGGGCCGCGGCGTCGGCATGGACGTCGTGCGCCAGGCCATCGTCGCCCAGCTCAAGGGCACGATCGACGTCGAGTCCACCCCAGGCACAGGGAGCGTGTTCGTGTTGAAGCTGCCGCTGACGCTCGCGATCATCCAGGTCATCGTCGCGCGGGCCGGTGGCGAGACCTTCGCGATCCCGCTCGACGTGGTCAAGCGCGTGCTCGTGATCGAGCCCCGCGAGATCGAGCGGATCGGCGATCGCGAGGTCTGCGTGGTGCGCGGCCGCCACGTGCCGCTGATCCGGCTCGACATCGTGCTCGGGCTCGACGATGGCAGCGGCGGCCAGATCCACCTCGTGCTGGTCGAGCACACCGGCCCCGGCCACGAGATCTACGCGCTGGCGTGCGATCACCTGATCGGCAAGCGCGAGATCGTGATCAAGTCGCTCGGCCCGCTGCTCGCCGGCGTGCCGTGTGCGGCGGGCGCGACGCTGCTCGGCGACCGGGTCGCGCTGATCCTCGACGTGCCGGCGATCATCCGCCGCGCGCTCGATCCGGCCTCGGCCTCGGCGTCCGCGTCTGCGCTGGCGTCGCCCGGCCCGGGGGCGCGAACCGCCGCCGCCCGCGGCGCCCAGATCCTGCTGGTCGAGGACTCCGACACCGTCCGCGAGTCGCTGCGCCGGCTCCTGGCCGACGCCGGCTACACCGTCACGGTCGCGATCGATGGCCACCACGGCCTCGAGCTCGCGCGCGGCCGGCGGTTCGACCTGGTCTCGACCGACGTGGTGATGCCCAGGCTCGACGGCTACGAGCTGACCCGCGCGCTGCGCGCCCTGCCTGGCTACGCCGACACGCCGATCGTCATGGTCACCAGCATGGGCGAACGGATCGATCGGGTGCGCGGGTTCGACGCCGGGATCGACGAGTACATCACCAAGCCGCACGACCGCGCGATGCTGCTGCGCACCGTGCGCAAGCTGCTCGGCCACGCGCCCGAGCGACCCGGCGCGGACCGCGCAGGTGGTGCCGGCGGCGGCGGCGGCGAGCCTCCGGGAGGCCGCGCGTGAACGTCGTCCTGGTCAGCGACGAGCCGGTGCTCGGCGCGCTCGCGCGGCGGCCGCTCGAGCCGCTCGGGATCACGGTGACCGAGGTCGGCTCGATCGCCGAGCTCGAGCGCCGGCTGCCCGAGCTGGCGCCGCGCGCCGTTCTGCTGCCGCGCCGGCTGCCGGATCGCTCGCTCGATGCCGCGGTCGCGCTGCTGCGCCGCGCCGCCACGCCGATCGCCGCCGTGGTCGTCGGCCTCGGCCCGGCCGACCGCCGGATCGCGCACCAGGTCGACGCCGACGGCTTCCTGCTCGTGCCGTTCAGCGACGCCGACGTGCTCGACGTGCTCGGCGCCACCACCCGCGCCAAGAAGCTGATCCTGCTCGCCGACGACTCGCCGCTGATCCACCGCCACACCGTGCCGCTGCTCGAGGACGACGGCTACGAGGTCCGGTCGGCGGTGGACGGCGCCGAGGCGATCGCGCTGGCCCGCGCGCTCGGCCCCGACCTGGTGATCACCGACGTCGAGATGCCGCTAGTCGACGGCTACGGCGTGTGCAAGGCGCTCAAGTCCGACCCGGCGACCGCGCGGGTCCCGGTGCTGATCTGCTCGTCGCTGGGCGAGGCCGCCGACCTCGAGCGCGGGTTCGACGCCGGCGCCGACGACTACCTGGTCAAGCCGGTGATCCCCGAGGAGCTATCGACCCGGGTGCGCGCGCTGGTGCTGGGCTCGCTGCCGGCGTCGCGCGAGCGCATCCTGGTGGTCGACGACTCGCCGGCGCAGCGCCACTACGTCGCCGATTGCCTCGCGCGCCAGGGCTTCGAGGTCGCGACCGCCGAGAACGGACGGATCGCGCTCGACCGGGCCCAGGCGCTCCGGCCCGCGCTCGTGGTCAGCGACTACGAGATGCCGGTGATGACCGGGTTCGAGCTGGTCCACGCGCTGCGCCGCGATCCCGAGCTGCGCCAGATCCCGGTGATCATGCTGACCGCGCGCGACTCGCGGCGCGACATGGCGCAGATGCGCGCGGCCGGCGCGTCGGCCTACCTGGTCAAGCCGTTCTCGCAGGACAAGTGCATCGCGCTGGTCGAGCGCACGCTCGCCGAGCGCCGGCTGATCGCCTACAAGCAGGCCTCGTCGCTGTTCATCTCCGATGGCGCGCGCGCCGCCGCCGAGGACCGCGCCGCGCGCGGCGAGGCGCTGGCGTTTCGCGCCGACGAGCGTACGGTCAGCGTGATGTTCTCCGACCTCGTCGGGTTCACGCCGCTGTCGGCCGCGCTGTCGCCGGCCGAGCTGATCGCGCTGCTCAACGACTACTTCGACGTGATGTGCCCGATCGTCAAGCACCACGGCGGCGACATCGACAAGTTCATCGGCGACGCGATCATGGCGGTGTTCGACGAGGTCCGCGGCCGGCCACCGTCGGCCGAGCGCGCCGTCCGCGCCGGGCTGGCGATGCAGGCCGCGATGCCGGGGTTCAACCACGGCCGGTCGCCGGCGCTGGCGATGCGGATCGGCATCAACACCGGCCCGGTGGTGCGCGGCGATCTCGGCTCGCGCGTGGTGCGCCGCGACTACACGGTGATCGGCGACACCGTGAACCACGCCAACCGCTACGAGAGCCGGTGCCCGCCCGGCGCCGTGCTGGTCAGCGGGTCGACCCGCGCCGCGCTCGGCACGCGCATCCAGGCCCGCGAGCTCCCCGGCCTCGAGCTCAAGGGCGTCGCGGAGCCGGTCACCGGCTACGTCGTCGAGGCGATCGTCGACGCGGTCGGAGACGCGGTCGGAGACGCGGTCGGGGACGCGATCGCGGAGGACGCATGACCACCGGCCCGGCGTTTCGCAAGATCCGCGTGCTGATCGTCGACGACTCGCTGTTCATGCGCGCGGCGATCGCCCGGGCCCTCGCCGGCGGGCCGTTCGAGATCGTCGGCCAGGCCAAGGACGGCGGCGAGGCGGTCGCCCAGATCGTGCGGCTCGCCCCCGACGTGGTCACGATGGACTTCAACATGCCGGGGATGACCGGCGCCGAGGCCGTGCGGCTGGTGATGCAGCAGCGCCCGACGCCGGTCGTGATGTTCTCGGCCCACACCCGGCAGGGCGCCAAGGAGACGTTCGACGCGCTCGCCGCGGGCGCGGTCGACTTCCTGACCAAGCCCGACGGCGAGGTCTCGGTCGACCTGACGCGGATCGCCGACGAGCTCAGCAGGAAGCTCATCGCCGCGGCCCAGGCCCGGCCGCGCGCCGCCCCCGCGGTGCCGCCGAGCCGGCCGTCGGGCTCGTTCACCGCGCTGCGCGCGTCCCCCGGATCGTCGTCGTCGTGGACGGCGATGCCGGCGGCGTCGCCGGGCCTGCCGCGGCTGTGCGTGATCGGGATCTCGACCGGCGGCCCGGCGGCGCTGTCGGAGCTGTTGCCGGCGCTGCCGCCCGATCTGCGGCTCGCGATCGTGATCGTGCAGCACATGCCGGCCGGGTTCACCGCGCCGCTCGCCGAGCGGCTCGACGCCGCCAGCCGCGTCTCGGTGCACGAGGCTTGCCCCGGTGACCGGCCGAGCGCCGGATCGGTGTTGATCGCGCCGGGCGATCGCCACCTCGAGTTCGACGATCGCGGCGCGGTGGTCTTGACCGACGGACCGATGGTCAACGGCTGCCGGCCCGCGGCAGATGTCACGATGATGTCCGCGGCGCGGATCTACGGTCGCCGCGCGCTCGCCGTCGTGATGACCGGCATGGGCAAGGACGGCGCCGCCGGCGCGCTCGCGATCAAGCGCGCCGACGGCAAGACCCTGGCGCAGGATCAGGCGACGTCGGTGATCTACGGCATGCCCAGGGCCGCGATCGACGCCGGCGCGATCGACGAGGTCGCCGCGCTCGCCGACATCGCCGCCTGGCTGCGCTACGCGTAGCCGGGCTACTCGTCGCGGAACGTGAAGGCGATGCGGTGGCCGGCGATCTCGAACACATCGCCCTCGTCGATCCGCTTGTGGTCGATCTGCATGCCCTTGTGAAAGATGCCGTGGGCCGAGCCGAGGTCCGTGAGGTAGTAGGCGCGGTTGCGACGGAGCACCGCGGCGTGCTCGCGCGACACCATGCCGTCCTTGATCGCGAGGTCGGTGTCCTCGCCGCGCCCGATCACGAACCGGTCGTGCGTCACCACGTGGCGCCGGCCATCGTGGACGACGAACAGCCGCGGCAGCGACCCCACCAGCGCGAGCGCGTGCTCGAGGGCGCCGCCCGGCCTGTGCTCCCCGAGCCCGGGGACCAGCGGCTGGAGCGGCTCCCAGCGCTCCGGCACCAGCTCGTCGATCACCGACAGCTCGATCGTGGTGTCCTGCACCGACAGCGCGCACAGGACCGGGACCATGCCATCGCCATCGGTGACGTGAAACGCGAGCGTGCCGTCCTCGAGCGTCCCGCCCAGCCCTGCCCGCGCGCGCTGTAGCAGCCGGCGCAGCGCCTCGAGGTTCGGCACCGGCCGCCGGCGCGGCTCGGGCTTGTCCCCGGTCAGCGCCACCGCCGACAGCCGCGAGGTCTCCGGATCGCCGATCGTGCCGACCAGCAGGTCGCGCAGCCGGCCGAGCACGCGGGCGGGCGGGACGCGCTCGGCGAGCGATGGGAACATCACCACGCGGCACAGCAGGCCGAAGCGCCGGGCCGCGTCCGAGACATCGACGAGCTCGACGACCGAGATCGGACCTTCGGGCCGCGGCGGCGCAGCGGCCGGCTCCGGCGCCCCGGGGGTCATGGCCGGCGCATCGGCGGCGATCGCCTCGCGGGCCGCATCCGCGGGTGGCGGCGCCGGCTCGTCGGTGGCGGCCTCGCCCGCCGGCACGGGGGCGGTGACGGCCGCGGTGACGGCCTCGGTGACGGCCTCGGTGACGGCCTCGGTGTCCTCGGCATCGGCCGGCGCGTCCGGGCGGCTGGCCAGCACGTGGCGGCGCGCGGTCACGTAGCTCTCGCCGGTGCGCAGCTGGCGCTGTCGCACACGGCGCTTGAAGTCGCGTTTCTTGGTCATGTCTTCCTCTCGACACCACGCGGAGATCCCATGCATCACCACGCGGTGAGAGAAGACGACAGCGGACTTCGCTCGAGGAGTGGGCTCCCCTTTGCCCTCGCCGTGCGGCCGGGGCATGGGCCGGCCGTGGAGGGTCGTGCGCGAGCGGCGCGCCCGCGAGCGTAGCACCGGACGTGCCGTGCTACACCATGAGCCTTGTCGATCCTTGCCAGCCACACGATCGGATTCATCGGCGCCGGCAACATGGCCGAGGCGCTCATTCGCGGCCTGGTCCGCGGCGACCACATCCCGGCCGGCCGGATCACCGCGTCCGGACCGCGGCGCGAGCGGCTCGACGAGCTGGCGCTGACCTACGGCATCTCGGTCACCACCGACAACCGGGAGGTCGCGCGCGGCTGCGGGCTGGTCGTGCTCAGCGTCAAGCCGCAGATCCTCGACAAGGTGCTGCGCGAGGTCGGCGCCGAGCTCCGGCCCGGCACGCTCGTGCTGTCGATCGCGGCCGGCGTCGACACCGAGACCATCGAGGCCCTGGTCGGTGACGGCGTGCGCGTGGTGCGGACGATGCCGAACACGCCCGCGCTGGTCGGCGCCGGGGCGACCGGGATCTCGGCAGGCAAGCACGCGAGCGCGGCGGACCTCGCCACCGCCAAGGCGATGTTCGACGCGGTCGGGATCAGCGTCGTGCTCGACGAGCACCACCTCGACGCGGTCACCGGGCTGTCGGGCTCGGGCCCGGCCTACATCTTCTTGATCATCGAGGCGCTGTCCGACGCCGGCGTCAAGGTCGGGCTGTCGCGGCGCAACGCCCAGCTGCTCGCGGCGCAGACCCTGATGGGCTCGGCCAAGATGTTGCTCGAGACCGACGAGCACCCGGGCCGGCTCAAGGACATGGTGACCTCGCCGGGCGGCACGGCGATCGCGGGGCTGCACACGCTCGAGCAGGGCGGGCTGCGAACCACGCTGATCAACGCGGTCGAGACCGCGACCAAGCGCGCGCGCGAGCTCGGCCGCGGCGGCAAGTAGCGATGGCGATCACCGTCGATATCCTGGTGCAACCGCGCGCCTCGCGGGCCAGGATCGGCCCGATGCACGACGGCCGGCTCAAGATCGCGGTGACGGCGCCGCCGGTCGACGGCGAGGCCAACGCCGCGGTGGTCGAGCTGCTCGCGCGGCGGCTCGGCATCTCGCGCGGCGACATCGCCGTGATCGCCGGCGCGAGCTCGCGGCGCAAGACGCTGCAGATCGCCCACGTCACGCGGCAGCAGCTCGATCGCCTGCTCGAGGGCCTGCTCGAGGAGCAGATCGGGTGAGGCCGCTCGCCGCGCTGACACTGGCGCTGTGCGCCTCCGCCTGCGCCGGGACGACCGGCACCATCGGAGTCGATCTCGTGACCGCGCCGGGCTCGCACCTGCTCGACGCCGTGCAGCGGCTCCGGCTGACGATCACCGAGCCGCACCAGGTGGTCGAGGCGATGCGCACCGCGTCCGGCTTCGATCTCGCGCTCGAGCTCGATGCCGGTGACGCCACCGGCGCGCTGATCGTCGAGGGCTTCGACGCCGCCGGCGCGCGGATCGCGTGCGGCCAGTCGCCGAGGTTCCCGGTCGCGGCGATCAACGCCCACGTCGTGGTCTACATCGCGCCGCCGGGCTCGATCGCGATCGCCCCGGCGGCGCTGCCCGGGCCACGCAGCGAGGTCTCGGCCACCGCGATCAGCTACGGCGCGGTGCTGGCCGGGGGCCGCGACCCCGGCGGCGCGCCGACCACGGAGATCGCGGTGTACAACGCGTTCGATCACTCGCTGATCGCCGGCGTCCCGCTGCCCGGGGCGCGCGCCGGGCTGGCGATGGCGGCCGGCGCCGGCGGCGGCGTGTACCTGTTCGGCGGCACCGGCCCCGACGGCAACCCGACCGGGACGCTGTGGCGGTTCGACACCACCGCGGCGCCCAGCGGCTCGTTCGCCACGCTGGCCGACCAGCCGAGCCACGCGCGCACCCGGCAGCTGCTGGTGCCGATCGCCGCCGAGCGCTACCTCGTCACCGGCACGCCGGCGCTCGAGCTCAGGTCCGGCACGCTCGCGGAGCGCAGCGGCATCCCCGCCCTGCCCGCCGCCGGCGCGGGAGTCAGCCCCGGCGATGGCAACCCGACGGCGGTGTTCGCCGGCGAGTCGGTGCTGCGGTTCCGCGGCGAGGCGTTCGACAGCCTGGCGTCGCCGCCCCGGGGTGACGATGTCGCCGCGACCGCGCTGCCCGACGGCCGGATCGCCGTGTTCGGCGGTGCCGATCCGGCCTCGGGGCACGACGCGCTGGTGATCGACGGCAAGACCGGCGTGGTCACCGTGATCCCCGGCGCGCTCGCGACCCTGCGGTCGCACCCGGCGCTCGCCGCGACCTCGCGCCACGTCGTGATCGCCGGCGGCACCGATGCAGGCGGCGCCCCGATCGCCACCGCCGAGGTGCTCGACGTCCGGAGCCTGGCACGGATCGCGACGCTGCCGATCCTGCCGCGCAGCGGCGGGTTCGCCATCGCCCTGCCCAACGATCAGGTGCTGCTCGGCGGCGGCGCGCCGGCCGCGGCCGCGCTCGAGCTGTTCACCCCCGAGCCGCCGCCGTAATCCGAGCCACGCGAGGCCGCACGGTCCTGCACCGGTCCGTGGTAATTCGTAGGGCGCCGGAGCGCTGGCGTCGGAGCCCGCGGCGCGCCGGCGGGCGCTTCCCGCCCGGCCGGTGGGCTGCGGTGCACCTGCAGGAGGCAACCCGTGCCAGCCGCTTTGATCCGCGCGAGGTTCGGGGGAAGCTCGCGGCGTGCGTTCCACCGTGCTCGTCGTCGCTCCCGTGCTTGGCATGTCCGCGGCGTGCTCGCGAGCTCCCGTGCCGCCGAGTGCTCCTCCGCTGGTCGCGTTCGACGCACCGGATGCGCGCTGCCAGGCTCGCGGCGGCGGACCCGGCGTCGAGCTCGGCGGCGCCTGTCTGCCGATCGTGATGCGCGCCGGAGGCCGGGACCCCAAGGCGCCCGCGCCCGCCACGGACCCGCGGATCGCGGCGGCCACCGCGCGGCTGTCCGTCGGCGACGAGTGCACGCCGAGCCCCGGTGCGGTGACCGGCGATGACGCCGTGTTCATGCACGTCGTCTGCACCGACGTGAACCGTGAGCGCGTGGGCTACGTGGTCCGCGTCGATCCCGCCGGCAGCGTCCTGTCGGTTGCCGTGCCAAAGGCCGCGGCCGGCCGTGTCACGTTCGTGCCCGGCGCGCGGCCGCTGATCGTCGCGGTGCTGTGCGACGTCGGCACGATGGTGTTCGATGCCCGCACGCTCGCCGGCAGGGCCGGCTGGAACCGCATGGGTGGCTGGTTCAACGCCGCCAGCGATGGCGCGGCAGCGTCGCCCGACGGCGCGTGGCTCGCCGTCCCGGATCCCTACGGCGAGCGGATCGACATCATCCGCACCGCCGATCTCACCGTCGTGGCATCGCCGCGCGTCCGCGATCTCGCCGCCACGGACGAGGGGCCGGGCCGGATCGCGTGGTCGGGCGCGGCGCTCGAGATCACGACGTTCCGGCTGCCCTACGAGTGAGCGCGCTACGACGGACGGCCCCACGAGTGAGCGCCCCGCGAGTGCGTGATCGATCAGCGGGCTCGACGCGCGCCCGCGCGGTGTCGCTGAGACCGTGGTTCCGCTGATCGCGTGGAACAGCGTGCGGATCCGCGCGTGCGCCGCGGTCACGCGCCGGCGCGTCGAGCGAGAACGGCCGCGTCCGGTGACCGGATCGCGGCTTGGTGCCGCCGGGCTTGGCGCTACCTTGACCGCATGGCCGCCGCCGGTACCCCATCACCCGCGCCGCTCGTCCTCGCGCCGCCCGGCACGACCCACGTCGTGATCATCGGGTGCGGCTTCGCCGGGCTCGAGGCCGCGAAGTCGCTCGCCCGGCACCGCGACGTCCACGTCACCGTCATCGATCGCCGCAACCACCACCTGTTCCAGCCGCTGCTCTACCAGGTCGCGACCGCGGGCCTCAACTCCGCCGACATCGCGGTGCCGATCCGCGCGCAGTTCGAGCACGCCCGCAACGTCGAGGTCCACCTCGGCGCCGTCGATCAGATCGATCTCGCGCAGCGCTGGGTCGCCGGCGGCGAGCGCCGGATCGCGTACGACTTCCTGATCCTCGCGACCGGCTCGCACCACAGCTACTTCGGGCACCCGGAGTGGGAGCCCCACGCCCCGGGCCTCAAGACCCTCGAGCAGGCCACGGAGATGCGGCGCCGGATCCTGGGCGCGTTCGAGCTCGCCGAGAACGAGGTCGACGACGCGCCGCGCGCCGCGCTCCTGACCTTCGTCGTGGTCGGCGGCGGGCCGACCGGCGTCGAGCTCGCGGGGGCGATTGCCGAGCTGCGCAACACCGTCCTTCGCAAGGACTTTCGCCGCATCGATCCGGCGCGCGCGCGCGTGATCCTGGTCGAGGCCGGCCCGCGGCTGCTCGGCCAGTTCGCCGACGACCTCGCGCAGGGTGCCGCGCGCGATCTCGAGAACCTCCGGGTCGAGATCCTGACGTCGTCGCCGGTCGAGCACATCGACGCGGACGGCGTGATCGCGAACGGCCGCCGGATCCCGGCCAGGACCGTGCTGTGGGCGGCGGGCGTGCAGGCCTCGGGCCTCGCGCAGCACGCCGATCTGCCGGTCGATCGCGCCGGGCGCATCATCGTCGACGCCGACCTGTCGGTGCCCGGCCACCCCGAGGTGTTCGCGGTCGGCGACGTCGCCCACGTCGAGCTCGCGCCGGGCCAGCTCGCGCCCGGCCTCGCCCCCGTGGCGATCCAGGCGGGCCAGGCCGCCGCACGCAACATCGTCGCGACCCTGCGCGGCAGGCCGCGCGAGCCGTTCCGTTACCGGGACAAGGGGATGATGGCGACGATCGGCAAGCATCGCGCGATCGCGCAGACCCGCCGGATCCACCTGAACGGCTACCTCGCATGGCTCGCCTGGCTGGTGGTCCACATCTTCTACCTCGTCGGGTTCCGCAACCGGATCGCGGTGTTCTGGCAGTGGGTATGGAGCTACGCGTTTTCCAGGCGGACCTCGCGCCTGATCACGACGCCCGGCTGGCGCCTCGAGCCGTGATCCGCCCGCGCAGGGCACGCCGCGTGCATCCGATCAACGGATGACCTACGACGTCGCGGTGATCGGAGGCGGACCGGCCGGGCTCGCCGGGGCGCTGGCGCTGTGCCGTGCGCGCAAGCGCGTCGTGCTGTTCGATGCCTGGCCACCGCGCAACGCCGCCGCCACCGAGGTGCGAGGCTACGTGACCCAGGACGGCACGCCTCCGGCCGAGCTCCGCCGGCTCGCGCTGGATCAGCTGGCCGCCTACGACACCTTCGAGCTCCGCGACGACGATCGGGTCGCGGCGATCCGTCGCGAAGTTCAGCGATTCGCCGTCGTCGGGCGCACGAGCTCGGCCGTGGTCCGGAGGGTCCTGCTCGCGGTCGGGCTGGTCGATCAGCTGCCGGACATCCCGGGCTATCGCGCGCTGTGGGGCACGAGCGTGTTCCAGTGCCCGTACTGCCACGGCTGGGAGCTCCGCGATCGCGCGTTCGGCTATCTCGCGCCCAGCACCGGCGCGGCGGACTGGGCGCTGCTGCTGCGCGCCTGGACCCGCGACCTCGTGATCTTCACCAACGGCGCGTTCGAGCTCGATGCCGCGCTCGCCGGCGAGCTGCGCCGCGCCCGGATCCGCGTCGAGCCGCGCCCGATCGCCGAGCTGCGCATCGAACGCGACCGGCTCGCGGCGGTGCGCCTCGTCGACGGCGCCGAGGTCCCGCGCGACGTCCTGTTCGTGCGCCCGCCGCAGTACCAGACCTCGCTCGTGCGGTCGCTCGTCGACTCGCTCGGGCTCCGGCTCGACGCCCGCGATCTGGTCCACACCGACGAGCTCCAGACCTCGGTGCCGGGCATCTACGCGGCCGGCGACCTGATGATGCGCGAGCACGGCGCGACCGTGGCGGCGGCCGCCGGATCGCGCGCCGCGCACGAGCTCGATCAGGAGCTGACGCGCGAGCTCGTGCTCGAAGGCGCGCTGTGAGCCCTGCCGACCCTCAGTGCAGCTTGTTCCGCGATGCCAGACGAGAGACATCGGCGTCATCGAATCTCATGGGGATCGTCGACCACGCGCGCGCGATCGAATTGAAGGACCTCGTCGCGCAAGTAGTGCGGAGCTGAACGCGGCACGCGCGCGCTATCCGGCAAGCGCGGGATGACTCGAAGCTACTCGCGGCGAGTGTCAGACCGCGATACGATGATGAAGCATGCTCCCAGGCATGAAGGCTTCATCGCTCCTGAACATGCCCGTTCCGGGCGGCGACCCGTACCTCGCGCTCGAGACGGCGCTGCAGAAGCACGTGGTCGGATTCCTCGGCGGTGATCTCGATCGTGACATCGACGCGTTGACCACGTTCCAGGACCCGACGGGTTGCCTGTACGTCGGCACCTGGCACGGTCACCCGCGCCTCAACGTGGGCGTCGCGATCGATGCGAACAATGTTGCCGACGTGCTGCTCGTCGCGACGAAGGGCGCCGCACGCGCCGACGATTCGATCTTCGGCAAGAGTGGCCCCAGCATCGGCAACTCGCTGCTCGTCGGTCGGCTCCTGCACACCGCGGTGTTCGCGTTGCGCTCGACAGCGATCCTCGCCGTGCGCAACGATCCATACGACGCTCGCGTGCGGCACCTCTACGAGGACATGGGGTTCCAGGCCGGCGAGTATCTCCCACTCGATGATCATGCGGCTCTGACGCTGACCTTCGCGTACGTCGCGCAGATGTACCAACACCCCGCGGCTGCTGGCCGGCTCAGCCTCGCGACACCGCCCCTGCCGCTTTGAGAGGTGCCATGAGATCGAGATCGAAGCGACTCATGATCTCGTCTCGCTCGCCCGAACCGAGCACCACGACCCAGCGTGCCGCGTCCGAGAGCAGCGTCGGATCATTGACTGCGGCCGCCTTGAACGCACGGCCGAGCCGGATGTACTCGACACCCAGCCAGCGTCCGATGGCCTTATCACCGTCGTGTGACGCGGCGACCTCCGCGACCAACTCGCGCCACCGCCGCAGCGACCGTTCGCTCCGATCGCGCAGGAATGTCTCGCGGTGGACCGCCGCCATCGCCACGATCGCTTCGGGGTCGTGCGCGATCCCGAGTGCGTCGTGGCCGGCTTCTCTGCCCCTGCGAATGAAATCGGCGACGGTTGTCGTAGGCTTCATGGTCAGCTCCTGATCTGGAAACGGCCCAGACGAACACATCGTGACAGCTTTTTCTTCTTCTGAACCCTTGGTAATTCAAGGACATTTGGCAGCCCTGGCCGAAGCGGCAGCACGCGCGACCCGCGAGCTTGGCTCTCGGCTCGTGGGGCCGCTCCAGCGGCGTGAGGACGTCCGCATGTCGCTGACGGGCGCAAGCGAGTTGCTGGGAACATCTCTGAGTGAGGAGATGATCCAACTCGCGTTGGCCAACGCCGGAACCGCAGCCGCCGACGCCCGCGCGAACAAGCTCGCATTCCAGCTGCTCACCACGGTTCCGATGTCACCGGTCGCGCAACTCCTGGCAGCCGTCGCGGAGCGCGCGTCTCGCCGCGCCGGCCCTGCGCTCGGACCGTTCATCGATGCCGATGACCTCCACTCGATGCTGCGCTGGAAGCTGTGGACGCTCCCTGCCGACTACTTCACGCCTGCACGCGTCCTGAAGCATCCAGGACTCGCAGCGTACCTGTCGGTGATCGCGCGGCGGATCGTGATCGACGAATGCCGCGCGATGGCGAATCGCGGTCGTACGGGCATCGAGCCCGAGTCGATCGAAGCATCCGTCGATCCTCGCGACACACTCGCTGCGGTTCTCGACGATCTCGATCTGCTGCGGCGGTTCGCGAGCGAGCTGCCCGAGTGGCAGGCCCCGATCGTCGACGTGCTTGCAGGTCGGCTCGATCGAGATGACGCGCTGCGGTCGATCAATCGCAGGCGAGACGCCACCGGCCTTGCAGCGTGGTCGACAGACGCGATACGCACCGCCGTTCACCGTGCGCGCAAACGGCTTCGCGACCTGATCACGAGAACACCATCGCAGATGACACCCGAGCCACCACGGGAGGCAGCCGGGAACGTACCTGTCGTCCACACCTGGCGCCGCTTCTGGTGCGCGCGAGACGGGTCGTACTCGCTGGCCGACGACGGCTTCCTCGTGGATCCGGAGACCGAGTACGGCCGACACGTCCACGATATCGTCGCACTCGATCGACTCACCGAGGTGCCATGTCTGGTGCTGCTCGGCGAGCCCGGCATCGGCAAGTCCACCGTCGTCCAGCAGGAGGTCCAGCGACTTATCGACGATGGCCGTCATGCGGCACTCGCCGATCTCTCTCGCACGAACGGACCCGACGCGCTTTATCGCACTATTGAACGCGCATGCGTGACGAACGCGTCGCCGATCTATCTCTTCTTCGACGCGCTCGACGAGGGGCTCGCGCGCAATCCGGCGTTGGCTTCAGATCTCGTCGACTCGATCGACAAGCTCGGCGTCTCACGCGTCCGGATCCGGATCACGTGCCGAACGCTGGAGTGGCCCCCAGATCTCGAAGCACGGCTCCAGCAGCGCTTTGATGGCGAGAGGCTGCCTATCTACGAGCTGCTTCCCCTGCGACGCATCGATGTCATCGCCGCTGCAAACGATCACGGCATCGAGGGCGAGGACTTCGTGCGTGAGCTACGCGAGCGGGACGCGATGTCGCTCGCGATCCGGCCACTCTCACTACGCTTCCTCCTCGCGATGTTCGCCCTCGAAGGGGCGCTCCCCCATTCGAAGGCGCGATTGTTCGACGAGGGCATGCTGATCCTGTGCTCCGAAGAAGGTGCGCTCCAGCGTGGCCGCAATCGCCGCAACCCGGACGTGTATCAACGTCGCGCGATCGCCGCCCGCCTTGCCGCTGCGAGCACGTTCACGAACCGACAAACGATCGTTCGTGGCGACAGCGCCGACACGGGCGCCTTGCCTGCCAAGCTCGTCGCCGGTGTCGTTGAGGAACTTCCCGACGCGAGTTACTCCGTCGATCTCCGCGGTGTGGAAGATGTGCTCGCGGGGACGGCACTGTTCACCGCACGGTCGGCGACGTCGTACGGCTGGAGCCACCAAGGCTATCGCGAGTTCCTGGCGGCGTGGTACCTCGCGCAGCATCGTGTCACTACCGATGCCGCGGAACGACTGTACTTCCCGCAAGGGCTCGGACGAGTCGCGGGACCTCTGCGCGAGGTCGCCGCCTGGCACGCGACCTTCGTGCCGGCTCTGTTCGACCGACTCGTCGAACGAGACCCTGAGGTCCTGCTTCACAGCGATGGTGCTGCGGTGTCATCGGAAGCCCGGGCACAGCTTGTCCGCGCTCTGCTCGATCGCATGGCGAGGTACGAAGCCCTCGACGGCAACTACCGCTGGGACTATCAGAAGCTCGCCCATCCAGACCTCGCGCCTCAGCTGAGGCCGTACATCACCGATCGGAACGCGAACATCATCGTTCGGCGAGCCGCGATGCATATCGCGTTGGCATGCAGCGTCACCGACGTGATCGACAACCTCATCGCCGTGGTCGTCGATGGAGGCAATGAATTGCAGGCGCGCGAGGTTGCGGCGAACGCGCTCGCGCAGCTGGGTGGCGAGCGAGTCCGCGAGGCGTTCATCGGGCTACTGGCCGCTGGTTTCGAGCCGGACCCCAACGACAGCATTCGCGGCAGCATTCTTTCGTTTCTCTGGCCGGATCACATCGATGCAGGCACCATGTTCTGGCATCTCACAATTCCGCAACGCGACGACTACCTCGGTAGCTATCAGCGCTTCATCGAGGAGCTTCCTGCCGCGCTACAGCCCGATGACATTCTACTCGCGCTCGAGTGGGTCGAGTCGATCGAAGGTCGCGCCAGTTACGATCTGCAGCGTGCGCAACACGACGTCATCGATGTCGCCGTTCGGTTCGTCGAGCGCGACGACGTGCGCGCAGCGCTCGTCCGCATCATCCGTCCCGGGTTGAAGCGTCACCGCGGCGCCTGGTACGCCGAAGGTTCGCACCGCAATCGAGGCGAGCGCACGCTCACGCCCGCTGACCGCAGCTTGATCGCGCGCGACTTGATCTCGCTAACCCACGAAGACGAGGAGCTCGGTTCCGCGTTGGTATTTTTCGATCCGCCTCTGATCGGCCCGGATGACGTGCGCTGGCTTGCGGACCTCGCATCCATTTCCGACGAGAGTATCCAGCGCGCGTGCGGACGGTGCGTCGCAGCGATCTACTCGCGGTACGGCTATCCGACGGACCCGTTGGCCGCGGATGCCGTCGTCTCGATCGAGGTGCCCGCGTTTCGTGACCCGTTGCGGCCGTTCCTCGATCCGGTGGAGGTTGGGTCCGCAAGTGCGAAGGACCTTGCAGAGCGGTGGACCTACGTCAATCGACCAGCACCCGACGAACCCGATGATGAGCCACCAGAGCCGAGTGTTTGGACCATTGTCAGCCCCTGGCTGGAGCGCATCGAGGCCGGCGAGCTGAGCGGCTGGGTCGAGCTCGTGTACCGCTGGAACAAGCATCTTCCCAAGCCGATCGCCGACAACGCCGAATGGGCCAAGCTCGCGGCTTCCGATCGCGCACGCATCCTGCTTGCAGGGCTGCGCTATGTGCAGGGGGTGGAGGCGCCGGATCTGGCGTGGCTCGACATTGCGAACGAGTTTCCGTGGAGTGCCGTCGCAGCACGCTCCGCATTGCAGTTGCTCGCTGCCACACGCCCGGCGCTGCTCGACGCGATCGCGGAGCCCGCATGGCGTCGCTGGTGCCCGGTGCTCGTCGCGCTGACGTTCCCATCGATCGCTGCGCCGCCGCGTGCGGAGCTGATCCGCCGCTGCGCGTCCTTCGAGGAGCTGGCCACCACGATCGTCCGGGTCGCTCGCCGCGACAACCAGCGCGAGGGCCACGTGTCTGTCCTTTCGGAGCTGCCGGATCCACTTCCTCAACCCCTGCATGCGCCGCTGTTGATGATTGCACCCGAGCTGGCCGACGACGCGTTCGAGGATGCACTCGACATCCTCGTTCGCGCGGGAAACGAGCAAGCTCGCGAGCTCGCCCGCGCCACGCTTCGCGATGCTGCCCCGGAGCGCGCCGCGCGAGCCGCCAGGGTGATACTTCCAGTTGACGCCACGCAGTGGTCCGTCGTCATTGCGCGTATGCAGAGGGAGCGTGCGTTCGTCGACGCCTTTACGCCGCTCGTGGCGCACCGCGAGGACATGCGGAACGACGTGTTCGCGACACTCGGCGAACAGGCGGCGGCCGAGATCTACCTGACTTTGTTACGCCACTACCCACCCGACGAAGATGCCCGCGGTCCTCGTGGCAGGCTCACTCTCCCGGATCATCTCGAGCGGCTTCGTCGCCGGATGATGGACATGCTCGTGCATGCGGGCACGAATGAAGCGATCCGTGCACTGGAGTGGCTGCGCGATCAGGAGCCGGACCGCGACACGCTGCGGTACCACCTCGTCGAAGCCCGTCAGAACCAGGCGGACACCACGTGGTCGCCCCTATCAATCGGCGACCTGTGGAAGATGCTGAGTGCCGAGGAATCGGCCTCCCCTGAGCTGGCAGGCGACGCTTCCGCGGCGTTGCCGTCCATCGTACCAGTTTCGCCGGAGCGGCGAGATGCGCCCAGTGCAGAGATCAAGGAGCTTCTCGCGAGCGTGCAGGTGCTCGTCGAAACAGCGACGAACGTCGAGACCGCGGCAGTCCATGCGGCCATGAGACGGCTCCCGGGTCAGATGGCGCTCGTCGTGGGAAGTCTCGGGCTCGCGACCTACACGATCGGGATGCTCGGAAAATACGCGATCGCACACTTCCAGAGCGACATGGGCAACGAGAGCCCGAACGCGGCACAGCTCGCCACCAACGATGCCATCGTGGAAACGCGTCCGAGCCTCGTGATCCTCATCGGTCTCGCGTTCGGTCTTCAGCCCAAGAAGCAACGGCTCGGCGATGTCCTGGTGGGGCAGCACGTGACGAGCTACGAGATGATCAAGCTCAAGCCCGATTCAATCGAGGAGCGCGGCGAGAGCTTGCGAGCCGATGCGACGCTCGTCGAGAGGATCCACGCGCACGGTCGGAGCTGGACGTTTCCGCGCGCCGATGCCTCGTCGGTCGCGTTTCACGTCGGCCAGGTGCTGTCCGGCGCGAAGCTCGTGAACAACCGCGACTTCCGGGATGCGCTGGTGCGCAGGTTTCCGACCGCCCTTGGAGGCGAGATGGAGGGGATCGGAGCCTACGGTGCTGCATTCCGACAGCGCGTGCCGGTTCTGCTCGTGAAGGCGATCTGCGACTGGGCTGACGGGACCAAGAATGACCGCGCACAGCCCTTCGCGGCAGCGGCTGCGACGGACCTCGTCCGACACGTTCTCGACAAGGCCGACGCGCTCGCGGCGCTCGGCGTCCCGATGGCTGGTTGAGGACGGCGGCCAGTCGGGATCACGCGCGGCGAGAGCGAGGTCGGGCTCCGTGGCTGAAGCGTCCAGCTGGCGTCCTCGTCATGATCAGGTCACCTACGCGAAGGCGCGTCGATTGCCGCCGCGTACAAGCAGGGGCGAGCCGCGATCGGGCTGGAGGGCCTGCCCGACGGCGATCCCCTGCACCTCAAGGTTCGCGACGGCGTCGACGCGGCCGGCTCATTCTCGTGGTGGATTCCTAGCAGACCATCGCGGACGCTGCCCCCGGGAGCGGTTACACTGTCGGTCTTGTGGCGCTGTTGATTGTCGAGGATAACCCCACCCTGTCGGCCTCGCTTGCCAAGGGCCTGACCGAGGACGGCTACGCCGTCGACACCGTGGACAGCGGCCAGGGCGCGCTGCGCCGGCTCGATCGCCAGGACGTCGACGCGATCGTGCTCGATCTCGGCCTGCCCGATCTCGACGGCGCCGAGGTCCTGGTCCAGCTGCGCAGCCGCGGGGTCAACGCGCCGGTGCTGGTGCTGACCGCGCGCGACGGGGTCAAGGCCCGGGTCGACGCGCTCGAGCAGGGCGCCGACGACTACCTGGTCAAGCCGTTCGAGTACGCCGAGCTGCTCGCCCGGCTCCGCGCGCTGCTGCGCCGCGCTGCGGCCCCGCGCTGGGCCCCGCTGTCGTACAACGGCCTGGTGCTCGATCCGATCGAGCTCGACATCACGGTCGGCGCGCAGCGCGTGCGGCTGTCGCCTCGCGAGCACGCCCTGCTCGCGCTGTTCCTGCGCCGCAAGGGCGAGCTGTTGCGCCGCGACGACATCCTGGTCCAGGTGTTCGGCTACCACTTCGAGCCCGGGACCAATCTGGTGTCCGTCCACATCGCCAACCTGCGCAAGAAGCTGCGCGATGCGCCGATCGTGATCGACGCGGTGCGCGGCGTCGGCTACCGCCTGCGCGCGCGCGAGCCCGGCGATGCCTAGCGCGATCCGCCGGGCGATGCCCCGATCGTTGCGCGGCCGCGTCGCGCTGTGGATGGTCGCGGCGGCGGCGCTGTCGCTCGCGCTGTTCACGATCGCCGCGTACGTCGTGATCCGGATCGAGGAGGTCATCGAACGCGGCGACGCGGCGGTCGCCGACGCCGAGACCCGCCGCCAGGTGTTCACCGCGCTGGCAGTGTCGGCGCCGATCGGCCTCGGGCTGTCGATCGCGGGCGCGCTGTGGCTGAGCCGGCGCGCGCTGGCGCCGGTCGACCGGATCATCGCCGCGGCGCGCGACCTCACGATCGAGAGCCTCGATCGCCGGATCGACGTGCCCGCGCACGACGACGAGCTGCGCGTCCTGGCGATCGCGCTCAACGACGCGCTCGACCGGCTCGAGCGCGGGCACCGCGCGCTGGCGATGTTCGCCGCCGACGCGTCGCACGAGCTGCGCACGCCGCTCGCCGCCGTGTGCAGCGAGCTCGAGGTCGCGCTGCGCCGGCCGCGCTCGCCCGAGGACTGGGAGCAGTCGGCGCGGACCTCGCTCGACGAGCTACGCCGGCTGGCGCGGATCACCGACTCGCTGCTCCGGTTCGCGCAGGCCGACGCGGCGCGTAGCCCGTGCACCGACGACGTCGAGCTCGCGGGCCTGGTCGACGACGTCACCGAGATGCACGCGGCGGCCGCGCGCGCCGCCGGGGTCGAGCTCGCGGCATGCTGCGATGGCGACGTCCGGGTCCGCGGCGACGCCGACATGCTGAGCACCGCGATCTCGAACCTGGTCGCCAACGCGATCCGCTACACGCCGCGCGGCGGCTCGATCACCGCCACCGTCGAGCTCGGCGACGGGGCCGCCCAGATCCACGTCGACGACACCGGCCGCGGCCTGGCGGCCGGCGAGCTCGAGGCGATCTTCACGCCGTTCGCGCGCGGCAGCCAGGCCAAGACCGCCGACGCCGCCGGCCTCGGCCTCGGCCTGCCGATCGCGCGCCGGATCGCCGAGCGCCACGGCGGCGCGATCGCCGCGTGCAACCGCCCCGCCGGCGGCGCCCGGTTCACGCTTCGCCTGCCCCTGCCCCACGGCGCGGCGTGACCATTCGGTACCAGCGCTGCGGCGATGGCCACGGCTGATTCGCCGAACGGGTATCCGCGACGCTGGATCTGGACGCGACCGAGCAGCGCCGTGATGTCCCGAGCTGCAGGCTCTCCGTCCGCAGCTATCTAGCTCCGGACGGAGAACGCTGTCTCTGGAGGATGTGCCCGACCGGTGGAAGCGCCGAGCCCTCGCAGGTCAACGGCGCGCTGGGCCCGCCGATCGGGCCAGCGTCGGGACGATCACGGCGTGCTCTACAACCGACCGCTGAGCAGGAGCACCACGAGGACGACCACGACGATCGCCGCGGGTGACCAGCTGCCATAGCCGTAACGCGAGTACCCCCAGCCGCCGCCGAGGCCCGCCAGGATCAACAGGATGAGGAGGAGAAGAAGCATGACCGAGGAGAGTGCAATTCCGGTTCCCAGGTCGCGAAGGCCGCAGCGAGGCCGCGCGCGCAACCCGGACCAGAGTTGCGCGATCGCCGGCCGCACAGCCGTGCGGATCCGCGCGTCGTAGCGGGCGGGGCTCAGTCGTAGGCCGACCAGGCCGCGGGCCCGGCGAGCAGCAGGATGGCCTCGGCCGCCGGGATCCGCTCGATATCGCGGCCGGAGCGCACCACGTCGAGCAGCGCCGGGAGCAGCGGCCGGGCGTCGATCGCGGGATCGAGCCGGCGCAGCGCGCGGGCAGCCAGGACGCGCAGCGGCGGCGAGGCGAGCTGGCGCTCGAGCACCGGCCGCGCCGCGGCGTCCTTGAGCTCGGCGAGCGCGGCGGCGGCGAACGCGTTGAAGTGCGGATCGCCGAGCATGTCGCGCAGCGCGCCGGCGACATCGCCGCGCCCGGCGATGCCCAGGGCGACGGTCGCGCGCGCCTTGTCGTCGGCCGAGGCCCGCGGATCGGCGCGGACCTGATCGAGGACCTTGAGGCCGTGGGGCTCGGCGAGATGGGCGAGGTGCTCGGCGGCGCCGAGCCGCCGCTGGTCGACCGCGAGCACGTCGATCAGGTGCGGGACCGCGCGCGCATCACCGAGCAGCGCGAGCAGCCGCGCCGCCTCGTCGCGCACGTCGGTCCGCGGCGCCCCGAGCGCGCGGGCCAGGAGATCGCCGCCGCGCCGGTCGCCGCTGCGCGCGAGCGCGTACGCCAGGTCGAGCCGCGCGATGTCGCTGGTCCCCGGATCATCGCCGGGCGCGCCGCCGCCGATCTGGATCGCGAGCAGCGCGCACGCCGCCGCGTCCCGGGTCCGGGCGAGCGCCGCCGCGGCGAGCCGCCGCACCCGCGGCGAGGTCGCGGCGAGGTCGCCCGCGAGCGCCCGGCGCGCGCTGCCGACCGCATCGCCGGCATCGATGACGGCGGGCACGACCGGCACGGCGACGACCGCGAGAGGCTCGGCCACGGCGGCGGGCGGCAGCGACCCGATGCCGGCAACCGGCGCCGGCGCCACCATCGCTGCAACCGGCGCGGACGGCGCGACCGGCAGCCGCGTCGCCGAGGCCAGGCCGCTGGCCACGAGGTAGTAGTACAGCAGGAAGCCGCCGCCTCCGAGCAGCACCAGGATCAGGAGCAGCAGCGGCAGGCGGCTGCGGCGCGGTGCCGCCGGCAACACCGCGTCCGGCGAGGTCGGCGCGATGGCCGCGGCGTCACCGCGTGCGGCCCGCCCGGCATCGCGATCGGCTCGGCCGCGGCGCGCGGCGGCCGGCAACCCCGCGTCCGGCGAGTTCGGCGCGATGGCCGCGGCGTCACCGGGTGCGGCCCGCCCGGCGTCGCGATCGGCACGATCGGCGGGCGCTGCCGTGGGGTCGGCCGGCGCCTCCGCCGCCTCGGCCACATCGGATCGCGCCTTGTCGGCGGACCAGAACGCCGCGATCGGGATCTCGTCGGGGTGCCGCGCGCGGGGCTCGGTGCGTGCGTCGCGCGCGTCGCGCGCGCTGGTGACCACGCCCGAGGCCGGCTCGTGGAGGATCTCGATCACCGGCCCGCTGTCGGCGGTGATCGGCACGCCGGGCGCGGGGGTGACCGGCCGCGGCGGGCCGACCGCGTCGCCGGTCGCCGGGACAGCGGTTGCCGGGACAGCGGTCGCCGGGACAGCGGTCGCCGGCGTGGCGGCCCGCGCTGGAACTCCGGCCGGCGGGGTCGAGATCCGCGTCGGCACGCCGGTCGCGGGCGACACGGCCGGGGCCGGGGCGGCGACGGCGGCGGCTGCCTTCGCCGGCCGCGGCACCGGCGCCGCGGGCACCGGCGGCCGCGCGCCCGCCAGGCACTCGGCCGAGCAGTACGCGACGACCTTGCCCTCGCGCACGCTGACGAAGCGCGAGCGCAGCGGGTCGACGGGCTTGTCGCAGGCTGGACAGGGGGTCATGGCAGGGCCAGCACGGCGTCATCGCCGAGCTCGAGAATCAAACGATCAACATACTCCAGAATGTGGTCGCGGCGAGACAGCACTGCGTCGATCTCGGGGCCGGTCAGCAGCGGGCCGAGCAGGTCGTCATCGCCGCCGAGCGCCGCGGCGATCGCCTCGGCGGTCAGCGAGCGGAGCCTGCCGATCAGCCCGCGTGGAAACACCTGGATCCGGTGGAGCCGGGACAGGTTCGCCGCGTGGCCGCGCGTGTACAGCGAGAACGAGAGCGTGTTGTCCATGAAGTACAGGATGCGATCGTCGGGCGAGCCCTGGGTGTTGTTGCCGCTCCAGCGATCCGAGTTGTCGATCACGACGTCGAACACGATCACGGTGGCGAGCTGCGCGAGCATCGGCCGGAGCTCGCCGGGCATCGCCGCGCCGGCCTGGAGGTACTCGGTCCACAGCGCCTCGCCTTCCGGCTCGTCGACGTAGCGGCCGCCGATCCGGACCCGCTTGATCTCGGGGACCCACCACGACACCTCGCCGCGCAGCTTGCCGTCCCTGGCGATCGTCTCGTCGCCGATCCGCGACGCGGCGTGGTCGCGGATCGCCGGGTCGGCCGCCGCGATCAGGTCGTCGACCGCAAACTCCGCGCTGCGCGCCGGCGGCACGTGGCCCACACCGAGCAGGCGATCGATGCGGTACGCGGCGATCTCGCGGCGCGGATCGGACTGGGGATGGATCTGCACCGGCTTGAACGCGGCGCGCGCGCCCGACGCGAAGTCGATCCGCAGCGACAGCGACGAGCCGCCGCGGTTGAGCTTGATCCGGGTCACCGGCGTGGCGGCGAGCGGCGCGAGCAGGTCCGGATCGGGCGCGCCGAACACGCTGTCCGCGGCGCTGTGCCCCCGCGGCGCGATCGCGAGCTCGGCGCGCTCGAGCGGCACGACCGCCGGCGCGGGCGGGTACGCGGCGGTCGCGGCGGCGGCTTCGCGGCCATGGACGTACGCCCCGGCGATGTCACCGCCGCGCGACGTGGCGAGCCACACGCCGCCCGCGGCGCCTGCCACGACGGCGAGCTCGAGCGCGATGCACGTCCCGAGTCGCACCGACGGAAAGTTATCACGCCGCCGATCGCCGCGGCAGTTTCTCGCTCCGGCGTGATTCATTGCGCTGCCCGGCAGTCACACGCTCGAATCCTTGCGCCCGGCGTGGTGCCGTTGTAGCGATTTTCGTCGCTACGCGGCCGATTCCAGCGCGTCGCCGATCGGCAACCGCAGGTAGAACGTCGTCCCGGCGCCGATCGCGGTGTCGAACCGCAGCGCGCCGTGGTGCCTGTCGATCACCACGCTGCGCACGATCGCGAGGCCCTGGCCGGTGCCGTGCCCGACCTCCTTGGTGGTGAAGAATGGATCGTAGATCTTGTCGCGGATCTCCGGCGGGATCCCGGTGCCGGTGTCGCGGATCGCGATCTCGACCTCCCCGCCGTCCTGGCGCGTGGACACCGTGATCTGGCCCATCGCCCCGGTGTTGCCCACCACCTCGCGGATCGCGTGCGCGGCGTTGATCACCAGGTTCAGCACCGCCTGGTTGATCTCGCCGCCGTTGCAGCGAACCAGGGGAATGGCGGCGAGCTCGGTGTGCACCGCGGCGACAAACTTGCACTCGTTGGCCGCGATCACCAGGGTGCTCTCGATCGCCCGGTTGAGATCGACCAGCGTCTTCTCGTCCCGGTCGGGCCGCGCGAAGTCCTTCATCGAGCGCACGATCGCGGCGACGCGGCCGAGCCCGACGAGCGCGCCGTCGAGCGCCGAGGGTGCATTGCACAGCGCGTAGTCGACGTCGGCTTCGACGTCGGCGGTGCGCGCGGCCGCCGCGGCGGCGTCGATGTCGCCGCGCTCGGCGACCGTGGCCGCGAGCTCGCGGTACCGGGCGATCGTGTCGGTCAGGCCCGGCAGCGCGTCACGCAGGAACGTGACGTTGTCGGACACGAACTGGATCGGCGTGTTGATCTCGTGCGCGATCCCGGCCGCGAGCCGGCCCACCGACTCGAGCTTCTGGGCGAGCCGCAGCTCGGCCTCGATCCGCTCGCGCTCGCTGGCCGCGTCGCGTAGCTTCTGGTTGGCGAGCGTCAGCTCCCCCGTGCGCTCGGCGATCAGCTCCTCGAGGTGCATCCGGTGTCGCGCCAGCTCGCGCTCGGCCTGCTCGCGGACCGCGATCTCGCTCCGCAGCTCGTCGTTGGCGCGCGAGATCGCGGCGAACAACGTCGCGTTCTCGAGCGACACAGCGATCTGCGAGACCAGGATCAGCAAGCCGTCGAGTCGCGACTGGGTGAACGCGCCGGACACCAGCGTGTTCTCGAGGTACAGCACGCCGATCACGCGGTCCTTGTGCTTGATCGGCATGCACAGCACGGACTTGGGCGTGCGGGCCTGGATGTACTCGTCGTTGCCGAACCGCGCGTCCAGCGTCGCGTCGTCGAGCACGACGGTGATCTCGGTGCGCTGGACGTAGTGGACGAGCGACCGGGGCAGCGCGGCGCCGTCGAGCGGCACGCTGGTGGTCGAGATCTGCGAGGCCCCGCCGGTTCGCGACGCGGCGACCGCCCAGCCCTGCGCGGTGCCGAGCACGAGCGCGCCGCCCTCGGCACCGGCGTTCTCGAAGATGATGCCGAGCATGCACGCGAGCAGCTTGTCGAGCTCGAGCTCGCCGGAGATCGCACGCGTCGCCTTGGCGATCGCGGTGACGTCGAGCACCTCGGTGGTGGAGCTGGTCGTGGCGGTGGCCGCGACGTGCGGCGGCGTGCCGGACCGCGCGATCCCCGGGTGCGCATGGTCGAGCATGCGCACCTTGCGCTGGGCGCCCAGCGCCGCGTACAGGCTGCGCGCGCGCAGCACGTAGATCTGCGCGATCTCCGGCTTGCCGCGGTCGCGCCAGAGCCGGCCGTGCAGCTCGCTGGCCAGCGCCTCGAGCCGCCGCATCCCGTGGCGCCTCGCCGAGGCGGCGGCCCGGTCGTGGAGCGCGAGGGTGGTCTCGAGGTCGCTCGCGAGCCCCGCCCGCTCGGCCTCGACGATCAGGTACATCGCCTCGAAGTTCGCCGGGCACGTGGCGACCCAGCGCCACAGATCGCGCTGGTTGGCGTCGATCAGCGGATCGAGCTCGGCCCGGCGGGTCGGGTCACGCCGGCAGATCGCGATCGCGGACAGGCAGTGGAAGAACCGATGTTCGGCGAGGATGAACATCGGCGGCACCCGGGCCTCGATCAGCCGGGCGGTCGTCGCGAGCTCGAGCGCGCCGGCCTCGTCGCCGGCGAGATACTGGGTCTCGACCAGCAAGCTCAGGTAGGTGAACTGGGCGTAGGTGTTGGCCTCCTCCCGGCTCGCGACCAGGGTGATCTCCGAGCTCTCGTCCTCCTCCCCCAGCCGCTCGAGCTCGCCCATCAGCACGCGCAGGCGGCTGATCTGCCAGCCGAGCAGCCGCGCCCACATGGTGTCGCCGACCTCGCGACACTGGCGGAGGTAGCGCCGGGCGTCGCCGCAGATCTCGGCGAGCGGCTCGGCACCCTGGAACACGCGGTCCGCGATCTCGAATGCCGCGGCGGTCCCCGCGTGAATCAGATCGCCGACCTCGCGCCCGCACGAGGCGGCATCGTGCAGGTAGCGGATCGCCTCCTCGATCGGGCTGTGCCACGGCGCCGCGAACAGCGCGAACACGCAATCCACCGCGGGGCGCGACGCGCGGTCGTCGACCCGGCGGTTGAGCTCGACCCCGAGCCGGGCGAAGCGATACGACAGGTGGTCCAGCGCCGTGCCATGCAGCGAACCGGCGAATGCGCAGTAGCCGTGGGCCGATGCCGGGCAGTTGCCGTGCTCGAGCGACAGCACGACCATCCGCGCGGACATCAAGGCACCGAGCGGTGGCTCGAGCTGGAACGCCGCGGGCAGCCCGTTGCGCAGCAGCGTCATCAATGCCAGCGCGTCAGGGTCGGTCATCACCGGGAGCTCGATCAGATCCTCGATCGGGCGGCCGCCGATCCGCTGCACGACGGCCGCGATCGTCGCGCCGATCGCCGGGCCGACCTCGGCCGGGTTCTCGGGGAGCGCACGGCCGAGCAGCGCCGCCGCGCGCCGCGTGGTGCGCACGGCGGTCTTCATGTCGTTGCCGTGGATGTAGAACGTCGCGCGCAGCGCCTCGAGCATGCCGCGATCGCGATCGCCGGCGGCGTGCGCCGCCGCGGTGTCGACCGCGCCGAGCGCGCGCTTGAGCTCGCCGCAGACGTAGCAGCACTCGGCGAACATCACGTGGGCGTCGAGCTGCTCGCGGTAGTCGGCCTGCCAGTCGAGCAGGTCGATCGCGGTCTGGAGGCAGTCGATCGCGATCGCGTACGCCGCCGAGCCGCGGGCCTTGCGCGCGGCCATGAGATCGAGCCGGGCGAGCCGCGCCCTGGCCTCGGGCGTATCGATCAGCGCGATCGCGAGGTTCAGGTGCGAGACCACGTCGAAGATCCGGTCGGACAGCTCGGCCGGCGACGTCCCCGCGACCAGCAGCTCGCCGATCCGCAGGTGCATGCGTTGTTGCTCGTCCGGCGACAGCAACGCGTAGGCGGCGCGCTGGACCCGGTCGTGCTGGAACCTCAGCCGGCGGAACACCAGCCCCGAGCCGCTCGCGATCGAGACGTACTCGAGCTCGGACAGCGGCACCACGAGCTCGTGATCGAGCGCGGCCTTGAGCTCGGCGTGGATCTCCGCGGGAGACCCGCCGCCGACGAGCGCGAGCATGTCGAGGTCGAAGCGGTTGCCGATCGCCGCGGCCAGCGACAGCACGCGCCGGGTCGATGGCGGCAGCTTGCGCAGCGTGTCGGCCAGCAGATCGGCGACGTTCTCCGAGATCGGCGCGCCCTCGATCGCGGCGGCGTCGAACGTGAAGCGCCCGAGCGCCGGATCGAACACGACGTGCCCGGCGTCGTGGAGCGCGAGCAGGAGCTGGCGTACGAAGAACGGGTTGCCGTCGGTCTTGCGGCACACCAGGCGGGCGAGCGGTTCGACCGACGCCACGTCGCCGTGCAGCGTGTCGGCGACCAGCGCCGCGATCTCGGCGGTCGGCAGCGGCGCGAGATCGAGCCGCGTGACCCGGCGGTGGCGCCCGAGCTCGCGCAGCGCGGCGACCAGCGGATGGTCATCCGAGACCTCGTTCTCGCGATACGCCTCGATCAGCAGGAACGACTCGGTGCCCTCCGACATCGCCACCAGCTTGAGCAGGTGGATGCTCTCGGCGTCGCCCCACTGCATGTCGTCGAGGAACAGCACCAGCGGATGCGCCCGGCGGGTGAACACCTGGATGAAGCTCTGCAGCGTGAGCTGGAACCGGGTCCGGGTCGCCGCGGCGTCGAGCGCGACGACCTCGGGCTGCGGACCGATGACGCGCTCGAGCGCGGGGATCGCCTGGACCACGACCCGGCCGTTGGGCGCGATCGCGGCCGCGATCTGCGCGCGCCATCGCGCGAGCTCGTCCTCGGTCTCGGTCAGCAGGTGATCGATCAGCTCGTCGAACGCGGCGACCAGCGCGGGATACGGTGTGTCGCCGCGCAGCTGGTCGAACTTGCCGCTCAGGAAGTAGCCGCGCTGGCGGGTGACCAGCGGCAACAGCCCGCGGACCACCGAGGTCTTTCCGACCCCGGAGTGGCCGGTGACCACCGCGGTCTCGACCGCACCGGCCGCGGTCCGCTGGAACGCGTCGGCCAGGGTGCCCAGCTCCGTGGCGCGGCCGTACAGCCGGGTCGGCAGCGCGAACCGGGTCGCGCCGTCGTGGCTCCCGATCGCGAACTCGGCGATCGTGCCGGTCGCGGCGAGCCGCGCGGCGCAAGTCTCGAGATCGGCGAGCAGGCCGTCGGCGGTCTGGTAGCGATCCTCGGGCGCCTTGGCGAGCAGCCGGGTCACGATCGCGGACAGCGTGCGCGGGATCGCCGGATCGAGCTGGTCGGGCGCGGGCGGCCGGACCGCGAGGTGCGCGTGGACGATCGACAGCACGTCGGTGTCGAGGAACGGCAGCCGCCCGGTCAGCAGCTCGAACAGCGTGACGCCGAGCGCGTAGAGGTCGGCGCGGCGGTCGGTCACCCGGTTCATCCGCCCGGTCTGCTCCGGCGCCATGTAGCGCAGCGTGCCCTCGAGCTTGTTCGGCGACACGAAGCCGTCGTGATCGGTCCGCCAGGCGGTCGCGAGATCGAAGTCGATCAGCCGGGCCTGGCCGGTCGCGGCGTCGAACACGATGTTGCCGGGCGTGACGTCCTTGTGGATGATGCCGGCGGCGTGCACGTCGCGCAGCGCCGCGGCCACGCCGATCGCGACGCCGAGCGCGTCGGCGAGCGAGAACCGCGCGCGTGCCAGGCAGCGGTCGAGCGACTCGCCGCCTGCGTCCTCCAGGACCAGCACGGCGTCGGTGCCCAGGACCGCCACGCCGTGGCCGCGGATCACCCGATCGGACCGGATCGATCCGAGGATCTCGAGCTCGTGGCGCAGGCGCGCGAGCGATTCATCGAGCCCGGCGTGGCTCGCACGGGCGACCTTCAAGATCACCGGGGCACCGTCCGCGATCCGGCGCGCGCGGTACACCGTGGAGCGCGTTCCCGCGTGGAGCCGGTCGATCCCCGCATAGCCCGGGAACGGCGAGGAAGCGACGACGACGTGCATAGCGCTGATCGCTGAATCGGCCCAAGCCCGAGGTTATCGAGATGTCGCAACTGCCGGGGATCGCTGCACCAAGATGCCCGGTCCCCGCCCGCGCCGCGACTCGATTCCTGCTCCGGTCCCGCTCCGGTCCCGCTCCGGTCCTGCTCCGGGCCTACTCCGGGCCGGGCCGGTCCTCGATCACGTACGACGGCTTGCGGTGCCGGGCGGTCGGGATGTGCTTCTCCCAGCACGTCACCGAGCAGAACCGGAGCTTCATCCGGCCGGTGTTGCACGACGCGACCGTGCACCGGACCGCCGAAGCGCCCGGTGGGATCAACTTGCGGCACGTGGCGCAGACCAGGCTGGCCATGTCCTCGTGGTAGCACGAGCCTCGCGCGACGCACCACGCGCCGGTGCTTCGATAACCACTTCCACAACCAGTCTCACTCGGACGTGACGAGCGTCTCGACGAGCCGGGCGAGGTCGGTGCCGGTGCCGCGGACGACGCCCTGGACCACGCCGCGGCGATCGATCACCACGGTGTGCGGGATCGCCGACACGCCGTAGCGCTGGCTGACGTCGCCATCGTCGGCCACCAGCGTCATCGTGTAGCCCCGTTGATCGAACAGGCCGCGCGCCGCCGCCGCGTCGTCGAGGTTGACCGCGATCACGGCGACCTCGGGGTGCGCGCGCGCGAGCTGATCGAGCCGGGGCATCGCCGCCAGGCACGGACCGCACCACGTCGCCCAGAAATCGAGCACGATGACCTTGCCGCGCGACGCGGCGAGCGTGACCGGCTCGCCGAGCGCGCCGCCCGGGCCGATCCGCGGCAGCGCCAGCGCGGGCGCCTCGCCGCCGGTCGTGATCGGCTTGACCAGCTCGAGGTGGTCGGCGATCCAGACGCCCTGGACCGCGATGCCGAGCGCGGCGACCGCAGCGACGCCCGCGCCGACCCGGCGCGCCGATCGCACGTCGGGCGCCGGCGGCACCGGCACGCGCGCGGCGCTCCGCGCCGGCCGGATCGCGAGCGCGATCAGCGCCCCCATCCAGCCAAACGACAGCGCCGACAATCCCCAGCTCGCCGCCGCCGGCAGCGCGGCGACCCCCGCGGCGCGCACGGCCACGGTGGCGCCGAGCTCGACGATCACGCGCGGCACGAGCGCGACGCACGCCAGGTCGAACGCCCGGCCGAGGTTGCGGCGCGCCCCCGCGAGCGCGAACACCGCGACCGCGCCGACCAGCAGCAGGCCGAGATCGACGGTCAGCGCGCCGGTCAGGACGCGCATCGCGGCGCGCACTCCGAACCCGGGCGTGACCTCGACGCCGAGCCAGACCGAGCTCGCGAGGCCGCGCAGCTGGGTCGCGACGATCAGCACCGCGATCGCCGCGATCAGGTCCGAGCCCGAGCGTCCGGCGTTGCGGCGATCCGCCGCGATCGCCAGCGCCCAGCGCGGGTGGATCAGCGCGAGCCCGAGCCGCGCCAGCCAGCCCGGCGCCGCCGCCTGCACCGCGGGCGCCTCGAGCGCGGCCGGCTCGATCCCGGTCCCGGCCCCGGCTCCAGCCCCGCCGCCGCCCCCGGTTCCCGGCGTCGTGCCCGACTCGCCGCTCACCTGGCGCCCCGCGCCGCGACCAGCTTGCGCGCCTGGGCCGCGACCGCCGATGGCACGCTCTTGGATTTTGCGAGGTTCTGCAGGTCCTTGGCACGCAGGAACGGCAGGAACCGGGTGGTCTCCGAGATCGGGGCCTTGGGGTTTCTGCACAGCGAGACCTTCACGCTGTACACCTTGGTCCAGTTGCGGTTGGCGGCAATGTAGCGGATTACGTCCTCGGCCAGCGCCTGGTTACCGGCATAGCGCGCGGCCTCGATGTCGGTCACGCCGGGCGCCTTGATCGCGGCCATCGCGACCATGCGCACGGGATCACGGATCCGCTTGCCGCGCTCGAACGCATCGCCCAGCGTCGCGAGCCGGATCTTCATCGGGATCGTCAGCCGGCGCTCATCGTCCTCGGCGGCGTGGGCGTCCAGCGCCGCGGCCGGCGGGTCGTCCTCGGGCAGCGCCTGGTCGGTGTCCCCGGTGGTCAGCACGGAGTCATCGCGCACGGCGGACGCGGCCAGCGCGGCGAACAACGCGTCGGCGTCGCTCGATGCCACCGGGACCGGCGGCATGCCGGTCAGCGCGCGCGCGACCTCGTCCCACGCCGCCAGGCCGGGGACCCGGACGTTGTTGCGGACCGCGAGCTCGACCACGCGATCGATCGTCGACATCCGCGCCCGCCGGTTCATGTACATCGCCGCGATGATCTCGGGGTGGCGCAGCAGCCGCTGCTCGTTCTGCGCCAGCTGATCGACCTCGCGCGACCCGGCGCGGGAGGCGAGCGTGGCGATCGTCTGGTCGGCGACCGCCGGGTTGAGCGCGATCGCGTCGAACACCGCGGGCTTGTCGGCGATCAGCTGGGCGAAGAAGTCCAGGACCCTGGCATCGGTGGCCGGCGATGCCAGCGTGCCGGCGAGCAGCCTCTCGGGCAGCCCGGCGGCGGTGCCGCGCGCCGACAGCGCCAGGCTGGACTCGGCGTCGAGCGACAGCTGGTAGAGCACCGCGACCTGATCCGCCGGCGCCAGCGGCATCAGGCCGCGCGCCGCCATCGCCCGTCCGGGACCCGGACCCAGCGCGCGCTGGGCCGCCGGCGACAGCTGGCGGGGATCGAGTGGGGTGTGCTGGATCATGCGTTGCGTTGATACAGGATCTTTAAGCCCTTGAGGGTGAGCAGCTCGTCGGTCGCCTCGATCGTCCGGGTCTCGGTCGCGATCAGCGGGGCCAGGCCGCCGGTCGCGATGCAGCGCGCCGTGAAGTCGATCTCGCCGCGGATCCGGTCGACCAGCGCGTCGACCATACCGGCGTAGCCGTAGACCAGGCCGGCCTGCATCGACGCCACCGTGTTGCGGGCGACGACCTTGCCCGGCCGCGCCAGCTCGACCCGCGGCAGCTTGGCCGCGTGCTCGTACAGCGCCTCGCTGCTGATCGTGATCCCGGGCGCGATCACCCCGCCGAGGTACTCGCCGCGCGGCGACACCACATCCCAGGTGGTCGCGGTGCCGAAGTCGACCACGATGCAGCCGGCCTTGATCGCGTCGTACGCGGCCACCGCGTTGACGATCCGGTCGGCGCCGACCTCGCGCGGGTTCTCGTACAGGATCGGCATGCCGCTCTTGATCCCGGCGCCGACCACCAGCGCCGGCCCGCCGCAGTGGCGCTTGAAGAACTGCTGCAGGCCGAACAGGGTCGGCGGCACGACCGACGAGATGATCCCGGCGTCGATCGAGCGCCACGGGAACCCCTCCATGTCGAGCAGGGTCTTGAGCAGCACCGCGTACTCGTCCGCGGTCCGCTCCGCCACGGTCTGGATCCGCCAGTGCGCCGCGAGCTCTCCATCGCGAAACACACCGAGCACGGTGTTCGTGTTCCCGACATCGACGGCGAGCAGCGCGGTCATCGCCTGGAATGGTAGCTCGCCGAGGGCACCCGTAGTAGGCTCGGCTTCCAGCCTATGCACGCCCCCTCGAAGATCCTCGCGATCGCCGTGTTGGCTGCCGCAGCAGCGCTCTGCGCCTGCGGCGGCGCCTCCGACTCGCCACCCGCCCCGCTCGGCAAGCACTTCGACGACATGTACATCGCCGCGATCCCACCCGGGCAGAAGCCCGCGGTGGTCCAGAGCCAGCAAGACTGGTCGGTCGCGCGGATGGAGAACGCCAAGGCCGATGCCGATCTCAACGAGTCGGCGACCCAGCTGTCGATCGCGCAGAACGATCAGAAGGCGGCCAAGCTCGGCGTCGACTCCGCGGTCTCGGCCAAGAAGTCGGCCGAGGCGTCGGCCGACACCAACCGGGTCAACGAGGCGACCAAGAACCTGCACACCGCCGAGGACGTGGCCAAGGCCGCCGACGCGCGGGTCAAGTACATCGAGGCCTACCGCAACTACCTCAAGGTCGTGCAGCGCCACGCCCAGGAGAACATGTACTGGCGCGAGGCCCAGTACGAGCTCGCCAAGGCCCAGGTCGGCCAGCAGAACAACATCGCGCCCAAGGGCGTGGCGTACGACACCTTCCCGCAGCAGGAGCAGGAGCGCAGCAAGCGCGCCGCGTCGGCCAAGACCAAGCTCGACGGCGAGAAGCAGCGCGTGATCAGCGCGCGCGAGAACTGGCGCAGCGCGCAGCAGACCGCGGATCGCGAGACCGGCCACCCGGCCAACTTCCCCGATCCGATGGCGGGCAAGTCGGGCGCCACGGCGGGCTCGTCGCAGTAGGGAGATGCCCCCGGCCTGCGCGAAGTCGGAGCGCGGATGACCCTCGCGGCCGAGCCCGGCGACGCCGCGCGGATCCTCGTCGTCGATGACGAGCGCGTGATCCGCGAGATCCTCGCAGAGTTCCTCACGCTCGAGGGCTTCTCGGTCCACACCGTCGAGGACGGCGACAAGGCGCTGACCGAGCTCCGGCTGCGGCCGTACGATCTCCTGATCACCGATCTCAAGATGCCGCGGCTGTCCGGGCTCCAGCTGCTCGAGCGCATCGAGGCCGAGCGGCTCGGCGTGCTCACCGTGCTGATGACCGGCTTTGGCACGGTCGAGACCGCGATCGAGGCGATGAAGAAGGGCGCCTACGATTACCTGCTCAAGCCGTTCAAGGTCGAGGAGGTCATCCACGTCGTGCGCCGCGCGCTGTATCGCCAGCGCCTGCAGACCGAGAACATCCGGCTGCGCGAGGCGCTGACGATCTACAAGGTCAGCGAGGCGATCGCGCTGTCGCACGAGATCGACAAGATCCTCGACGTCGTGCTGCGCGCCGCGCTCGACGAGGTCAAGGCCGACGTCGCCACGCTGCACCTCCGCGATCCGCGCACCGGTCATTACGAGGAGCGCGTGAAGGTCGTCGCCTCCGATGGCGAGGCCACGAGGGGCGGC
>DASWRS010000130.1:0-4630 GCA_036403075.1 Kofleriaceae bacterium
CGGGAACAAGAACGGCGTCCAGAGCGACATCAACGTCACGCCGCTGATCGACGTGCTCCTCGTGCTGCTCATCATCTTCCTGGTCGTCATGCCGATCATGATGAAGATGGAGACCCTCGAGATCCCGCGCAAGATCACCGACACCGAGGCGCCCGATCCGAACGCCACGATGCTGACGATCAAGGTGAAGGCCAGCGGCGACCTGGTGTTCACGGACAACGACAAGGAGACCTCGATCTCGGCGCCGGACCTGTTGCGGACGCTGCGTCCCCGGCTCGAGGCTGCCGCGGGGCGTGGCGCCGAGCGCGTGATCTTCGTCGACTTCGATGACGGCGTGCTGTGGGCCAACGTGGTGGGGACGATGGACTCGATCCGCAGCCTCGCCGCCGACGTCAACCACGACGAGGTCAAGGTCGCGCTCAAGCTCAAGGACGACAACAAGGCGCCGTAGCCGGGCGGCAGCGCCCAGCTCCGGGTGCATTGGACAACGGGCGGCGGGCCTGGCTGCCTACGGATCACTCCGAGCTGCCGGCCCGAGCCGCCGGCCCGAGCCGCCGGACCATCGGTTTCGTCGGGCTCGTCGGGCTCGTCAGGCTCGTTGGGTCCGTCCGCCTCGCCCGGGCTGGCCCGCTGTCAGAACGAGGTGCTAAGCCAACCCACGTGGAGCGCACGCCCCTCAACCCCGAGCAGCGCGCCGCCGTCGAGCACGGCGACGGGCCGCTGATGGTGCTCGCCGGCGCCGGCACGGGCAAGACCCGCGTCCTGGTGCACCGGATCGCCCGGCTGGTCGAGACCGGGACGCAGCCCTGGGCGATCCTCGCGGTGACGTTCACCAACAAGGCGGCCGGGGAGATGCGTCACCGGGTGCGCCAGCTGCTCGGCGATGCGGCCGACGCGATGTGGATCGGCACGTTCCACGCGACGTGCGCGCGGCTGCTGCGGCGGTTCGGCAACCACGTCGGGCTGACCAAGAGCTTCGTGATCTTCGACGACGACGATCAGATCAAGTTGATCGAGAAGCTGCTCAAGGAGACCGCGCTCGACGAGGCGGTCTCGCCGCGCACGATCCTGTCGCGGATCGATCGCGCCAAGAACCGCGGCATCGACCCGATGGCGCCGACCGGCTCGTTCGACGACGTGATCGAGCGGGTCTACCCGCTGTACCAGGCGCAGCTCGCCCGCGAGAACGCGGTCGACTTCAACGACCTGCTGCTCAAGACCATCGAGCTGTTCAAGCACGACGACGCGGCGCGCGTGCTCCAGGTCAAGTTCCGCCACGTCCTGGTCGACGAGTTCCAGGACACCAACAAGGTCCAGTACCAGCTGGTGTGGCGGTTCGCCGAGGCGACCCGCAACCTGACGGTGGTCGGCGATGACGACCAGTCGATCTACGCCTGGCGCGGCGCCGAGCCGCGCAACCTGCTCGACTTCGATCGCGACTTCCCCGACGCGCGGGTGATCAAGCTCGAGCAGAACTACCGCTCGACCCAGACCATCCTCGACGCGGCCAACGGGATCATCCGCAAGAACCGCGATCGCCACGAGAAGGCGCTGTGGACCGATCGCGGCGGCGGTGAGCCGATCGAGATCTACCAGGCCGGCGACGAGCGCGGCGAGGCGTACTTCGTGGCCCAGTCGATCCGGCGGCTGCTCGACGACGGGCCGAGCTCGCCCAACGACGTCGCGATCCTGTACCGCACCAACGCGCAGTCGCGCGTGCTCGAGGAGCACCTTCGCGCGGCGCGGGTGCCGGCCAAGGTCGTCGGCGCGGTGTCGTTCTTCGAGCGCCGGGAGATCAAGGACGTGATCGGGTACCTGCGGCTGCTCGCCAACCCCGCCGCCGACTCGGCGTTCGAGCGCATCGTCAACGTCCCGGCGCGCGGGATCGGCGACACCACGGTCGATCGGCTGCGCGCCGCGGCGCGGGCCAGCGGCACCGGGCTGCTCGCGGCCGCGCGGCTTGCCGGGCGCGGTGAGGTCGCGGGGCTGGGCCTGGCGCCGCGCAAGAAGCTGCAGGCGTTCGTCGAGCTGATCGACGGCCTGGGCGACGTGATCGCGAACGGCGCCTCGGTCGCCGAGACCATCATCCAGGTGATCGAGCGCAGCGGGATCCGGGCCAAGCTCGAGGCCGACCACAGCACCGAGTCGCGCGACCGGCTGGACAACCTCGCCGAGCTGGTGACCACGGCGTCGGACTTCGATGACGAGGTCGCGCCGGCGGCCGGAGCGTCGGGGCCGATCGAGGTCATCGACCTGGGGCCCGACCAGGCCGGCGACCCGGGGCCACCGACGATCGAGGACTTCCTCGAGCGGATCGCGCTGTCGTCGCCCGGCGACCAGACCGCGAGCGAGCAGGTCGTGCTGATGACGATCCACATCGCCAAGGGCCTCGAGTGGCCGATCGTGTTCCTCACCGGCATGGAGGACGGGCTGTTCCCGTCGCTGCGCGAGCGCGAGGGCACCAGCGAGGACGCGGCGCTCGAGGAGGAGCGCCGGCTGGCCTACGTCGCGATCACCCGGGCGCGCGAGCGGCTGGTCCTGTCGCAGGCACGGACCCGCCGGGTCTGGGGCGAGATCCGGATCCAGGATCCGTCGCGCTTCCTCGATGACCTGCCGGCCGACGCGCTGGCCCAGCCGCGCCGCCCGCGGGTCACCGTGCCGAGCGCGCCGCGCATCGTCGATGGCGACTGGGCCGGCCGCGCCCGTCGCCCGCGCCCGTCGCAGACGCGCGACGAGCTCGACCAGCGCCAGGCGTACGACGACGAGCCGGTGTTCCGGGTCGACGATGACTTCATGATCGGCTCCGAGGTCACCCACGCCACGCTCGGCACCGGCCAGGTCGTCGCGGTCACCGGCACCGGCAAGGACCGCCGGGTCGTGGTCGATTTCGGCGAGGTCGGGCGCAAGACCGTGCTCGCCCGGTTCCTCGGTCACGGCGTGTCGCCGAGCGAGGGCCTGAACTGATGCCTACTCCGGCATCGCCTGTGGCACGACGCTGAGCTCGAGCTGGGCGCGGTTACGCCACAGCGTGACGTTGACCGGCCGGCCGGCCGGGGCCTGGGCGACGATCCACGGCAACGAGCGGTGATCGACGTCGCGATCGGCCCACTTGAGCAGGATGTCGCCGGCGCGGAGCCCGGCCGCGACCGCCGGCGAGCCGGCCTTGACCTCGGTGACCAGGGCGCCCGACGGCCTGGCCAGGCCCACCGTCTGGGCCAGCTCGGCCCCGACGGGCTGGACCAGCACGCCGAGCCAGCTGCGCGCGACCTGGCCGACGTCGCGCAGGGCGTCGATCACCTCCTTGACCCGGTTGATCGGGATCGCGAACGACACCTCGCCGGGGCGATCGCCGGTCGCGACCGCGATGCCGACGACCTGGCCCGCGGCGTCGATCACCGGGCCTCCCGAGTTGCCGCGGTGGATCCGCGCGTCGGTCTGCAGGAACGTCCGGAACCCCATCGCGCGGCCGGGGACCAGCGAGCCCGCGACCTCGCGCCCGGTCGCCGACACCACGCCGACCGACGCGGTGACCTCGTCGCCGAACGGGTTGCCGAGCGCGACCAGCCACTCGCCGACCTGGAGGTCGTCGGAGTTGCCCATCGCGAGCGGGGCCAGGCGCGGGACGTCGATCGACAGCAGCGCGACGTCGAGCCGGACGTCGCGGCCGACCAGCTTGGCGGGCACGTCGCGCCGGTCGGGCAGGACGACGTGCAGGTCGGTCGTGGCCGCCGCGATGTGATCGTTGGTCAGCACGAACACGCCGTGCGCTTCGACCAGGAAGCCGGTGCCGAGCGCGACGTCGGCGGTGGTCTCCGGCGTGCCCGGGAACACCGCGGCGGGGCCGGACTTGACCGGCGCGCCGGCGCGGATCGCGACCACGCCGTGGCGCGCGCCGGCGACCAGGTCGACGAACGAGCCGGGCGCGCCGGGGTAGAGGATCCGCGTCGGCGCGGGCGCGGGCGCCGGTACGGCGCCGGGCTGTGCGGTGCTGCTGACCCCGGCACCGACCTCGCGCTCGCGGCAGCCGCCGGCCGCCGCACACACCGCCGCGGCGGCGGCGAGCGCCGCAGCCACGGGCGCGATCGTCGGCCGCGATCGCGTCCGGCGCGCGTCGAGGACCGCCGAGCTCGCGGCCTCGAGCCGCGGCCACCGCGCCTCGGCGATCGCCTGGCTCGACGATGGCCTGCCGCGGATCACCCCTGGTTCGCAGTCTGCGCGTCGACGTACGCCACGCGGAGGTCGTAGATCAGGCTCGCGAGCAGCTTCTGCTCGGCCTCGTCGAGGTTGCCCCGGGTCTTGCGCTCGAGCACGGCCAGGACATCGATCAGGTGGCGCGCGGTCTCGAGATCCAGGGGGTGGGATTCACCTTCCGGCCCCGGCATCCTGCCCAGCGCGATCAACGCCGTCGATGCGAGGGACAGGATGTGCGTCGAGAAGTCGACCGAGCTGAGCGCGTGTGGCTGTTCCGCCATGGCCACGAAGATATACCGCCGAGGGCTCGCGGTACGGCCCGGTGCGCCGCGATGTGGCCGCGCGCTATCGGCGGGCGCCGGGGAGAAATTCATGACATCGTCAAGAGCGTGAACACCTTGCGCGATCTGTATCCACCGCTCGGCCAGGGTGGGCTCGT
>DASWRS010000131.1:0-2064 GCA_036403075.1 Kofleriaceae bacterium
GCGATGCGCAGGCGGCGAGCACGACGAGCACGGTGGATCGCATCACCCTGGAGACGCACGGCCCGGCCGGCGGTTTCAACCAAGCTCGCGGTGGCGGCCGGTGTACGCTGCCGGGTCGATGACCACTGCCCTGTCCCGCCAGGTCGACGGCGTCTCGCTGGTGACCCAGAGCCACTACATCATCCGGCGCAAGTTCTGGTCGGTGTTCGAGCGCGTGTTCCGGGTGTTCACCGGCGACGGCCAGCTGATCATGTACATCCAGCACCCGCTGCTCAAGCTGCGCGAGGAGTTCGTGGTCTACGCCGACGAGGCCAAGACCCGGCCGCTGCTGCTGGTCAAGTCGCGGCAGATCATCGCGATCAACTTCTCGTACGACGTGTCCGACGCGCAGACCGGGCAGCTGCTCGGCTCGGTCCAGAAGCAGGGCCTGCGGTCGATCGTGCGCGACCGGTTCATCATCCTCGATCCGTCCGGCGCCCAGATCGGCCACGCCGAGGAGCAGGGTGCGGCGCTGCTGCGCCGGCTATTCCCGATCCTGACCTCGAAGCACGCGATCTTCGTCGCCGGCGACCAGGTCGCGTTCATCCGCCAGCGGTTCCGGCTGTTCACCAAGGAGTTCGAGGTCGATACCCGCCCGTCGTGGGTCGACCCGCGGTTCGTGCTCGCGGTCGCGCTGCTCGCGCTGATCGCCGAGGCCCGCCGCGAGGACGCCCGCTGACAGGGGGCGTGCCGCCCCGGTTTGCCGCGCCGCCCGGGGTGGATCATCCTTTGCGCCGGAGGACGCCATGAAGAAGATCTTGCTCGTGATTGCGATCGGGGTTGCGGCAGCGGCGCTGTGGAGCGCGCGGCGCGGCGGGGTCAGCGCGCCGGGCGATGGCCCCCGCAAGCTGGTCACCGATCGGATCTGGATCGATCACGTGCCGCGCGGCGAGCGCGACACGATCCACGTGTTCGCCGCGGTCAGCGAGCACGCGATCGGCGTATTCCAGACCACGTCGCAATGGCGCGGTGGCTTCGAGGCGTTCCGGTTCGAGATCGGCGGCGGCGAGATGCGTGTGGTGTACCCGCAGACCGGCGATCGCGAGACCGTGGGGCCCCGGGCCCGGCGCTGCAACGAGCAGGGCATGGACTTCTGCCTCGAGCTCGACGGTGCGAGCCGCGGGGTCAAGCGTTACTACTCGCGCGAGGGCTGGGAGATCCGCGGGCCGCGCGATCTCGACGCGATCGAGCGCGAGGTCGCGGCGGTGCGCGCCGAGCTCGGCGCCGGCAACTGACCGCGCCACGCCTTGTGCCGGCCCCCACCCCAAGCTGTCGCTCGCGACAGGTCGACGGATACTGCAGTGGGTAACGATGCCGTTGTTGCGCATCACCTCGGATCGCCGGGCCGCTGCGCGACCTGCGCCGCCGTGCGCGGGCCCGGCGGGGCGGTGGCTCACGGGGCGGGCTACTTCGGCGCGGTGGTGCCGGTCTCGCGCGGCCCGTCCGCGTCGGTCACGACCTGGGCGGTCGGGAGCGCGTCGGGATCGATCTTCGCGGCGAGCGCGGTGCGCAGCCGCTCGCCGTCGAGCTCGCCGCACCACCGGGCCACGACCAGCGTCGCAACGCCGTTGCCGACCAGGTTGGTCAGCGACCGCGCCTCGGACATGAAGCGGTCGATGCCGAGGATCAGCGCTAGCCCGGCGACCGGCACGTTGCCGACGGTGCTGAGCGTCGCGGCGAGCACGATGAAGCCGCTGCCGGTGACGCCGGCCGCGCCCTTGGACGTCAGGAGCAGGACGGCGAGCAGCTCGAGCTGGTGCCAGATGTCGATCGGCGTGTTGGTCGCCTGGGCGACGAACACCGCGGCCATCGTCAGGTAGATCGACGTGCCGTCGAGGTTGAACGAGTAACCGGTCGGCACCACCAGCCCGACGACAGGCCGCGCGGCGCCGGCGAACTCGAGCTTGTGCATCAGGCCCGGCAGCGCCGACTCGGACGATGACGAGCCGAGCACCAGGAAAATCTCTTCCTTGATGTAGACCAGGAAGCGCCACAGGCTAAAGCCGGTCAGCATCGCGATGACGC
>DASWRS010000132.1:0-48045 GCA_036403075.1 Kofleriaceae bacterium
GGTCGACGCGTTCGTCCTCGACTTCGCATGCCGCGAGATGGCCGACGCCGATCTGCTCCGCGCCCTGCCCGACGACAAGCGCGTCCACGTCGGCGTGATCGACGTCCGCACGCTCGAGATCGAGCACCCCGAGCAGGTCGCAGAGCGGGTCCGCAAGGTGCTCGCGCACATCGAGCCCGAGCGGGTCACGCTGACGACGGACTGCGGGCTCAAGCAGCTGCCGCGCGTGGTCGCGGTCCAGAAGCTGCGCGCGCTGGTCGAGGGCGCGGCGATCGTGCGCCGCGAGCTGGCGTAGCGCGCCCCGGCGCGCCGCGATACCGTGCGCGCATGGTGACTCGAGGGCCGACACGCGCGGTGCTGGGTGCGATCTTCACGCTGCTGTTCCCCGGGCTCGGCCCGGCGCTCGTCGGCAACCACCGCGCCATGCTCGCGTGGATCGCGGCGCTCACCGGGCTCGCGCTCGCGTGCGCGATCTCGGTGTGGCTGCTCGCGGTCTACCTCGTGGTCCGCCTGGTCGCGCCGGTGTTCGCGTTCCGCACGGTGCGCGCCGCCGATCGCGCCGATACCCGCTCGAGCTGGATCGGGGTCGTGGCCGCGATCGGGCTCAACGTCGCCGTGGCGTTCGCGATCCGCACCACGGCGCTCGCGGCGTTCCGGATGCCGTCGACCAGCATGGCGCCGACGCTGACCATCGGCGACCACATCTTCGTCGAGCAGCTGTCGCCGCACTGGCGCGCGGTCGGCCGCGGCGACGTGATCGTGTTCCGCCAGCCCTGCCGGCCGTCGGTCGACTACGTCAAGCGCGTGATCGCGCTCGCCGGCGACACCGTCGAGATCCGGTGCAACGTGGTGTACGTCGGCGGCAAGGCGCTCGCGGCCGAGCTGGTGCACGGCGCGGGCTGCACGTATGACGATCAGGACGAGAGCACGCTCGCGTGGTCGGACCGGCGATGCAGCGAGTACATCGAGACCGCCGGCGCGCACCGCTATCACGTGTATCACGACGCCGGGCGGCCGGCGCGCGACGCCCGGGCGGGCGAGCTCGTGGTCGGGGACGCGCGCGACTTCCCGCAGCTCGGCAGCGGGCCGCCGAGCTGCGCGGCCAGCGGCCCGGCGGCGGGCGTGACCGAGCAGCAGCCGGGCTCGATCGTCGAGACTCGGCCCCGCGCCGCACCATGCGAGCCGCAGCGCCACTACGTGGTGCCACCCGGCCACGTGTTCGTGCTCGGCGACAACCGCGCGAACTCGAACGACTCGCGGTACTGGGGCTCGGTGCCGCGGTCGGCGATCCAGGGCCGGGTGACCGGGATCTGGCTCAGCGTCGGCCACGCCGGCACGAGCCTGGCGCGGGTCGGCGGCATCGACTGACGTATCGTCCGCGCGGATCGGCGGACCGGCCGGACCGGTGGAGACGTGCGCGGCTCAGCGCAGGACGCTGCTCGCGTCGGCCTGGGCGACCAGCAGATCGCCGTCGCCGGGCAAGAGCAGGTGCGCGGCGACGAGGCGAGCCGCGGCGGCGCGCACGGCGGCGACGTAACCCGCGTGGCTGCCGTAGCGCTCCTCGAGCGAGGCGCGCGGATCACCGGCGGCCTCGCGCTCGGCGCGGGTCCGGGCGAACGGGACGAAGCTGCCGGTCAGGCCGCAGACCTCGTCCTCGGCAAACCCCGCGGCGCGCAGGTTCCAGCCGGCGTAGGTCCCGAGCGGCGCCTGCAGCCCGACCGAGCGCAGTCCGGCGACCTCGTTGCCGTCGGCGTCGACCCGCGGCACGAGCACGGTGTAGTTGCGCGCGACGACGCGCGGCGGCTCGTCGACCACGCCGGTCTCGCGATCGACGTCGAACCGGCGGCCGAACTCGACCAGGCGCAGCTCGTCGAGCAGGCCCGAGTAGCGCACGCCCGGGATGTCCGGCCAGCCGATCGCGGCCTGGGCCGAGTCGACCAGCGTGTGGTCGCGCAGGGTCGGGATCCGGCTCGCCGGCGGCTCGGTGCCGGCGACCGCCCAGTCGCGCAGCGCGACCAGCAGCGCGCGCAGGCCCTGCTGGTACGGGTTGGGGTTACTGAGCTGCTGGCAGATGCCGGCCGCGGGCACCGCCGCGGGCACGTGCTGGGTGCCGGCGAAGTGGAACTGCCGGACGCCGGGCGGCTCGGGTAGATCGTGGCGGCCGTGGACGTCGGTGGTGTCGAGCGACATCCGGCTCTGCCAGTACTCGGTCGAGCTGACGGTCTGGATCACCTTGGGGCAGGTCCGGGTCCGGCGGCAGGCGTCGAGGATCCCGCCGGTGTCGCCGGCGATCGGGTCGACCGTCGGGCCCCACGCGAACGGCGGCTGGGCGGTCGGGTAGAGGTGGTCCTCGTGCTGGCCGTAGGCCCGGCCGGGCTGGCCGAACCGAACGTTGAGCGGCAGCTGCTGGGCCGCGAGGTGCGGGTTCATGCCGTCGAACACGGCGCGGCCGCGCTCGTCGCGGTTGAAGCCCAGGAGCAGCAAGGTCCGCAGGTAGCGCCCCGCCTGCGACGTGCCGTGGGCCAGCGCGGTGCGGATCGCGCCGGCGAGCGGGTTGGCCGTGCCGGCGTCGTCCTTCTGGGCGTGGCGCAGGAACGCGATCAGGTCGCGGGTCGCGGCGAAGCCCAGGCCCGAGACCAGCGGGTCCTTCGCCGTGTACACCAGCTCGTAGATGTGGTCGGGGTCAAAGCCGTCCTTGAGGCAGATCTGGGTCGCGCTCGGCGTCCCGGGGAACGGCACCGCGGTGCAGTCGGCGAACGCCCAGTCGGTCGCGGGGATCGCGACCCGCGCGTCGGCCTCCTTGACCCGCCGGGTCAGCACCGCGTCGCGCGGGTCGAGGCTGACCGTGGCAAAGCTCGTGTGGGTCAGCCCGGTGAACGAGCCGCTGCTGAGGTTCTGGGTCGTGGTCCGCGCGGTGACGATGTACTCGCCGCGCACCCGCCCGGTGATCTCGCCGCCGCCCGGGGCGCGCGCGACCGAGACGGTCATGGTCAGGCGCCCGCCGCCGGCGGCGACGTCGGGCTGCCAGCCGCTCCATACCAGCGTGTAGCCCTGGCGCTGCAGGAAGCCGTCGCCCGCCGAGGTCGGCTCGTTGCCGCCGGCGGTCCCGGCGTTGAACAGCGCGAGCGCGACCTTGTTGCCGCGGTTGACCGCGTCGTAGAAGATCGTCGCGTTGCCGCGCGCGGGGTCGTGGGGCGCGAGCAGGTAGATGTCGATCGCGTACTCGACCATGCCGCGCGCGTTGCGCGGCGCGAGCTCGAGGTCCTGGATCACCGCGTTGTGCGGATCGCGCGGATCGATCTCGCCGAACGCGCGGCCGACCAGCTTGTCGTAGGTGCCGACCGCGCCGAACGACGCGCCGCCGAACGCCGGCGACTCGGTGCGGGTGATCTCGATCCGCGTGATCCGCGCGTCGGCCGGGCCGGTGCCGGCGGCGATCAGCGCCGCGGCCACCAGGCCCGATCGGACGAACGTTCCCCGGCTGAACGACGGCATGGTCATGGCTTTGCTCCTCGCTTGCTGCTCGCTGGCTGCTCAGGGTGACACCGGCTTGGGCGTGCGGAACTGCTTGACGGTGCGGCCCGCCGGGCGCGGCCGCGGCTGGCTCGCGAGCTGGTCCTGGACCGCGATCTGGTTCAGCAGCTGGCGCGCGATCGGCTGGGCGGCCGCGAGCTGCGGATCGGCGGACCCGACGACGTCCTCGAGATCGAGCCGGGCGTCGGCGAGCTCGCCCCGGCGGAAGTAGATCTGGGCGCGCTGGAACTTCGAGGTCACGTCGCGCGGCCGGGTGTCGAGCATCTTGCCGTACGCCGCGATCGCCTTGTCGTCGAGGTGCTTGGCGTCATAGGTCAGGCCGAGCTCGAACCACAGGTCCGCGACCTCGGTCGGCCGCACCCGCTCGACGCCGCGCTGGGCGACCGCGAGCGCCTGATCGAGGTAGCCCCAGCGCCGGTACAGCTCGCTGAGCGCGATGTACGCCAGGCGGTAGCTCGGGTGGGCCGCCAGCGCCTGCGTGAACTGCACGGCCGCGGGCCGGGCGTCCTCGAGATCGCGGTACAGCCGGCCGAGGTAGTAGTGCGCGCGCCACAGCCCCGGCTCGATCCGGATCGCGCGGCGCAGCGCATCGCGCGCGTCGTCGAGCGCCAGCCGCGACGGATCGAGCGTGACCTCGTCGGGGCGGCGGTGGCGCTCGCGGGCGAGGTCGTCGCGCGCGTCGTGGATCGCGGCCTCGTAGCGCGCGATGCCGTCGTAGAGCTGGTACATCGCGCGATCGGGCCGGAGCGCGACCGCGTGTGCGATCGCGGCCTGGGCGCCGCTCCAGTCGCTGCGCGCCAGGTGGACGCTGGCCAGCGCGTACCACGCGAGGTGGTTGCCGCCCCACACGCCGGTCGCGGCGCGGCACTCGGTGGTCGCGTCGTCGTAGCGCCGGGCGGCGAGCGCCTTGTTGCACGCGTTGAGCAAGGTCACCGAGACGTTGCGGGCCTGCTCGTCGATCACCTTGCGCAGCGGCGGCACGGTGACCACGGCGACCTCGGGCTCGGTCGCGGGGCCCGTCGCCGACGACGCCGCCGCCGGGTCGCGCGGCGCCGCGGGCTCGGCCGCCGCCGCGGGCTCGAGCGAGCCGAACACCAGCAGGCCCTCGGTGTCGTGCTCGGCGTGCCGCGACCGCGTCGACCACGTCCCGGTGACCACGACGCGATCGCCGACGGCGAGCCGCGGCAGCGCCGGCAGGTCGACGACCCAGATCGACGCGTCGCGCGCGGTGTCCCGGGCATCCCCGAGGTAGAACTTGGGCTGGCTGCACAGCGTCGGATCGTGATCGATCGCCTGGCGGATCTGGGCCCGGCTCGCCGCGGGATCGATCCGCGCGAGGTCCTCGACGCAGTCGTAGATCGCCGTGACGAAGCCCGAGACCTTGACCACGGTGTCGAGCATCCGCTTGCCGTGGACCCGCAGCTCGTGCGGCCGGTGCAGGCCGGGCTCGGCCGGCGGCAGATCGAACGCCGGGACCGGCGGCAGCTCGAGCGTGCCGGCGTCGTGCACGAGCTCGGCCTGCGGCTCCGGCAGATCGTCCGGCTCCATCGCTTCACCCGCGATCGCGAGTGTCGAGATCATCAGGACACCAAGGCCTATCGCGCGCTCGACCACGCCTCATTCTAGGGGCTGGGTTTTCACCGGCGGAGACGTTTTTTCCGGCAGAACGCGCCCCACCGCCGCGTCTCGCGACATGCCACGTGTTTCCATGTACTGCACACTACGTTATCCAGTGGCCGAGACCCGGAGTCGCGACTCCCTGCCTCGCTCGGCGTCACTCCGGCTGGAGCGCGAACCAGTGAAACGCGCGATACGGCGCCGGTGCCTCGGTCCGGAGCTCCGGAGAGCTCCCGGCCGGGAGCGCGAACGCGACCTCGGCGAAGCCGCCGGCGGCGGTCGGCGCCGGCAGCGTGGCGCGCGCGAGCTCGCGGCCCGCTCCGTCGAGGATCCGCAGCGCCACGGCGTGCTCGATCACCTCATGCTCGGGATACGACCGCGCCCCGCCGGTGCGCAGCACCAGGCGGACCGGCCGCGCCGGGTCGATCGCGAGGGTGAACCGCTCGGTGCCGCCGCGGATCGTGCGGCCACCGTCGAGCACCAGGCCGTGCGGGCCGACCTCGCGGCCGATCACCGACCACCGCGCGGTCGGATCGCCGAACCGGCGCCGGCCGAGCGCTCCGACCCAGCCGTGCGCCGCCTCGCTCGCCAGGTCGGCGACGTCGATCCGGTCGACGATCGCCCAGCCGGTGTGATCGGACAGCGGCCGGTCGCCGGTGCCGGTGTGGTCCCAGCGCGCGGCGATCAGCTGCAGGTCGGCGTCGCCCGCGAGCCGGCGCGGCTCGAACCGGGGCCACAGCGGCGTGTGGAACAGATCGTCACCGTAGAGCTCGGTGGTGCCGAGCCAGCCCGGGTAGACCGCGAAGTGGCTGAACCGCTGCTCGGGCAAGAGGCTGTCGAGGAACTCGAACCGCGCGCCCGGCCCGTGGTTGGCGACGCCGGCCGGGCCGCCGACCAGGCCGACGAGGTCGTCGATCCGGCCGTCGCTGTAATAGGCGATCGCCCCGGCGTCGTGGACCAGCACGCGGGCGCCGGGCAGCTTGCGATGCAGGTACTCGCCGATCGCGACGACCTGGGTGTTGGTGTCGGTCGCGCCCTGAGCGTACAGCCGCGCGTCGGCGACCAGGCGCGGGACCGCAGTGATCGCGAACCCGGCGACCAGCGCGATCGCGGCGGCGGCGTGGATCCGCGGCAGCGCCGGCCGCCCGCGCGCGACCCCGAGGCCGTCGATCGGCCCGAGCGCGCAGCCCGCCGTGATCGCGAGCAGCGGGAACGCCGGCGCGATGCAGCGATGGTTCTGGAAGCTCCACAGCCCGGTCGACGCGATCACCGCGAACATCACCGCGGCCGGCGCGGCGAGCAGCACGAGCGCGGCCGGCCACCGGCGCTCGCGCCGCGCCCACGCGATCACGCGCGCCGCACCGACGAGCCACAGCACCGCGAACGCGCGCGGCCACACCAGCGGGCTCGCCGGATCCCAGAACACGCCGCGCAGCATCTGCCCCGACAGCGTCCACACCGCCTCGCACCAGTAGGTCGCGTCGAATCCGGGCTGGTCGAAGTGGCCCTTGGCCAGCGCCGGGTTGGGCAGCCAGTGCCCGGCGAGCAGGCGGTTGGCCGACAGCCACGCGGCCATCGGCGCGAGCGGCACCAGCCACCCCAGCGCGGCGCGGAGCTCGCGGCGGCGCAGCCGGCCCGCGGCGGCGACCGCGATCACGGCGATCGCGACCACGGCGGCCTCGGGGCGCGACAGCGTCAGCGCCGCCAGGCACGCCCCGAGCCCGCCGGGCGGCGGCCCGGCGCCCGGAACCGGCCCGAGCCCGAGCTGCCCGACCAGCGCGACCAGCAGCGCGCCGGTCAGCGCGACCTCCATCCCCGACAGCGCGCTCCACGCGTACGCGGCGACCCCGAAGAAGATCACCGCCGCGAGCCCGCCCGCGAGCCGGCCGGCGATCCGGCCGACGACGCGGTACACGCCGAGCGCGGTCGCGGCGTACAGCGCGGCCGAGGCGACGAACACCGCCCAGACCAGCGCGTGACCGCGCGCGCCCAGCGTCCACAGCGGCGCGAGCAGCATCGGCCACAAGAGGCTGGTCGCGCCCGCCGAGTACCCGCCGCCCGGGACGTAGGTGAACGGCTCGCCGCGGCCGAGCTGCCGCGCGTAAGTCAGGTAGATGTAGCTGTCATCGAGCGGCAGCCCCATCGGCCGGGTGTGGCGCAGCACGGTGACCGCGAACCCCCAGGCGACAGCGATCGCGGCCAGCGCGATCGCTGCGGCCGCGAGCCGGTGCGCGCGCGCGGCCCGCACCCCCGCTACGGCCAGCCCGCCGCCGGCGCGGTCACCGAGGTCAGCGCGAGCCGCTGGAACCGGAACTGGCGCTCGCGCTGGTAGTCACCGATCAGCTCGAGCGCGATCTCGTTGAAGTCGAGCACGCGGACCCAGCGGAACCCGCAGTCGCTGAGCAGCGGCAGGATGTCGTCGGTGCCGTAGCGGATCGGCTCGCCGAGCTCGGCGATGTACGCCTTGGCCGCGGCGTCGGCCGGCTTCTGGCGCTGCCCGGCGGCGTACTGCTTGCCGACGAGCTCGAACGCGATCAGCGAGCGCGGATCGACCCCGGTCGCGAGCCGGGTCGCGGTCGTGCGCACCGCGTCCTCGGTCAGGTACGACACCACGCCCTCCCACAGGACCAGCGCCGGCTCGCGGACGTCGAACCCGGCGGCCGCCAGGCACGCGACCGGATCGTCGGTTTCGAAGTTGCAAGTCACGTAGCGAGCCGCGTCGATCGGATAGCCGTCGAGCGCGGCGAGCCGCTCGAGCTTGGCGGCCTGGGTCGCGGGGTGATCGACCTCGAAGAACCGGACCCCGGCCCGCGGCAGCCGCGCCGCGCGGGTGTCGTAGCCGGCGCCGAGGATCACGATCTGGCGCGCGCCGAGCCGGTCGACGGCGATCCCGACCAGGCGATCGAGGTACGCGACGCGGAGCGCGAGCCAGAGCTCCATCGGCGGGAACTGCAGATCGATGTGCCGCGCGATCTCGTGGCCGTCGCGCCCGGCGAGCTGCTCGGCCCACGGATCGACGAACAGCGGCCGGGGCCAGCGGCTGGCGCGCGCGCGATAGGCACAGACCATGAGCGCCGTCTTCGACGCAGAGCTCCGGGCATCCACGCGGCCGGGTGTACTATTTCTTCTCGAAGTGTGCCACCAGGCCGTTGTAGGCGGTGGTCACCCGCATCGACAGCTCGGTCGCGGCCTTCTGCTTGGACGGATTGCCGGCGTGCATGTCGGGGTGGTACTTGCGCATCATCTGGCGGTACGAGGCCTTGATCTGCGCCATGTCGGCGCCGAGCTGGAGATCGAGCACGCGGTACCACTCGAGCAGCTGCGCGTCGGTGCTGCCCGGGCGCGGCGGACGGCCGCTGCTCCGCGCCCCGCCGGACGACCCGCCGCTCGTGCCGCCGGTGCCGGCCGTGCTGCGCGGCCCGGGGCCTGGACCGCCGCGCGCCGCCTGCTCCTTCATCCGGCGAAACGCCTCGTCGGCCGCCGCGCGCTGGCGCGCCGCGCGCTCGTCGCGCTCGCGGTGGATCCGCGCCGCGCGGTCGGCCGCCGCCGCCGCGCGCGCCGCGCGTGCCGCCGGGTCCGAGGTCGCGAGCTTCGCGAGCGGGTTGTCGCCGGGCGGCCGCGCCGCGCGCTCGCGCGCCGCCTTGCGCGCGGTCAGCTCGGCCTGCAGCGCCGCGCCCTCGACATGGCTCAGCGGTTCGTCATCGACGATCACCAAGGAAGTGAGCCGGGACAGGCCGGACTGGGCGCCTTCGACGATGCGCCGTGTGATTCCCACCGCAAAACCGTAGCACGGGCGACGGATGGCCCGGGTTGTAGCGGCCGCGCACAGCGTGCGGTAGCGCAGCGGCGCGCGGGGGAAACCAGCGGCAAAGCGCCTTGGGGACCCGGGGTTAGCGCCCCGAGCCAGTGCACGGAACCTGCATGGATGTGCACGGCCCGAGCTTTCGCGAGGGAGCCCGAGTCCGAGTCTTGACGACATGTCCACGGTGACCGCGAACCACCCGTACGCCGACCCGCCCGCGCCCTCGGCGCGGGATGCCGCGCCCGATGGAATCGACCTGCTGGAGAACGCCCCGGTGCCGATCCACAGCATCGACGCGAACGGCATCATCCTGTGGGCCAACCGCGCCGAGCTCGACCTGCTCGGCTACCCCGCCGGCGAGTACATCGGCCAGCCGATCGCCCGGTTCCACGACGACCCCGACGTGCTGGCCGACATGCTCGACCGGCTGGGCCGCGGCGAGACGCTGCGCGACTGCGAGGCCCGGCTGCGCGCGCGCGACGGCTCGATCCGCCACGTCCTGGTCAGCTCCAACATGCGGGTCCAGAACGGCAAGCAGGTGTCGTCGCGCTGCTTCAGCCGGGACATCACCCAGCTGAAGCAGGTCGAGCACGAGCGCGATCAGGTGATCGCCGATCTGACCCGCACCGTGCGGCTCAACGACATGTTCGCCGGGATCGTCGGCCACGACCTGCGCGGGCCGCTCAGCACGATCGTGATGGCGGGCCAGCTGCTGCTCGGCTACGTCCAGGACCCCAAGGGCGTGCGGACGATCGAGCGCGTGCTCAGCAGCGCCGACCGCATGCAGCGCATGATCACCCAGCTGCTCGACTTCGCCCGGGCCCGCGCCGACGGCGGGATCGAGCTCGAGCGCCGGCCGACCGGCCTGGCCGAGATCGCGCGCGACGTGATCGACGAGATCCGGGTCGCCCGCCCCGAGTGGAGGATCGAGCTCGACCTCCACGGCGACCTCCACGGCGACTACGACGCCAACCGGCTGTCGCAGGTGTTCTCGAACCTGATCGGCAACGCGGTCCAGCACGGCTCGGCCGACGCGCCGGCGTCCGTGCGGATCGACGGCCGCGACCCCGCGGCGATCCGCGTCGAGGTCGCCAACCGTGGCACGATCGCGCCCGAGCTGTTGCCGATCCTGTTCTCGCCGTTCCGCGGATCGCACCAGAAGCAGCTGCGCAGCCAGTGCCTGGGGCTCGGGCTGTTCATCACCGATCACATCGTGCGCGCGCACGGCGGCGAGATCACGGCCGAGTCGTTCAACGGCACGACCGCGTTCCGGTTCTACCTGCCGCGCCACGCCGGCGGAGTCACCCAGATCGCGACGTTCGACGCGGCGCCGGGCCCAGGCCCGGGCGCGGGCTCCGCGATGGCGAGCTCGGACCGCCCGCTGCAGGCCAGCGCCGGAGCCGCGCCGCCCATGCCCGGCCCCGGGGTCGCCACGCCGATCCTGGGCGAGCGCATCGCCCGCGAGAACACGCGCCAGCACGAGGAGCGGTTCCAGATCCTGGTCGAGAGCATCCGCGACTACGCGATCTTCATGCTCGACGCCCAGGGCAACGTCGCGACCTGGAACGTCGGGGCCCAGCGGATCAAAGGCTACAGCGCCCGCGAGATCATCGGCCGGCACTTCTCGGTGTTCTATCCCGAGGCCGAGGTCCGCGCCGGCAAGACCGAGTACGAGCTCCAGGTCGCGGCGCGCGACGGCCGGTTCGAGGACGAGGGCTGGCGGCTGCGCAAGGACGGCTCGCGGTTCTGGGCCAACGTGGTGATCACCGCGCTGCGCGATCAGCGCGGCTCCCTGATCGGCTACGCCAAGATCACGCGCGACCTGACCGACCGGCGCCGGCTCGAGGAGGAGCGCCTCCGGCTGGCCCACGCCCAGGAGGCGGTCCGGCTGCGCGACGAGTTCCTGTCGCTGGCCTCGCACGAGCTCAAGACCCCGCTGACCGTGCTCCAGCTCCAGCTCGAGACCCTGCGCGACCGGTTCGGGTCCGATGATCGCGCGATCCTGGCCAAGCTCGAGCGCAGCTACCGCGCGAGCCAGCGGCTCGGCGAGCTGATCGAGGCGCTGCTCGACGTGTCGAGGATCGCGACCGGCCGGTTCACGCTCAACCTCGAGCCCGGCGACCTCGCCGACATCGTGACGACCGCGGTCGATCGCCTGACCGACTCCGCGGCGCTCGCGGGTTGCGCGCTGTCCGTCGTGGCCGATCCCATGCCCGGGAGCTGGGACCGCTCGCGGCTCGATCAGGTCGTGACCAACCTGGTCTCGAACGCGATCCGCTACGCCGCCGGCTCGCCGATCGCGGTCGCCGTGACCCGCGACGGCCGCGACGTCCTGATCGAGGTCTGCGACCGCGGCCCCGGGCTTCCGGAAGGCCAGCTCGGCCAGATCTTCGAGCGCTTCCAGCGCGGAGCGTCGATGCGCCACTTCGGCGGCCTCGGGCTGGGGCTCTACGTGGTGCGCCAGGTGACCGAGGCCCACGGCGGCAGCGTCAGCGCCACGAACCGCGCCGACGGCGGCGCGAGCTTCATCGTGCGCTTGCCGCTCGACGCGAGCCACCGGGACATGGTCGCCTGACATGCCCCACCACCACGTCCTGGTTGTCGATGACGACCGCGATATCCGTGACTCGCTGGTCGAGCTGTTGCAGGATCAGGGCTATCAGGCCGCGGGCGCCGCCAACGGGCTCGAGGCGCTCGAGGTCATGCGCACCGGCCAGGAGCTGCCCTGCGTGATCCTGCTCGACCTGATGATGCCGATGATGGACGGCTGGGAGTTCCGCGAGGCCCAGCTCAAGAACCCGGCGTGGACCCAGATCCCGGTGATCGTGATCTCGGCGTACGGCGACCTCGACGCCAAGGCGCGGGCGCTCGCGGTCGAGCACCTGCGCAAGCCGCTCGCGCTGCGCACGCTGATGGAGGCGGTGCGGCGGCACTGCCCATCGTAGTACCCGGATGCCCCGGCGCCCGGCCGCCGAGCTACGCGGCGCGTGGCCCGCCGCCGCCGAGCAGCGACTCGATCATGGCGATCAGCTCGCCGCCGACGAACGGCTTCTTGAGCATGGCGTCGCACGCGACCGCGCGCTGATCGTCGCTCAGGCCGTAGTGGTCCCAGCCGGTCATCAGCACCAGCTTGCCGCGATAGCCGCCGTCGCGCAGCGACCGGCACACGTCGATCCCGTTCTGCCTGGGCATGCCGATGTCGCACAGCACCAGGTCGAACGCGTGCGAGCTCGCCATCGCGAGCGCCTGGGCCGAGCCGGTCGCGGTGGCGACCACGTAGCCGGCGAGCTCGAGGTTGACGCGGATGATCTCGACGACATCGACGTCGTCGTCGATCGCGAAGATCCGCGCGCGCTGGACCGGATCGGTCATCGCCGGGGGCGGCGGCGCGGGCCGCGGCTCCTCGATCACGCGCGCCGGCGCCGCGACCAGCGCGACCGAGAACACCGCGCCGCCGGCCGGCGCGTTGCGGGCCTCGATCTCGCCGGCGAAGTGCTGGAGCGAGGCGCGGGCTGCGGCCAGCCCGATCCCGAGGTGGGCGTCGCGCTTGGTGGTGACGAACGGCTGGAACAGCCGGGGCAGCACGTCGGCCGCGATGCCCGGGCCGCTGTCGGCGACGGTCAAGCGCACCGTGCCGCGCTCGGCGCGCAGCGATAGCCGGATCTGGCGGCGATCCGACGGCACGTCGGCGAGCGCGTCGGCCGCGTTGATCACCAGGTTCAGCACGACCTGGTGGACCAGCACCGGATCGCAGCGCACCGCCGGCACCGGCGGCAGCTTGACATCGACCTCGATCGACTGCTCGCGCAGCATCGGCTTGACCATGATCAGGATGTCTTCGACGATCTGCTGCAGGTTGGCCTCGGGCTCGGTCGACGGCGGCCGCGCGAACCGCTGCAGCCGCGCCACGAGGTCGCGGATCGCGAGGTTGGCGCGCTCGATCCGCGGTAGCATGTCGAAGGCGTCGGCCGGCGAGCGCTTGCCGACGCTGGCGGCGAGCAGCGCGACCCCGGACAGGTTGTTGAGGTCGTGGGCGACGGCGGCCGCGAGCTCGCCGACCGCCTTGACCCGGGCGTCGTCGATGATCGCGGTCTGCGCCTTGATCAGGCTGGCGTTGAGCTGCTCGACGTGGATCGCGCGCTCGAGCGCGATCCCGAGGTGGACCATGAACGTGCGCAGCGAGCCCTGCGTCAGCATCTCGTCGGGGATCGGCGCGCGGCCGCGATACGACGACAGCCCGAGCGCGCCGACCGGCTGACCGCGGGCGCCGAGCAGCGGGCCGCACGCGAACGGATGGCCGCGCAGCCGATCGTAGACCGCGCGCGGCAGCGCGAACTCGCCGGGCGGAGGCACGTCGTCGTCCCGCTCGAGGATGTGCAGCGCGTCCGGATCGGGGAGGTTGATCATCCGGCGCTCGCGAAACCCGGTCGCGACCGGATGCCGGAAATCGTTGATCGCGATCTGGGGCATGTCCTGGGTGGTGTCGACCCCGTCGATCATCTCCTTGAGGGTCGAGAGCATGCCGGTCTTTTCGTCGAGCACCGCGAGCCACACCGCGCCAAACCCCAGGGCGACGATCTCCGACATCACGGTGTCGACGATCTCGTCGAGTCGTGCCGCCGACGCGAGTCGCGCCGTCAGTCCGGCGAGGAGATCGAAGGACCCCATCCTGGTTCCGGCCGAACTATACGAATCATTCAGATGTTTCCGCGGCGATGAAGTGGCGCGTTTTGCTGCATCCGGGGACCCACCGTCGAGCCGTGCGCCGCCGCGACGCTCCTCAGCCCGGGCGGCCCCGGCCGTCGTCGAGCACGTGGCGTACACAGCTCACCAGCGCCTCGGCGGTGAACGGCTTCTGGAGGTACGCGATGCCGGCCTCGAGCTCGCCCTCGCCGGTGTCCACCACGTCGTTGTAGCCCGACATGCACAGGACCTTCATGCCCGGCCGGAGCGGCACGAGCCGCCGCGCGAGCTCGCGCCCGGTGATCCCGGGCATCACCATATCCGTGAGCAGCAGGTGAATCTCGTGGCGATGCGCCTCGCACGATCGCACGGCGTCATCGCCGTCGCACGCCGCGAGCACCGTGTAGCCGTGGCGGCGCAGGATCGCGAGCGCGACCTCCCGGACCTGCCGGTCGTCCTCGACCAGGAGCACGGTCTCGGTGCCGTACAGCGACCTCGGCCGCGGTGGCCCGGACGGCGGCGCCGCGATCGCATCGACCCGCGGGAGGTAGATCCGGAACGTCGACCCGCGGCCCGGCTCGCTGTCGACCTCGATGTGTCCGGAGACCTGCTGGACGATGCCGAACACCACCGACAGCCCCAGGCCGGTGCCGCGCCCGGGCTCCTTGGTCGTGAAGAACGGCTCGAAGATCTGCGCCATGATCGCCGGATCGATCCCGGTGCCGGTGTCGCTGACCTCGAGCAGGACGTAGCGGCCGGGCGCGACGCCGCGGTGGTCGTCGGCGGTGCGCCGATCGATCTCGACGTTCGCGGTCGCCAGCACCAGCCGGCCGCCCGAAGGCATCGCGTCGCCGGCGTTGACCACCAGGTTCATGACGACCTGCTCGATGCTGCCCTGATCGGCGTGGATCACTCCGAGCTCGGGCGCCGGGTGGACCGCGAGCTCGATGTCGGCACGCAACAGGCGCTGCAGCATCCGCGTCATGTCGGCCAGGACGTCGTTGAGCTCGAGCACGCGCGGCTCGACCAGCTGCTGGCGGTTGAACATCAAGAGCTGGCGGGTCAGCGCCGCACCGCGCTGGCCGGCGCTGCGGATCTGGTCGATGTCCTCGCGCAGCTCGCCCGCCGGCAGGCTCTCGACCAGCACCTCGCTGTAGCTCAGGATGACGCTGAGGATGTTGTTGAAGTCGTGCGCGATGCCGCCGGCGAGCCGGCCGACCGCCTCCATCTTCTGCGACTGGCGCAGCTGGTCCTCGAGCCGCTGGCGCTCGGTGACGTCGTTGGCCAGGACCAGGCGCGCGCGCCGGCCCTCGAAGTCGAGATCGTGCGCGGTGATCTCGACCGCGAGGACCTCGCCGTGCTTGGTGACGTGGCGCCAGATCCGCGTGGCGTCCTCGCGCCGCGCGACGTCCTCGCGCAGCTGGGCGTGATCCTCGACCGGGCGCAGGTCGGCCAGCGTGCGCGCGAGGAACTCGGCCCGGGTGTAGCCGTAGCGCCGGATCGCCGCGTCGTTGACCGCGAGGAACCCGAGCGACGCGGTGTCGTAGACCCACATCGGCAGCGGGCTGCGCTCGAACAGCTGGCGGTAGCGCACCGCGGACTCCCGCAGCTCGGCCTGGGCGCGGCGGCGCGCGGCACGGACGCGCCAGACCGATTCCCCCGCGGTGCCACGACGATGGCGCCTGCCAGGCAACCCGACGCCCATGGTTGGACCATAGTCCCGGCCCCCCGCCGAGCGGACCGGCCCGGCCAGGTCTCACGGTGGGCTACACCGCCCGGACCTCCGGTGGAACGGCGTCCCCGGGGCGCTCGGGGCTCAGCGCGACGCGCGTTCGGGGCGGTCCAGGCGTTCCCAGTAAAACACCGTGATCGCGACGCAGTGAAACTGGCTGTCGCTCGATTGCGTCACGATGAAGTCGGTCGGGATCAGGTGCGGGTTCGCCGTCAGCCACGTGGTCACGGTCTCGCCGAGCTGGTCCCGGGCCGCGAACATCGTCGCCGAAAATACCTTCACCCCATTGAACGTGAGGTCGGGTCGAACCACGAGGCCAGCTGAAGCATCGCGCGGCATCGTCGGCAGACTACTCCCAGAGCGATCGATCGGCGCATCCGAACGCGGACAAAGGTTGTTCATGGTCGATGTTCCGCGAGGTTCGTCGGGCGAATCCGGGGTATTTCGCACTTGACAGCCCCGCGGAAGCGGCGGCCCGACCACCGGTCGCGACCCCGATCACGGATCGACCTGCATCGGCAGCCGGCGCCGGCCGATCCAGCGCGACAGCGACACCGGCGCCATGCCGAGCCGGTCGGCGGCGTTGCTGAGGTTGCGCGAGTGGCGGATCGCGACCAGCCGCAGGGTCGCCTTCTCGAGCTCGGGCAGCGACGCGGCGGCGTGCTCGCGGATCCACGCGCGATCGACCGCGAGGAAGCCGCCGCGCGGCGCGTGGAGCTCGGTGATCGCGTCCTGCGCGTACTCGTCGATGATCCGATCGAGCTCCGCCGCGCGGCCGGTCAGCGACGGCACGATGATCGGCGTCGCGCACCGGGTCCGGCAGTCGTCCGGCGTCCCGGCGCAGATCACGAGCTGGACCCGCGCGCTCGGAGCCCGCAGCGCGGCGACCACGTCGTCGAAGTCGCGCGGCAGCCGCCGGCTGCGCACGCACAGCGTGCCGCCGTGCGCCGCGGCGAGCGCCTGCATCCCGGTGTTGTAGTTCTCCGCCGAGCGCACCGTCGCCGCCGCCCGGCGCCGCCGCGGATCGCAGACGATGAACGGCCGCTCGGTGCCGAGCGTGTGGCGGTGGATCGAGCGCGCGGTCGGCACCAGGTCGCCGTCGCCGCACAGCACCAGCGCGACCCGCCGGGTCGCGGCCATGCGGATCGAGCGCAGCGCGTGATCGATGACCTCGATGCGGTCGCTGCGCCAGCCGAGCAGCCGGGCCAGGAACCCGCGCAGCTCCACCGAGCGGCTGCTCTCGGCGATCAGCGTCAGCCCGCCCAGGCCGATCTCGACGCAGGGCTCGAGCACGATCTCCATGCGGCGCGCGCCGTCGAGCCGCACGCCGTTCTTGCTGCCGAGATCGCGCAGCAGCCACCGGCTCCGGTCGTGGATCAGGCTGGCGTGGACGCGCGACAGCTGGCCGGTCGGATCCTCGAGCCGGAGCGCGCAGTCCTCGGCCGAGCCGACCGTGCAGGCGCCGACCGGCGGCGCCGGCAGCACGCGGATCGTGTCGGTGCCCCACTCGCGCAGCCGCATCACGTCGTCATCGATGTCCCACTCGTTCGCCGCCACGTCGGTCTTGGTCGAGCTTCCGTTGGTGATCACCGTGCACCTCCCTGGGCCGGCACCGGGCACACGATGTCCCTACCCTCGCGAGGCGGGCGCCATCGCCCTCGCCCTCGCTCTCGGGGGAACGGCGGTCGAGCTGCTGGCACGACAGCAGCACCGGCGCGAACAGCGCGACGAAGCGGGGCAAGGCGAAGCGAGCGTGCGAGCGTGGACTGACTCGACATGGTGTCTCCTGCGCGAGGCGGTCAGAACGCGGTGGCGAGCCGGCGACGACGATGCCGCGGGCGATCCCGGCGCTGGGCGCCGACGACGCCGGCGCGTGCCACCAGAAATGGATGTCCAGGACGAGCGCGGCCGTGCCGGCGGCGTCGAGCCGCCCGCGCGGTCAGGGCGCCGAGCACGACCAGGGACAGCGGCGCGGTGAGCCGCGCGTCGCCGGCAGGCGCGGCGCCGTGCACCGCCGCGGCCACCGCCGGCGCGCTCGGCGGCGCCGAGACCGTGCCCTGCCCGGCGCGCAGCGCGCGGGGTGAGCCGGCGGTCTCGCCCCGGCGCGGCGCGCCGGCCCCGGATGCTCCGGATGCGGAACGAAACCGCGCGGCGAGCACCTGGACCAGCTCGCCGCGGCCGTCGCGCGGGGCATCGGCGCAGGCGAGCAGCGCCTGGATCGCCGCGCCGGCGGTGGGGTAGCGATCCCGGCGGTCGTACGCGAGCAGGGTCATCGCCACGGCCTCGAGATCGGCCGGGACCGCGCTGCGGAGGCTGCTCGGCCGGGCGATGTCCTTGAACAGCACCTGGGCCGTGATCTCCTTCGCCGTCCCGGTGAACAGCGGCCGATCGGCGAGCATCTCCCACAGCATCACGCCGGCCGCGAACAGGTCGGCGCGGCCGTCGAGCGGCGCGCCCGAGACCTGCTCGGGCGACATGTAGCTCGGCTTGCCGCGCACGACGTCGGACCGGACGTGGCCGCTGGCGGCGCGCACCCGGGCCAGGCCGAAGTCCGACAGCTTGACCGCGCCCTCGTAGCCGAGCAACAGGTTCTGCGGCGACACGTCGCGGTGGATCACGCCGCGCGCGCGCCGGGCGCTGCGCCCCCCGAGCTCGCCGGCATCGCCGATCTCGGCGCCGAGCCCGCCGAGGGCACCGCCGTCCCCGCTCGCGGCCGGCCCCGAGAGCTCGACCTCGTGGGCGTAGCCCAGCGCGCGCAGCATCTCGACCGCGACGAAGATCGCGAGCGACGGGCCGATCGCGCCAGTCGCGAGCAGGCTGGCGAGGTCCGGGCCATCGACGTACTCCATGACCAGGTACAGCCGGTCCTCGGCATCGCGCGCGAAGTCGAGCACCGAGACGATGTTGGGGTGGGCGAGCCGGGACGCGATCCGGGCCTCGGCGACGAACATCGCCGCGAACGCCGATGTCCGTGACAGCCCCGACAGCACGCGCTTGATCGCGACCCGGCGCGCGAAGCCCTCGGCGCCGATCATCGTGGCCGAGAACACCTCCGCCATGCCGCCCGCGCCGAGCGGTTCGCCAAGCTGGTAGCGCGAGCCGATGTCGCACGGCGCGCCGGGGCGCGGCGTGGCCGCGGCGTCGAGCCCGGCACCGCCCCCCGCGTTTGCATCGGCCGCGGGCCCGGCGTCGGATCCGTTGGATCCGGCGTCGGATCCGGCGCCGGCCCCGACCTCGAGCAGCTCGCGCGCGTGGGTCCGCACGATCGCCAGCCCGCTGAGGGCGCCCGGCGCGGCCGGCAGCGCCCGAGCGAGGCCGAGCGCAAACGCGCGCGCGCTCGCGGGCCGCCGCGCCGGATCGGCGCTCACCGCGGCGAGCAGCAGATCCGCCCAGGCCGCCGGCAGGCCCGGCGATCGTTCGCGCGGATCGACCGGCGCCGAGCGGTGGCGGTGATGGAGCTCGGTCGCCGGCAGCGCGGCGTAGCCGGCGCGCGACTCGCCGTACTGGTGCGGGAACCACCCGCCGGTGCTCATCTGATACGCGATCACGCCGAGCGCGAACACGTCGGACGCCGGGCTGGCCCGGCCGGTGCGCAGCTGCTCGGGCGACCGGTAGGCGATCGCGCCGATCGTGCTGTTCGCGCTGTTCGCACTGATCGTGCGGGTCACCGGGCTGATGCCGACGTCGAGCAACACCACGTGGTACGGATCGCCCTCGCGCGAGATCAGGAACACGTCGTCGGACGTGAGATCGCGGTGGACGAGCTGGTGGTCGTGCACGACCTGCAGGCCATTGGCGATCTGACACACGAGATGGACGATCAGGTCCGCGGGCATCGGGCCGGCGTGCCCGGCCATGAGCCGGGCGAGCGTGCGGCCGTGCAGGTAGTCGAGCACCACGAACCACGCGCCGCTCGCGAGCTCGCCGACATCATGGACCTGGATCAGGTTGCGATGATGCAGCTGGGCCACCGTGCGCGCCTCGTGGACGAACCGGCGCACCGCGAGCGCGTCCTGCGCCAGCGGCGCCGGCAGGAGCTTCACCGCGCGCCGGGTCTTGAGCACCGCGTGCTCGGCGAGATACACCCGCCCCGTGCCGCCCTCTCCGAGGGGGCACAGGATCGTGAACGGGCCCACCTGCGTGCCGACCATGGCGTTCGGCTCGCCCGAGCTCCGGTATCGATCGTCGCCCAACCGCATGCGCGCTGCTCTCGTCCTCGGAACAAAGCCATACCACCTGACAGCTCTGGGTCCAAGGATATCCACCACCGTATTGCTTGCGATCCTCCTTATTTAGCCTCGATCCCAGGTCGTGGTCGATGCTGGGATCGCGACGGGGCCGGCCCCGGGATCACCCCGGCGTCGAGACTCGGCTCGACATCCGGATCCACGCTGCACTCACGGGTACGTCCGGGTCCCGGACAGGGAAGCCGGCTGTCCGGCGAACGGACACGCGGCTCGCGCCGATCTCCGGCCGGGGTCGCCGGACCTGGTCACGGGCGGTGTCTGCCGACGGTGCGAGATCGCCCGTGCCGCAAGATCCAGCACCCGGGATCGGGCCGCGCTGTCCGATCCGGACCGACGAACCGTGGCCCGGATCTGCGAAAATCGCTGGCCGCGCCGCCATCCGCTGCGTGATCGCGATCTAACGTCCTCGACGCGAAAACCCAGCTCCCACCTGGCAATAGCCCCCGGTTCTGCGATGATCAGCAGCACGAGTCGGGTCCCTCGTCGCGCCGCGGGGGGACACCGTGGTCGCCAGCGCGGTGCAGGACAGGTTGTCGATGGTCCACGATCGTGGATCTGCTGTGGAACCGACGTTTGCCGAGGTGCTCATCGACGAGTCTTCCGACGCGCTGATCGCGCTGTCGCAAGACGGCGTGGTCCTGTTCTGGAACCGGGGCGCCGAGCGAATCTTCCGCTACCCCCGAGCGGCGGCGATCGGCCGGTCCCTCGACGAGCTGATCGTGCCCCACAACCGGCGCAGCGAGGCGCAGGCCGAGCTCGCCGAGACGATCCGCGCGGGGTTCACGCTGATCGAGGCCGTGCGGCGCCGCGCCGACGGCAGCCGCGTCGTGGTCGACGTCGTGATGCGCACCGTCCGCAACGCCGGGGGCGAGCTGCTGTACGTCTCGGTCAACGCGACCGACGTGTCATCGCTGATCCGGCTGCGCGCCGCGCGCGCCGGCGAGAACCGGTTCCGAGGCCTGCTCGAGGCCGCGCCCGACGCGATGGTGATCGTCGGCGAGGACGGCCGCATCGTCCTGGCCAACGGCCAGGCCGAGCAACTGTTCGGCTACCCGCGCGAGGAGCTGGTGGGCCAGCGGATCGAGCTCCTGGTCCCCGAGCGGCTGCGCGATCACCACCCCGGCTACCGCCGGACCTACGCGCTCGACTCGCAGCCGCGGCCGATGGGCGCCGGCGTCGACCTGTGCGGGCGCCGCAAGGACGGCAGCGAGTTCCCGGCCGAGATCAGCCTCGCGCCGATGGACACCGGAGACGGCCGGCTGGTCACCGCCGCGATCCGCGACCTGACCGAGCGCAAGAAGGCCGAGGCGATGTTCCGCGGTCTGCTCGAGTCCGCGCCCGACGCGATGGTGATCGTCGACGGCACCGGCCGGATCGTCCTGGTCAACGCCCGGACCGAGGCGCTGTTCGGCCACGCGCGCCACGACCTGCTCGAGCGCCACGTCGAGGTCCTGATCCCCGAGCGGTTCCGCGGGCGCCACCCCGGGCACCGCCACGGCTACTTCTCCCGACCGGTCGTGCGCGCGATGGGCTCGCAGCTCGAGCTCTACGGCCTGCGCAAGGACGGCACCGAGTTCCCGGTCGAGATCAGCCTGTCGCCGCTCGACACCCCCGACGGTGTCCTGGTGTCGAGCGCGATCCGCGACATGACCGGGCGGCGCGCGATCGAGAGCGCGCTCAAGGTCGCCAACCGCGAGCTCCAGGCGTTCAGCTACTCGGTCGCCCACGACCTGCGGACCCCGCTGCGCGGCATGAACGGCTTCGCCCAGCTGCTGCTCGAGACCTACCGCGACCAGCTCGATCCCGAGGCCCACGACTGGCTCGGCGAGATCCTGGCCAACGCGCGCCGGATGGGCGGCCTGATCGACGGCCTCCTGGCGCTGGCGCGGGTGTCGCGGATCGAGCTCCAGCGCGAGTGGATCGACCTGACGGCGGTCGCGCGGGCATCGGCGAGCCGGCTCGCGTCCTCCGACGACCCGCGCGAGGTCTGCGTCGTGGTCAGCGACGGGCTGCGCGCGGACGCCGACCCGCAGCTCGCGCGCACCGTGGTCGACCAGCTGCTGGCCAACGCCTGGAAGTTCACGCGCAAGGTCGCCACCCCGCGGATCGACGTCGGGGTGACCGACGCCGGCGAGCGCCGCGCGTTCTTCGTCCGCGACAACGGCGCCGGCTTCGACATGGCGTTCGCCAACAAGCTGTTCCTGCCGTTCCAGCGCTTGCACACCGTGGACGAGTTCCCGGGCGCCGGGATCGGCCTGGCGAGCGTGCAGCGGATCCTGCAGCGCCACGGCGGCGAGATCTGGGCCGAGGGCGCGATCGACAGCGGCGCGACGTTCTACTTCACGTTCCATGGCCGCGCGGCCGGAGCCGAACCATGACCAAGCTGATCCTGCTCGTGGAAGACAACGTCAGCGACGAGAAGCTCGCGCTGCTCGCGCTCAAGCGCTGCGGCGTGCCGTGCGAGATCGCCGTCGCGCGCGACGGCGCCGAGGCGCTCGACTACCTGTTCGCGACCGGCGCGCACGCCGGCCGCGACCCGATGGCGCAGCCCGCGGTGATCCTGCTCGATCTCAAGCTGCCGCGGGTCGGCGGGCTCGAGGTCCTGCGCCGGATCCGCGCCGCACCCGAGACCCGGTCGCTGCCGGTGGTGATCCTGACCGCGTCGCGCGAGGACGAGGACCTGGCCCGCGCCTACGCGCTCGGCGCCAACGCCTACCTGCGAAAGCCGGTCGACTTCGCCGAGTTCGCCGAGGCCACCAAGGCGCTCGCCGCGTTCTGGCTCCGGTTCAACGAGCCCGCGCCGGTCCGCGCCGGCCAGGGCTAGCTCTGGTCGCCGGGCCCAGGCCAGCGCCGCCGCCGGCGGACCGCCAGGGCCAGCGCCAGGCCGATCGGCAGCCCGACCTCGACGCCGGTCGAGGCGCGGCCGCCGTCGCAGGCATAGAAGCTGGTGCGATCGAGCGAGTCGGCGTTGCCGGGGCGCAGTGGATTGCCGGTGCCGGAGGCATCACCGCCGCCGGATGGATCGGCATCGCCGGAGCCGCCGGCGTCGCCGCTGCCGCTGCCCATCGCGTCGCCGCTGCCGCTGCCCTCGCCCGCCGCGTCGGCGCTGCTGCCGCTGCCCATCGCGTCGGTCCCGCTGCCGCTGCCCATCGCGTCGGTCCCGCTGCCGCTGCCCATCGCATCGGTCCCGCTGCCGCTGCCCATCGCATCGGTCCCGCTGCCCTCGCCCGCCGCGTCGGTCCCGCTGCCGATGATCTCCGGGGAGAGCTCGGTCCCGAGCTCGTCGCGGCAACCGACCCAGACCGAGGCGCTCGCGAGCACGCTCACGACCAGACACCCGACGACGCGTTTCATCCGGGCTGGATGATAGCGTCGTTGGCCGGCGCGCGGCCAACCCGATCGCGCGCGCTGTGATGCGCGCCGCGCCGGGCAACGCGACGCACCACCGCGCCCGGCGGCGCGCCGCTGAAGGCTGCGGCCCTCGGCGGCGTTCAGCGCGCGCTACAGGCTGCGATGCGCGATCAACCCGCCGCTGCCGACGATCCAGACGTGGCCCGGCGGCGTGGCCACCGACCACAGCGCGACGTTGGCCCCGAACGGCTGCTCGGTCGTCCACGCCGTGCCGTTCCAGTGACCGACGCGGCTGCCGCCGGCGCCCCAGATATCGCCGGGCGCGAGCGCCGAGAGCCCGTTGAAGATCCCGCTGCCGGTGCGCAGCGAGGTCCACTTGACGCCGTTCCAGTGCCCGGTCTCCTTGCCGGGCATGAAGTCGGTGACCCAGACGTCGCTGGGCGATAGCGCCAGCACGGCGAAGAACGTGCCGGTCCCCGAGATCGGGTTCGACGTCGTCCAGCTCGTGCCGTTCCAGTGGCGCAGGTTGGAGTTCTCGCCGGTCGCCCAGACGTCGCTGGGCCCGGTGCCCGACACCGACAGCAGCACGCCGGCGAACCCGGCAGTCGAGAACGCCGCGCCGTTCCAGTGCAGCACGGTGCCCGAACCGCAGAACCAGACATCCGACGGACCGGAGCCCCAGATCCCGTCGATGTCCGCGGTGGTCGGGACCGCGACCTGGGTCCACGTGGCGCCGTCGAAGTGCAGGATCGTCCCGCCGACCCCGCCGGCCCACGCATCGCTCGAGCTCGCCGCCCAGACGCCGCGCAGGTTGGCGGTCGCCGGGCTCGCCATCTGCGCCCAGACATCGCCGGTCCGGCGCAGGATCATGCCGTCGTCACCGACCGCGAACAGATCCTCGGCGGAGACCGCCCAGACGCTGTGCAGCAGCGTGGCCGCCGCGGTGGCGGGAGAGGATTCGATACACCACTGACCGGCGGGACACGCCGTGACCGCCTCGACCGCCACCGATTCTGGGAACTCCGTCGGGTCAAAGGCCGACGTCGTACAACCGATGGCGAATACGAGGGGAAGGTACTTCATATCAGGGGGTTACATAGGTCGTGATGACCTGCGAGAACAGGGGATTACTGCCGCCGTTCTTCACCGGACTGGTGAGCGGCGCTTCGTGGCAGCGGCGATAGAACGTCCCGCCGGCGGAGAACTGCTCGCAGGCCTGGTGGGACGAGAACGACCCGCAGTCGCCGGCATAGACGAACCCGCACTTGGTGAAGCCCGGGTTGGCGGGATCCGGCTCGGCGCAGTCGCGCTCGATCAGCCCGCCGAACTCGCCCGACGCCTGGCCGGCGCCGCGGCACGCGACCCACAGGATCGGCTGATCCATCGGGGTGAACAGGTTGCCGTAGAACGCGCCCTCCTCGACCGACCACGCGGCGCGCTCGTCGGCGTCGGTCGCGAGCGCGAGGTTCGCGCCGCGCATCGAGATCGGCAGCGCGACGTCGTTGGCGTTGACCCGCGCGAAGATGCAGGCGCTGATCCAGCCCTGGCCCTCGCTGGTGAGCGACGAGGTCAGCCACTCCGGCGCAAGACCGAGCTCACCGGAGAACCCGTACGTCGTGCCATCGACGTCGGCGCTCAGGAGTACGTCACTAGGTAGCGCACAGCTCACAATGAACGAGAATACCTCGCGTCCGTCTTCCGTTGAAAGGAGTTTTCCTGCGCTGTCCATGTTCACGCTCAGCGATCCGTCGCTGAGCCGGCTCGTGGACAGCCGGGCAGCGGGCAGCCGGTTGACGGTGACCCGGTTGGCGGTCACGCCATTCACGGTGACCCGGTTGGCGGTGAGCACCGCCGCACGTGTCGTCGATTCTCCCGGGACATCGGCACACGCAGCCAACAACGACACCGTCGTGATAAGCAAATGAAAGACTACGCGCATTGTCATCCTCCGATGGTCGCGAACAGAATCTGCTGATGACCCCGCACCACGCAAGCCTGTGTTGCGTGAGGAACGGTCAGGCAGGTAGGTCGCAGGCCGTCAAAGACCGTCAGCGACCCACAACCCACCGGGGAGCGGGTATGGCGCCCAGCCTTCGACGTCGAGCGCCGGGCCGTCGATCAGATGTCCACTGATGGTCGCCCGGCTGACGCCGATCGCCACGCGGGTCTGTCCGGAGAATCCTGAGAGGTTACTGCGCAACCTCGCGACATTCAATCGATCCCGCGGCACGACCGCCAGCATGCTGTCAGGCGCGGTGAGCGCGACGACCAGCCCCAGTGATTGTGCCAGCTCGGTCGCGGCGGTGACATCGGCCGGGTCGCCCTCGACATAGACCACCGCGACATCGACCTCGTCGCCGGTGCCGCCGTGGATCACCGTGCGCAGCGCCTCCCCGAAGCTCCGGGCGTCGGGGAACCGCGCCGCGGGCTCGGGAGCGAGCGCGCGGGCCACCGGCTCGTCGATCGCCGGGTCGATATCCACCTTGGAGGACGGCCGGGGCCGGGGGCCGTGGATCTGCAAGTAACTCTGAACCACGCCGGGCGCGCCGCCGAACGCCGGCTGGCCGGTCAGCATGTGAAACGCCAGCAGGCCCAGCGCATAGATATCGGTCCGGGCATCGACCGACTGGCCGCGCATCTGCTCGGGCGCCATCGCCGCGGGCGTGCCCAGCATGCTGCGCGACGAGGTCAGGCCTGGTCCGACCTCGTCGGTCAGCTTGACCAGGCCGAAGTCGAGCAGCACCGGCCGGATCGCGCCGCCGCGCCGCGCCAGGATCACGTTGGATGCCTTGACGTCGCGGTGGACCAGGCCGGCGAGGTGCGCGACGTGGAGCGCATCGCAGAGCGGCTCGAGGATGGTCAGCATCTCGACCGGCGGCAGCGCGCCGCGCTCGTGCAGGACCTCGCGCAGGCTCGGGCCCTCGATGTACTCGAGCAGCAGGTAGGGCCGGCCATCGACCAGCGTGCCGTGGCCCAGGCCGCGCACCACGTTGGGGTGGTCGAGCCGCTCGATCGCGTCGAGCTCGCGCTGGAACCTGGTCATCGCGTCGACCGAGCGGACCAGCTCGAGGTGCAGCACCTTGATCGCGAGGCTCTGGCCATCGCGCTGGCCATCGCTCTGGCCGTCGCTGTCGCGATGGGCGCGCCATACCTGGCCGAAGCCACCTTCGCCGATCAGCCGGTCGAGGCGGTAGCCCGGGAGCTCGAAGGGCTGGGAACCGTCCAACAGAGCACTCTTTACCATCGCATTGCACCGTACGTCTCTGGAGATCGCCCTCAATGGTGGGCACCGGGCGCACCGCGCAGACCATCTGTTATCGCGGCACTCCGTACAGAAACGCCATCACGCCCTCGCGGACACCGGACTCGGGCAGGTCGCCGGCCGAGTCACCGCGGCCGGTCGACGGTGTGACAGGCCGGTGTGACAGGCCGGTGTGACAGGCCAATGACATCTCCGCATCCGCACCCGCGATCGCGAGGTCGGGAGATCACAGCGGCCGTGTAGCGCTACACCTGGAACGCATCGCGATGCGACCAGACCGGGTTCTTGCCGGCGAGATCGCGGATCTCTGCGAGTTTGTCCGACGGCAGCGCGCGATGGCGGAGCGCGAGCGCGGCGAGCTCGAGCCGGATGTCGTCGCTCAGCACGGCGTCGGCGCGATCGAGGAGCCCGCCCCAGACCTCCGCGGGGCACGACGCGAGGCAGCACTCGAGCACGCCGACGATGACCCGGTTGTCGTCGCCGATCTCCTGGCGCGAGACCTCGGCCAGGAGCACCCGGGTCTCGGCGACGTCGCCGCGCGCCGCGAGGATCCGCGCGAGCAGGAGCTCGTCGAGCCAGGTCAGGCTCTCGCCGTGGCCGCGCTGGAGCGCCAGGCCGCGGCGCGCCAGGTTGGCGGCCTCGTCGAGCGCACCCTGCCACAGCCGCTGCTCGGCCAGGTTGTGGCAGGCCGCGCGCTCGAGCGTGGCGTGGCCGGTCTCGCGCGCCAGCTGGATCACGGTGCGCAGGTCGGCCTCGACCCGCCCGACCTCGCCGCGCAGGGTCCACAGCACCATGCGGTTGGCGTACGCGCCGCCGAGATGGAAGCGATCGTCGTGGCGCACGCAGGTCTCGATCAGCTCGCCGAACACGACCTCGGCGCGGTCGAGCTGGTTGTCCTCGGCGAGCGCGGGCCCGAGCAGGACCAGCGCGATCGCACAGGTCTCGTGGTGGTCCTCGCGGCGGGCGAGCGCGACGACGTCCTGGAGCAGCGGGATCGCCTCGGCGAACCGCGCCTGGCGATACACGATCCGCGCCGCGGCGAGCGCGACCTCGGGCTCGAGCTCGGCGATCCCGACCGCGCGGTGGCGGGCGATCGCGCGCTCGGCGGTCGCGGTCGAGCCGGCGAAGTCGTCGCTCCAGTCGAGCGCGGTGGCGCGCTCGAGCAGCGCCTCGATCTCGAGCCGGGCGTCGCCCAGGCCGACCGCGATCGCGAGCGCCTCGTCGAGATCGGCGAGCGCATCGCGCACGCGCTGCAGGCGGTAGCGCGCGCGGGCGCGGCCGAGCAGCGCGCGGCCGCGCTGGAGGTCGCGGACGTCGAGGTTACGCACCGCGCCCTGCCAGGCCTGGAGCGCCTCGAGCGGCCGGTGCGCCTGGTGGGCGCGCTCGCCGAGCGTGGCGAACGCGCGGGCCGCGACCCGGAGCTCGCCGACCGCCTCGGCGTGGCGCGCGACGCGCTCGGCGACCGCGGGATCGCGGCGATCGCGCGTGCACCACAGCTCGAGCGCGGCCTGGTGCAGCGCGCGGCGCTCGTCCTCGTTGGTGGTCGCGTACACGCCCTCCTGGAGCAGCGCCTGGCGAAACGCCCAGCCCCGGCCCGAGGCGACCAGGATGGTCGCGGACGCGAGCTCGGCCAGGCCGATGTCGACGTCGATCGTCGTGGTCGCGCCGCCGTTGCGCTCGACCAGCTCGAGCACGGCCGCGACTTCGCTGCGCTCGAACTCGTCGCCGAGGATCGCGCAGACCCGCGCGAGCGCGACCAGCTCGACGCCGTGGCCGGCGAGCTCGCGGGCGGCGAGCCACGGCCCGAGCGCGATCGGCGGCAGCGCGTCGAGCGCCGTGGTGTCGAGGAAGTGCTCGCCGTTGGGCCGGGTCCGGATCGCGCCGCGATCGTGGATCTCGCGGGCCAGCGAGACCAGGTGGAGCGGGTGGCCGTGCGAGATCGCGACGATCTGGCGCAGCGCGCGCAGCGGCGGGTACTCGACCGGCCTCAGCAGCGCTGCGGTCATCGCCACCGCCGCGTCCTCCTCGAGCGGGCCCAGGACGTCGCGGCGGTGGCGCTCGGCGCGGTTGCCAAACCCCGGCCGGCGCTGGTCGATCCGCGGCGTGGCGAGCGCGAGCACCCACAGCGCGACCGGCTCGCCGCCGAGCGTGGCGTACTCGAGGGCGTCGAGCAGGTCGTGGTCGGCGAGGTGGACGTCGTCGAGCACGACCGCGAGCGGCCGGACCCGCGCCGCCGCGCGCAGCGCATCGCCGACCGCGCGCACGAACGGGCCCCGGGGCTCGCCGATCAGCTCGGCGAGCGCGCTCGCGGCGGGCTGGCCGGTGCCCGGCGGCGGGATCGCGCCGGTGTGGATCCGGGCGCCGAGCTCGGCGAGCCGCGGCCCGAGCGCCGCGGCCAGCGCCGACTTGCCGATCCCGTGATCGCCGACGACCAGCGCGAACCCCGGGCCGGCCGAGCCCAGCGCCGCGGCGGCGTCGGCCGCGAGGTCGGCGATCAGCGCGTCGCGGCCGAACAGCTCGCTCGACACGCCGGCGCCGCCGAGCATCACGAAACCCGGCCCGAGGTCGCTCGGCCGGGTCGCCGCCTGGGTCACCGTCGCGAGCGCGCGGGTCAGGGCGACGCCGGTCCACGGCGCCGGCGGCAGCCAGTCCTCGGGACGCTCGGCCGCGGGGCCGGACAGCCGGGGCGTGACGCGCAGCAGATCAAGGTGGAGCGCGACCCGCGCGCCGGCCGCGGCGAGGTCACGGGCCGCGGCGATCGCGGCCGCCGCCGGATCGGCGTGCTCGGCGCCGATCACGCCGCCGAGGATCCGGCGCCCGCGCTGCGAGATCACGCTGACCTTGCGCGCGGACAACGCGCCGAGCAGCGCGCGATCGACCCGCGGCAGCTCGGCCCACAGCAGCACCACGGGCTGGCGGCCCTCGCTGACGATCGACACCGAGTGCATCCGCGCCAGCGACGGCTCGTCGCCCGGCAGCGCGATCCGGCCCTTGATCTCGGCGACGCCGGCCGGCCGGCGCGACGGCAGCTTGGCGAGGCAGTCGTGGCACACGGCCTCGATCTGCGCCGGCACCGGCGCCAGCGCCGAGAGCGGCGGTGGGCGCAGCGCGGCGTGGGCGCGCTCGAGCGCCGTCGCGTCGCCCAGAAACGGCGGCCGGCCGGCGCACAGCTCGTACAGCACGCAGCCGAACGCGTAGAGATCGGCCCGGGTATCGACCGACCCGGCGTCGAGCAGCTGCTCGGGCGGCAGGTACTCGAGCGAGCCGACCACCACGCCCGGGCGGGTCGGGTCGTCGGGATCGTCGGGCAGCTTGCGCGCGAGCCCCAGATCGAGGATCGCGATCGAGCCGTCGGACCGGCGCACCAGGTTGTCCGGCTTGAGGTCCCGGTGGACGAAGCCGGCGGCATGGATCGGCGCCAGCGCGTCGAGGATCCGGACCGCGATCGCCAGCGCGCGCTCGACGTGCATCGGCTGGGTCAACAGCTCGCCGAGGTGGTCGCCGGTGATCCGCTCCATCGCGATCCAGGCGCGGCCGTCGTCGAGCACGCCGTGGCCGTCGAACCGGGGCACGGCGGGCGAGCCGATCGCGGCGAGCGCCTCGGCCTCCCGCGCCATCCGCGCCCGGGCGAGGTCGTGATCGGCGTGTGCGACCTTGAGCACGCCGGTCGGGATCGCCCACACGGAGGCGAAGCCGCCGCTCCCGATGCACGCACCGACCGGCTGGGTCCACACCGGTGTGAGGCCGGCCTCGTGGCGAGATCCCGGGGCCGCCGGCCCGCCGTGGGTCGGACAGGCGCGCCCGGCCGCCAGGCGACGCTGACATGTCGAACACCGGGCCACGTACCGACTCTACAGCCGGTCGCGCCAGCGTCTCGCGCGGACATGATAGTGTTTGCGCGCAGGTGTTCGAGAACGTCATCGAGGCGATGGTCGATGCCGTGCTTGTGATCGACGTGGAAGGTGGTGTCACGTTGACCAACACGGCAGCTGCGCGGCTCACGGGCTACTCGGTCGAGGAGCTTCGCGGGATGGCGATCGCGCGCCTCCTGGTCGATGAGACCTCGGGGCTTCGCACGGTCGTGCGGCGGCGGATCGAAGATGGCGCCGTGCTGCGGCGGGAGGAATCGTGGCTCGTGCCCAAGGTCGGCGCGCCGATCCCGGTCTCGGTCACCGGCTCGCCCGTGATGTCGGAGGGCATCCTACAGGGGATCGTCCTGGTCGCTCGCGACATCCGCGAGATCCGGGAGTTGCTGAGCGCGAAGGAATCGGAGATCGCGCGCCGCCGCAAGGCCGAGGACGAGCTGCGCGCGGCCAAGGCGTCGATCGAGGAGCAGCTCGAGGAGACCCGCAAGTCGCTGCTGCTCGCCGAGCGCCGCGCCACGCTCGGCACGCTGGCCGGTGGCGTCGGCCACGAGCTGCGCAACATCGCCCAGATCCAGGTCGCCGCGATCGACGAGCTCCTGGCCGCGCTGTCGGCCAACGAGGACGTCACCGCGCTGACCCGCACGCTCCTGCCCGACCTCGAGCGGGTCGCCGAGCACATCACCGAGCACGGCAAGCGGCTGATGCAGCTGGCCCGCCCCGGGCCGGACCACGTCGGCCCGATCGACCTCAACGCCGTCGTCAAGGACGTGATCGCGATGCTGCGCGGCGCCGGCAAGCTGCGCCGCGTCGACGCTGTGACCGAGGTCGGCCCCGAGCCGCTGATCGTCACGGTCAACCGGACGCGGATCGAGCAGATCCTGGTCAACCTCGTGGTCAACGCGGTCGATGCGATCGGGGAGCACAACGGCTCGATCACGGTCGACGTTCACCCCAGCAAGGACGGCCGGCGCGTGGTCTGCGAGGTCCACGACACCGGCTGCGGGATCTCGCCCGAGAACCTCGGCAAGATCTTCCAGCCGTTCTTCACCACCAAGACCGAGGACAAGGGCACCGGCCTGGGGCTGCCGGTGGCGCGCGGCATCGTCGAGAGCTATGGCGGTACGCTGGTCGCGACCTCGACGGTCGGCGTCGGCACGACGTTCACGTTCGACCTGCCGCGCTAGCTGCGGCTCCTGGGGGTTTTCAGCTGCCCGGGATGAGCTCGATCGTGCCGTCGCCGACCTTGTTGCCGACGAGCACGCGGTAGTCGCCGCCCCATTGTTCGAGCAGGAGCGTGTCGTCGCCGGGCGCGCTGTACAGCCACCAGCGGGCGCGCTCGACGTGGCCGTCGGGGCGATCTTTCTTGAGCGCGCCGAGCGCGCCGAGGTCGCCGTGCAGGGCGCAGGTCGCGGCGCCGCGCTTGTCGAGCGCGTAGCGCACCTCGCCGAGGACGAGCACCTCGGGCGGGTAGCCCGAGATCTGTGTGGCCTCGTCCTGGACAAGCAGCCGCATCGCGCCGGTGCCGGCGCGCTCGATGCCGATCACCAGCCACTTGACGTCGCGGCCGTCGACGACGCGCGCGCCGAGCCAGCGGTGGCCGTCCTCGTCGTAGTGGATCAGGCCCTCGACCAGGAAGTCCTTGCCGTCGATCGTCAGCACGTCGTCGACCCGCAGGTCGCGCACGCCGCGCTCGACCAGCTTGTCGCCGCCGGCGGGCAGCGCGGCCTTGGGGCCCGCGGCCAGGCTCTTGCGGCGCTCGCCGGCCGCGATGCCGACGGCCGCGACGCCGCCGATCACGGTGAGCAGCACGAGCAGGAACCAGATCACCGGGCAACTATTCACGCACGCGCCGCGTCAACGCAACGCGCGCCCGCGCCGTAATGCGGCCGCGCTGCCGCCGCGCTGCCGCCGAAGCGGTCGGTCGATCCTGCCCACCGGGCTGCTTGACACACCCTCGGCGCGCACGTAAACCGAACCCGCTCAACGCGCCCGCGTGGAGGAGCCATGGTCGCTGTACCGGCGAGTGAAAAAGACGAGCTGCGTCGCGTCCTCGACGATGACGGCACGCCGCTGCCCGGCGCCCGGATCCCGAGCATCCCCGACGCGGTGCTGACCCGGATGTACGAGGTCATGGCGCTGACCCGGCTGTTCGACGATCGGATGATGCGGCTGCAGCGCCAGGGCCGGCTCGGGTTCTACATGAAGTCGATCGGCGAGGAGGCCAGCCACTTCGCGGCCGCGCCGCTGCGCGCGAGCGACTGGGTGTTCCCGAGCTACCGCGAGCAGGGCGCGTGGTTCTGGCGCGGCTACACCGTGCAGCAGTACGTCGATCAGCTGTTCGGCAACCAGGACGATCCGATCAAGGGCCGCCAGATGCCGGTGCACGGCTCGGCGAGCTGGCTCAACCTGGTCTCGATCAGCTCGCCGGTCGGCACCCAGATCCCGCAGGCGGTCGGCGCGGCGTTCGCGGCCCGCGCGCTGGGCAAGGACGACGTGACGATGGCGTTCTTCGGCGAGGGCACGTCGTCGACCGGCGAGTTCCACGTCGGCCTGAACTTCGCGGGCGTGTGGAAGGCGCCGTGCGTGTTCGTGTGCCGCAACAACGGCTGGGCGATCAGCGTGCCGAGCTCGGTCCAGACCGCGGCCCGGACGTTCGCGGCCAAGGCGATCGGCTACGGCATGCCCGGCGTCCGGGTCGATGGCAACGACGTGCTCGCGGTCTGGCAGGTCGCCAGCGACGCGATCGAGCGCGCCCGCGCCGGCGGCGGCCCGACGCTGATCGAGGCGCTGACCTATCGCGTCCAGGGCCACTCGAGCTCGGACGATCCGTCGGTCTACCGCGATCCCGACGAGCCCGGGGTCTGGCAGCGCAAGGACCCGCTGAACCGGCTGCGCGGCTACCTGCGGCACCGCGGGCTGTGGAGCGAGCGCCAGGACGCCGAGCTGACCGAGCGCCACGACCGCGAGATCACCGCCGCGCTCGCCGCCGCCGACGACAAGCCCGGCCCCGCGGTCGAGACCCTGTTCGACGACGTCTACGACCAGCTGCCGTGGCACCTGCGCGAGCAGCGCGCGTACCTCCTGGCGCAACGCCGGGCCGTCGATCACCACCACCCGGGCCGCACGGCCCCGGCCACCGCCAAGCGCTAGGTCCCCCCATGCCCACGATGAACATCATCGAAGCCGTCCGCAGCGCGCTGCAGACCCAGATGCGCGCCGACCCGCGCGTGGTCGTGCTCGGCGAGGACGTCGGCAAGTTCGGCGGCGTGTTCCGCGCCACGAGCGGCCTCTACGACGAGTTCGGCGCCGATCGCGTGATCGACACGCCGCTCGCCGAGGCCGGGATCATCGGCACCGCGATCGGCATGGCGCTGTACGGCCTGCGCCCGGTGCCCGAGATCCAGTTCGGCGACTTCATCTTTCCCGCGTTCGACCAGATCGTGAACGAGCTGGCGAAGTTCCGCTATCGCTCGGGCGGGCAGTACCCGTGCCCGGTGGTGATCCGCACGCCGGTCGGCGGCGGGATCCGCGGCGGCCATTACCACTCGCAGTCGCCCGAGGCGCTGTTCATCCACACGCCCGGCCTCAAGGTCGTCGCGCCGAGTAACCCGTACGACGCCAAGGGCCTGCTCCTGGCGTGCATGCGGCAGAACGATCCGGTCCTGTTCATGGAGCCCAAGCGGATCTATCGCGCGAGCAAGGCCGACGTCCCCGAGGGCGAGTACACGATCGAGCTCGGCAAGGCCCAGATCGTCCGCGACGGCACGCAGGTCACGGTCGTGGCGTGGAGCGGCATGGTGGAGATCGCCGAGAAGGCCGCCGGGCTCGCCGCCGAGGCCGGGATCTCGGCCGAGGTCCTCGACCTGCGCACGCTGATGCCGTTCGACATCGACGCCTTGCTCACCAGCGTCCACAAGACCGGCCGCGTGGTGATCGTGCACGAGGCGCCCCGGACCTGCGGCTTTGGCGCCGAGCTGATCGCGTCGATCCAGGAGCGCGCGATGGCGCACCTCGAGGCGCCGATCATCCGGGTCACCGGGTTCGACACGCCGTTCCCGTACAGCCTCGAGCACGAGTACCTGCCCAACCCCGATCGCGTGCTGGGCGCGATCCGCCAGACCCTGGAGTGGTGATATGGCCTTCAACTTCTACATGCCCGACATCGGCGAAGGCGTCGTCGAGGGCGAGATCGTGTCCTGGAAGGTCAAGGAGGGCGATCGGGTCGTGCTCGACCAGCCGCTGGTCGAGGTGATGACCGACAAGGCCACGGTCGAGCTGCCGTCGCCCCGCGCCGGGCGGATCGTCAAGATCCACTTCCAGGACGGTCAGATCTGTCCGGTCGGCCAGGTCCTGGTCGAGATCGAGGAGGACAGCGCGAGGTCTGCGACGGCCACGGCGCCCACGGCCGCCCCCGCGCGGCCCGCCGACAACGGCCACGGCGCCCCCGCCGCGGTCGCGCAGCCGCCGCGCCCGTACCCGCCCGGCCCGTCGGCGCAGGCCGAGCCGCCGCGCCCGTACCCGCCCGGCCCGTCGATCGCCGCGGGCGCCGGCGGCGCGATCCAGGTCATCGACGCCAGCGCGTCGCGCCCGCGCGTGCTCGCGACCCCGGCGACCCGTCGGCTCGCGCGCCAGCTCGGCGTCGAGATCGGCCGCGTCCCGCCGACCGGCAAGCACGGCCGGGTCACGACCGAGGACGTCCGCAGCTACCGCTCCAACGGCGGCGGCGGCGGCGGCGCGACGACGAGCGCGGCCCCGGCCGCCCGGCCCGCGCCGCAGCACGCCCCGATCGCGATCGCCCATGCCGGCGACGAGGAGCGCATCCCGCTGCGCGGCATCCGCAAGCGCATCGCCGAGTCGATGGCGCGCTCGAAGCAGACCGCGGCGCACTTCACGTACGTCGAGGAGATCGACATGACCGAGCTGGTCGCCGTCCGCGAGCGCGCCAAGGCGCGTGCGACCGAGCGCGGCGTCCGGCTCAACTACCTGCCGTTCATCGTCAAGGCGGTGGTGTCCGGGCTCAAGAAGTGGCCGCAGCTCAACGCCAGCCTCGACGAGACCACGCAGGAGATCGTGCGCAAGAAGTACTATCACATCGGCATCGCCGCCCAGGGCCCGCACGGCCTCGCGGTCACGGTGGTGCGCGACGCCGACCGGCGATCGATCTTCGACCTGTCGCGCGAGATCGAGCGGCTCGCCGAGGCGGTGCGGACCAACACGGCGACCCGCGACGAGCTCACCGGCTCGACGTTCACGGTCAGCTCGCTCGGCAAGCTCGGCGGCATCCACGCCACCCCGATCATCAACTTCCCCGAGGTCGCGATCCTCGGCGTCCACAAGATCGAGGAGCGCCCGGCGGTGCGCAACGGCCAGATCGTCGCCCGCCACCTGATGAACCTGTCGATCTCGGTCGATCACCGGCTCGCCGACGGCTGGGACGGCGCGATGTTCGTGCAGGACGTCAAGGCGCTGCTCGAGGACCCGACGACGATGTTCATGGAGATGGTCTAGGGTGGTGGGGTACTTCGACGGCGACGACGAGGCCAAGGCCCGCGGGCTGTTCCAGGTCCTGGGCGAGGACGGCACGCCGGTCGGCGGCGCCGGCACCGGGCTCGACGGCCGCCCGCTCGACGTCGTCGATCCCGGCCTGGCGCTCCGGCTGTTCGAGGGCATGGTGCGGATCCGCGTGACCGATGCCCGGATGATGGCGCTGCAGCGCCAGGGCCGGATCGGGTTCTACGGCGAGGCGGTCGGCCAGGAGGCGGCGATCGTCGGCTCGGCCGCCGCCAGCGAGCCCCAGGACTGGATCGTGCCGGCGCTGCGCGAGGCCGGCGTCGGCCTGTACCGCGGCATGACGCTCGACTCGTACATCGCGCAGATCTTCGGCAACGCGGCCGATCCGTCGAAGGGCCGCCAGCTGCCGTGTCACCCGTGCGACCGCGCGCACCACTACGTCGTGATGTCGTCGTGCGTGTCGACCCAGATCCCGCACGCGGTCGGCATCGCGATGGCGATGAAGATCGCCGGCCACCGCGGCAAGGTGTGCTTCGGCTTCATGGGCGACGGCGGGACCAGCGAGCCCGACTTCCACGTCGCGCTCAACTTCGCCGGCGTGTCCAGGGCGCCGTGCGTGCTGATCTGCCAGAACAACCAGTGGGCGATCTCGACGCCGGGCCACGTCCAGACCGCGGCGGAGTCGATCGCGATCAAGGGCCTGGGCTACGGCCTCGAGGCGATCCGCGCCGACGGCAACGACGTGCTCGCGGTCCACGAGGCGGTCAAGTACGCCGCCGACAAGGCGCGCCGCGGCGACGGCCCGACGTTCGTCGAGCTCTTGACCTATAGGGTCAGCGCCCACTCGTCGTCCGATGATCCATCGCGCTACCGCGACGAGGGGGTCACCGAGATCTGGCGCGGCGTGCGCGATCCGATCCGCCGGCTCGAGACCTACCTGCTCGCGCGCGGCTTGCTCGCTGCGGGCGAGCGCGAGGCGATCGCGCAGCGGATCGAGGCCGAGGTCCGGGACGCGATCGCGCGCCAGGAAGCGGTCCCGCCGCCCGCGCTCGAGACCTTGATCGACGATGTCTACGAGCATCCGACCCCGCTGTTGCGCGAGCAGCTCGCCGAGCTCGTGGCCGCACCCCGCGCGCGCGCCCCGCACCAGCACTGAGGCGATCGCCGCGAGGGGCCGGATTTCCATCACTTGGGGCGTCTCCGCCGCGCAGCCCGCCCGGTCCACGAGGTAGGACTCGAACCCACTGCAGGATCTCGGCGGCCGGCCGATTCCTCGATCCGTGGTGTCCGCGATCCGCACGCGTCGCCGGCCCCAGCTCCGGTGGTCGAGGAAGCCGACGTGGATCGGCGCGCTCGCCGTGGCCCTCGCGCTCGGGGTCGCCGCGCTGAGCTCGGTGTCGTCCGAGCGGATGCTCCGCGACATGGACGCGGACCTGCGGGCGCGGCTGGTGACCTACAGCACCGCGCTGTCGACCCAGCTCACCACCGCGGTCGCCCACGACGACCGCAACGCCGCGCGCCAGGTGCTGCGCGCGGTGACCGGCGATGCCGACGTGATCGCGGTGGTGCTGCGCACCGATCGCGGCACCGAGCTCTACCGCTACGGCGAGCCCGCGGCCCGGCGGTCCGGGGACTTCGTCGATGCCGCGGTCGTCGAGTCCGAGGACCGCATCGCGATCGCCGTGCCGGTCCCCACCACGGAGAGTCGCGGCGGCCAGCTGCTGCTCGAGCTGTCGACCATCGACCTCCGGCTCCACCACAGGACCGCGGTGTGGACCGCGATCGCCGCGGGCACGGCGGCGCTGCTGTTCGCGGTGCTCGCGCGGCGGCTGATCGGACGCTCGGTCGTCCAGCGGCTGCGCGCGATCCTCGAGGTCGAGACCGCCGAGCCCGACGCCGACTCGCCGGCCGCGGCCGAGCCGCCGCACGACGAGATCTCCGTGCTGGGCGACGCGTTCCACGACGTGCTCGACCGGCTGCGCCACGATCAGGTGCGGCTGCGCCAGACCGTGTCGGACGTGATGGCGGTCGAGGACGAGCTCGCGCGCACCAACCACGAGCTCGAGCAGCGCGTCCGCCAGCGCACCGCCGAGCTCAGCGCCGCCAACCACCAGCTCCAGGTCGAGATGACGCAGCGCTCGCAGATCGAGGTCGAGCTGCGCCAGGCGCAGAAGCTCGAATCGGTCGGCCGGCTGGCGTCCGGCATCGCCCACGAGATCAACACCCCGGTCCAGTTCGTCAGCGACAGCTGCTCGTTCCTCGAGACCGCGACCGGCGACCTGATCGCCGTGATCGCGGCGTACCGCAGCTCGCTCGCCGAGCTCGATGCCCGGACGATCACCGCGGCGAGCGCCGCCGCCCAGATGGCGGCGGTCGAGGCCGAGCGCGACGTCGCCTACCTGGTCGAACAGATCCCGCTCGCGATCGACCGCGCGCTCGGCGGGCTGCAGCGGGTCAGCGCGATCGTCGGTGCGATGAAGGAGTTCGCCTATCGCGATCACCAGGAGCAGGCGCCCGCCGACCTGAACCGGGCGATCCTGAGCACGCTGACCGTCGCCCGCAACGAGTACAAGTACGTCGCCGAGGTCCGGACCGAGCTCGCCGAGCTCCCGCTCGTGACCTGCCACATCGGCGAGCTCAACCAGGCGATCCTCAACATGGTCGTCAACTCGGCCCACGCGATCGCGGCAGCCAGCGCCGAGCGCGAGCGCAAGGGCCTGATCGTGATCCGGACCCGGGTGCGCAGGGCCGAGCGCGGCGACGACGACCACGACGACGACGGCGACGGCGACGAGATCGAGGTCGAGATCGAGGACAACGGCTGCGGCATCCCGGCCAGCGCGATCGACAAGGTCTTCGACCCGTTCTTCACCACCAAGGAGATCGGCGTCGGCACCGGCCAGGGCCTGGCGATCGCGCGCGCCGTCGTGGTCGACAAGCACGCCGGCAAGATCGAGGTCGCGAGCCGGATCGGAGAAGGCACCACGTTCTCGATCACCCTCCCGGTGCTCGGCCGCCGCACCGCGAAGCTGCCCGCCGCCGCCGGCGTCGAGCCCCTGCCGTCCGCACCGGACGACGCGAACGATGTCGGTCACGACCGGGACTCCGGCCGGGCCCTGGAGAGTGCATGAACGCCAAGAAGCGGATCCTGTTTGTCGACGACGAGGCGGCGATCCTCGCCGGCCTGCAGAACCTGCTCTACAAGGACCGCAAGCGCTGGGACATGGTGTTCGCGCTCGGCGGCCAGCTCGCGCTCGACGAGATCCGCAAGGCGCCGTTCGACATCGTGGTGTCCGACATGCGGATGCCGGGCGTCGACGGCGCGACCCTGCTCAACGTGGTCAAGGACGAGTGCCCCGCGACGGTGCGGATCATGCTGTCGGGGCACGCCGACCGCGAGGCGATCGTGCGCGCGCTGCCGGCGCTGCACCAGCTGCTCAGCAAGCCGTGCGACGCCAACACGCTGCGCGGCGCGATCGAGCGCAGCCTCGACGGCGCCGACGTCGAGCGCGACATCAAGATCCGCCGGCTGGTCGGCGGCGTCGACAAGCTGCCGACCCCGCCGGACATCTTCTTCGACCTGTCGCGGCTGATGCGGTCGCCGACCAGCAACGTCGCCGATGTCGTCGGCGTCGTGACGCGCGATCCGGGGCTGTCGGCCAAGCTGCTGCAGCTGGTCAACTCGGCGTACTTCGGGACCGGCCACGTGACCACGTCGATCAACCAGGCGGTCGCGCTACTCGGCACCGACCGGCTGCGCTACATCGCGCTGACCGCGTCGGTGTTCTCGGCGCCGGACCCCGAGGATCCGTCCGGGTTCTCGATCGAGGAGCTGCAGCTCCGCTCGATGCGCGCCGCCTCGCTGGCGCGGGCGTTCGCCGAGCCCGCGACCCGCGACGAGGCGTTCTCGGCCACGCTGCTCCACGACGTCGGCCACGTCGTGCTCGCGCTCGGCCGCGGCGGGGAGTTCCAGGTGTTCAGCGAGCGGACCCGGCGCGGCGAGCCCGAGCTCGCGCTCGAGCTCGAGCTGTTCGGCGTCACCCACGCCGACGTCGGCGCCCGGCTGCTCGCGATCTGGGGCCTGCCGGCCGCGATCGTCGACGTCGTCCAGTTCCACCACGATCCGGGAGCTGCGCCCGAGCCGAGCCGCCGGCTCGCCAGCATCGTCCACGTCGCGGACGCTGCGGTCCGGCACCTGGCCGCTCCGCAGCTCGACCTGGCGTCGCTCGAGCGCGCCGGCTGCAGCCACCTCGTGCCGGGCTGGCTCGCGATCGCGGAGCGTACGCCATGACCGCCGTGCTGCCTGCCACCGAACGCCCTCGGGTGCTGTTCGTCGACGACGAGCCCGCGGTGCTCGAAGCGCTCGCGGCCAACCTGCGCCGCGGCTACGACGTCGTCACCGCGCCGAGCGGCGTCGCCGGGCTCGAGCACCTGCGGGCCGAGAGCGGCTTCGCGGTCGTGGTGTCCGACATGCGGATGCCCAAGATGGACGGCACGACGTTCCTCGCGCTCGCGCGCGACGCCGCGCCCGACGCGACCCGCATCCTGCTGACCGGCCAGACCGATCTCGAGGCCGCGATCAAGGTCATCAACCACGGCCAGATCTACCGGTTCCTGACCAAGCCGTGCTCGCGCGACACGCTGCGCGCCGCGATCGACAGCGCGGTCGTCCAGCACCGGCTGATCACCGGCGAGCGCGTGCTGCTCGAGCAGACCCTGCGCGGCAGCATCAAGATGCTGGTCGACGTGCTCGCGCTGACCTCGCCGGCCGCGTTCGGCCGCGCCAACCAGATCAAGACCCGCGTGCTCCAGCTCGCCGCGCTGCTCGGGATCCTCGACTCGTGGCAGCTCGAGATCGCGGCGCTCGCGTCCCAGCTCGGCTACATCGTGCTGCCGCACGAGGTCTGCGACAAGCTCGAGCGCCGGATCGCGCTGAGCGAGGGCGAGCAGCACATGGTCGTCCAGGCGCCGGAGATGACCGAGCAGCTGCTCGCCAACATCCCGCGGCTCGAGACCGTGCGCGCGATCCTCGCGCTCCACGTCCGTCCGCCGCGCCGCAACCCGGCGGCCGACGACACGACCCAGCTGATCGAGCTCGGCGCCCACCTGCTGCGCGTCGCGATCGACCTCGTGGCGCTCGAGACGATGCACGGCGAGGACGTGCCGCCGGTCGCCGACCTCCTGATCCGGACCGATCACTACGATCCCGAGGTGCTCGACGCGGTGCAGCGGCTGTACCGCGAGCGGCCGGCGGAGCTCACGGTCGTCGTGATCGCCGCCGGTGCGCTGCGCCCGGGCATGGTGCTGGCCTCGGAGGTCCGGCTCGCCAGCGGCACGCTGCTGGTCGCCCGCGGCTACGAGGTGACCCCGAGCTTCATCGAGCGGATCAAGAACTTTCCGCCCGGCGCGATCACGGGCGAGTTCAGGATCGCCGTGCCATGCTGAGCCGCGCCGCCGGGCGCGTGCTGCTGGTCGACGACGACCGCGCGATCCACCGCGCCGTCGCGCGGATGCTGCGCGGCTTCGAGCTGTGCTCGGCGTACGACGGCCCGAGCGCGCTGGCCGAGGTCGAGACCGCGCTCGCCCAGCGCGCCGAGTTCGCGCTGGTCGTGCTCGACGTCGGGATGCCGGCCTGGGGCGGGATCGAGACGCTCGAGCGGATCTGGCGGGTCGCGCCCGAGACCCAGGCGCTGTTCTGCACCGGCGCCGCGCTCGGCCACCGCGAGCTCCACGAGCGGTTCGGAGACACCGACGCGATCCTCGTGATCAAGAAGCCGTTCACCGAGGTCGAGATCGCACAGGCGGCGCAGGCGCTGACCACCAAGTGGCGGCTGCAGCGCGAGGCCCGCGCCCACGTCGACGCGCTCGAGACCGCCGTCGCGGCGCGGACCGCGCAGCTCGCGGCCGCCCACGACCGGCTCGCCGGCCAGCTCGCGTGGCGCGACCGGGTCGAGACCGAGCTCCGGGTGTCGCAGCGGCTCGAGGCGGTCGGCCAGCTCGCCGCCGGGATCGCGCACGAGATCAATAACCCCCTGCAGTACGTCGGCGATCACCTCGAGTTCGTCCAGGAGGCCACCGTCGAGCTGCTCGCGCTGGTCGGCCGGATCCCGGCGCCCGTGCCCGGGGCGGCCGACCCGGCGCGCGGCGCCGGCGACCGCGACGCAATGGACATCGGTTATCTACAGACCGAGCTGCCCGGCGCGCTCGACGCGATCCGCGACGGCGTCCAGCGCATCCGGTCGATCGTGCGCGCGATGAAGGAGCTGTCGCACCCCGGCACGCGCGACGCGCGGATCGCCGACATCAACCACGCGCTCGAGAGCGCGCTCGAGATCAGCGCGAGCTCGTACCGCGGCGTCGCCGACATCGAGAAGGACCTCGCGCCGCTGCCGCCGGTCACCTGCCTGATCGCCGAGCTCGGCCAGGTGTTCCTCAACCTGATCGTCAACGCGGCGCACGCGATGGAGGGCCAGAGCGACGGCAAGCTGATCGTGCGGTCCGCGGTCGACGGCGATGACGTCGTGATCTCGTTCGCCGACACCGGCGCCGGCATCCCGGCCGAGATCCAGCAGCGGATCTTCGATCCGTTCTTCACCACCAAGGAGGTCGGCCGCGGCACCGGCCAGGGCCTCGCGATCGCGCGCGCGATCGTGGTCGACCGCCACGGCGGCTCGCTGTCGTTCGATTCGGTCGCCGGGCGCGGCACGACGTTCGTGATCCGGATCCCGATCGCCGGACCCGAGCCGCGCTCGGCTAGCGCGGCGGCGTGACGGCGTGCGCCGTGCGGAGCGCGACGAGCACCGGGCTCGGAGCCTCGACCCCCGCGTCGTTGTGATGCGCGACGGCGTCGACCACGCTGAGCGGCAGCCCCCACAGCGCGAGCACGTAGCCACCGATCTCGGCGTGGGAGGTCCCGAGCACGCGGCGCTCGATCGCGACCCGGCTGTGGCCGAGCTCGGTCACACCGCGCACGATCGCCGCGTGGGCATCGGGGAACGCGGTCGCGATCACGATCTTGCCGATGTCGTGGACCAGCCCCGCGACCAGCGCCTCGGGGGCGACCTCGTGCGACGTGGCGGCGCGGAACGCCGCGCGCGCGACCTGGAGCGAGTGGAGCTGGAGCTCGGCGAGCGCGAGCTCGGGCGGTGGCTGATCGCCGGCGAGCGCGAACGCGTGCGACACCAGCGCGAGCCCGGCGATCACCTCGATCCCGACCTGCGCCACCGCCTCGGCGATCGACCGGATCGGGTGATCGGCCCCGAACAGCGGCGAGCTCGCGACCCGCAGCACGTGCCCCGACAGCGCGGCGTCGCGCTCGACCACGGCGATCACCTCGTCGTTGCAGACCTCGGCGCGGCCGAGCTGGGCGGCGAGCTCGTGGTAGATCGCCGGGGCCGGCGGCAGCGCGCCGAGCCGGCCGATCACGCCGTGCAGCGCCTCGCCGGCGAACATCGTCCGCAGCGCGCAGGCGCGGCCGATCGCCGCCGCCAGATCTGCGAGATCGCACGGCTTGTTGAAGAACTGGTGGGCGACGGGCAGGGCGCGCGCGGTCGCGGTGCGATCCGAGAACCCCGAGAGGATCATCCGGATCGTCGTCGGATCGTGGTCGCGGATCCGCGCGAGCAGCGCGGCGCCATCCATCACCGGCATCCGCATGTCCGAGATCACCACGTCGAACCCGGCGAGGCCGACTTCGGCCAGCGCCGCCTCGCCGCTGCCCGCGAACACCATGTGCCAGCGGTCGCGATGCTTGCGCAGCGCCTTGGACAGCCCGGACAGCAGCTGCGGATCGTCATCGACGAACAGGACGCGATGCGCCGGCGCGGTCATGGCCTGGTACGGCGCACGCGGGCCGCGTGCGGGGATGTAGGTGATGCAGTGCGTCCGAGCACGGGGCTCATGTCCAGATCATCGGCCAGCCCGGGGCGTCGAACAGGCCCCCGGCAAGGCGGTCGGAATTCAACGTTCGACGCGGACGGCCGAACCGCTGGATCACGATGAAGCTGCGTGACCGCTTCCTGGTGTTCAGCACGGCCCAGCTGCTGATCTTCGGGGCCGCGTTCACCCTCGCCTACGGCGCGTTCGGACGCTCCGTGCTGCCGATGTTCGAGGACCTGCTCCGGGCCAAGACCGAGCACATCCTCCGGATCACCGGCGACGAGCTCGAGGTGCCGCTCGGCGCCGAGGACAAGGACCTCGTGATCCGCGCGGTCGATCGAGTGCTCCAGGAGCCCGACCTCGCGTACCTCGAGGTCCGCGATGCCCACGACCATCGCGTGTTCGCGCGCGGCACGCCGCCGGCCGCCGCGCTGTTCGACGGCGCGGCGTTCACCGCCAAGGCCGCGAGCGGCGAGATCCGCGCCTGGACGCCGATCAGCCTCGAGGGCCTGCGGCTGGGCTCGGTCGCGCTCGTGTTCCACACCGCGCGGCTCGACGCGCTCGCGATCTGGGCGCGGCGGATCGCGTTCGGCGCCGCGCTGATGTGGCTGTTCGCGCTCGGTCACTCGGTCGCGTTCGCGCGCTCGTTCGTGCGGCCGATCCGCGCGATGATGGACTTCTCGCGCAAGGTCGCCGGCGGCGCGCTGTCCGAGCGGCTCGCGCCCGGCGCGCCCGGCGAGCTCGGCGAGCTGCGCGACTACCTGAACCAGATGACCGCCGAGCTCGAGCGCCGCGAGGCCGAGCGCCGCGCCGCCGCCGAGCGCGCCGAGGCGATGCGCAGCGAGCTGCTCGCGGTGTCGCGGATGGCCGGCATGGCCGAGGTCGCGACCGGCGTGCTGCACAACGTCGGCAACGTGCTCAACAGCCTCAACGTCTCGGTCGCGATGATCAGCGAGCAGGTCAAGAGCTCGCGGATCTCCGGCCTGACCCGGTCGCTCGAGATGGTCGACAGCTACCCCGGCGGCCTGCCGGCGTTCCTGGGGACCGAGCGCGGCAAGGTGCTGCCGGGCTATCTCAGCACGGTATCCAAGCGACTCGCCGAGGAGAACGCCCGCGTGCTCGACGAGCTCGACTCGGTCAACCGCAACGTCGATCACATCAAGAGCATCGTCGCGATGCAGCAATCGTACGCCCGGCCGACCGGGCACGCCGAGCCGGTCGTGATCGCCGAGCTGATCGACGATGCGCTGAGCATGGGCGAGTCGTCGTTCAACCGCCATGGCATCGAGGTCGTCAAGGACTACGGCGCCGGGGCGATGCTGGTCAGCGATCGCCACAAGCTGCTCCAGATCATGATCAACCTGATCTCCAACGCGCGGCACGCGCTCAAGGCGCATGCCACCCCGCCGCTGCAGCTGACCGTCCGGGTGCGCGCCAGCGACACCGCGGTCGTGATCACCGTCGCCGACACCGGCGTCGGGATTCCCGCCGAGAACCTCGACAAGATCTTCCGGCACGGCTTCACCACGAAGCAGAGCGGTCACGGCTTCGGGCTCCACGCCAGCGCCAACGCCGCCCGCGAGCTCGGCGGCAGCCTGCACGCCGCCAGCGCCGGACCCGGACACGGCGCGACCTTCACGCTCGAGCTGCCGCGATCGGCTGACGAGGTATCCCATGACCTGCGCAACTGATCACCGCATCCTGATCGTGGATGACAACCACGCGATCCACGAAGACTTCCGCAAGATCTTCGCGCCGCCGGACGAGACCGCGAGCACGCTGGATGCGCTCGAGGCCGCGCTGCTCGACCGGCCCGCGGCCAGCGTCGACCACGGCATGGTGTTCGAGCTGGTCTCCGCGTTCCAGGGCCGCGAGGCGCTCGATCACGTGATCGCCTCGGTCTCGGCCGCGCGGCCGTTCGCGCTCGCGTTCGTCGACATGCGGATGCCGCCCGGCTGGGACGGGCTCGAGACCATCGAGCGGCTGTGGCAGGTCGATCCCCACCTCCAGATCGTGATCTGCTCGGCGTACTCCGACCACTCGTGGGCCGACCTGCGCGCCCGGCTCGGCGCGCGCGAGTCGCTGCTGATCCTGAAGAAGCCGTTCGACACGCTCGAGGTCGTCCAGTGCGCCCACGCGCTGGCCACCAAGTGGACGCTCGCCCGCCAGCTGCGGGCCCACGTCGACGAGCTCGAGGCCACCGTCGCGTCCCGCACCCACCAGCTCGTGCTCGCCAACGTCAAGCTCGCCGAGCACATCCGGGTCCACGAGCGGATGGAGACCGAGCTCCGGCTGTCGCAGAAGCTCGAGGCCGTGGGCCAGCTCGCCGCCGGCGTCGCGCACGAGATCAACACGCCGATCCAGTACGTCGCCGACAACCTCCAGTTCCTCCGCGACGGCATGATCGCGCTGTCGGCGATGGCCAGCGCGATGCTCGCGGCGGCGACCGCGGCGCGCAGCCCCGCGACCGCCGCCCTGGTCGACGGGCTCGAGGCGCTCGCCCGCGACGCCGACCTCGCGTACCTGAGCCAGGAGATCCCGGCCTCGCTCGACAGCGTCCACGACGGCGTGGGGCGGATCGCCCGGATCGTGCGCGCGATGAAGGAGCTCGCGCACCCCGGGCCGCGCGAGGCCTCGGCGATCGACCTGCCTCGCGCGCTGCAGAACGCGCTCGACGTCACCGCCGCGGCGTACCGCTACGTCGCCGACATCGAGACCGAGTTCGCGGCCACCCCGCCGGTGGTGTGCTTCGGCAGCGACCTGAACCAGGTGTTCCTGAACCTGATCGTCAACGCCGCGCACGCGATGGAGGACAAGCCCGGCGACCGCGGCCGGCTCGGCATCCGCACCCGGGTCGACGGCGACCTGGTCGAGATCGCGATCTCCGACACCGGCACCGGCATCCCGGAGCCCGACCGCGACCGGATCTTCGACGCGTTCTTCACGACCAAGGAGGTCGGCCGCGGCACCGGCCAGGGCCTGGCGATCTCACGCACCATCGTGGTCGATCGCCACGGCGGGACGCTGACCTTCGAGTCGCAGGTCGGGATCGGGACCACGTTCTACGTCCGGATCCCGATCGCCGGCCCGCGGCCGCAGTCCCGGTCGATCGCGGCCTGAGCGTGGTATGACGCGCGCATGCCCGAGCAACGTTTCGACGCCGTCGTGATCGGAGCCGGCCCCGGCGGGTATCCCGCCGCGATCCGGCTCGGCCAGCTCAAGGTCAAGACCGCCATCATCGAGCGCGAGTACATCGGCGGCGTGTGCCTCAACGTCGGCTGCATCCCGTCCAAGGCCGTGATCCACGCGGCCAAGATGTTCGACAAGCTCGGCCACTCCGCCGACATCGGCATCACGATCTCGGGCAAGCCCGTGCTCGACATGGCCAGGCTCCAGGCCTGGAAGGGCGGCGTGGTCGGCAAGCTCACCGGCGGCGTCCGCACCCTGCTCAAGGGCAACAAGGTCGAGATCTTCGAGGGCCACGCGACCCTGGGCAAGCCGGGCCCCGACGGCCACCGCATCACGATCAAGAGCTCGTCCGGCGAGCAGACGATCCTCGCCAAGAACGTCGTGATCGCCACCGGCTCGCGGCCGATCGAGATCCCCGGGTTCCAGATCGACCAGAAGCGGATCATCGACTCGACCGGCGCCCTGGCGCTCGATCAGGTCCCGCCGCGGCTGATCGTGATCGGCGGCGGCTACATCGGGCTCGAGCTCGGCATGTGCTACGCCAAGTTCGGCAGCAAGGTCACCGTGGTCGAGGCCCTGCCCCGGCTGCTCGGGACGATGGACAAGGACTGCGTCGCCGTGGTCGACCGCAAGCTCAAGAAGATGGGCGTCGAGGTCATGATCGACACCAAGGCGAAGTCGTGGGAGGACAAGGGCGATCGCGCGGTGCTCACCGTCGAGCTCAAGGACGGCCAGGGGACGAAGACCGCGGCGATCGATGCCGACAAGATCCTGCTGTCGATCGGCCGGCGGCCCAACAGCGAGAACCTCGGCCTCGACCAGGCCGGGGTCGTGGTCGGCAAGGGCGGGTTCATCGCCGCCGACGATCATCTGCGCACCAACGTCCCCGGGATCTATGCGATCGGCGATGTCATCGGCGGCATGATGCTCGCCCACAAGGCGACCAAGGAGGGCGAGGTCGTCGCCGAGATCATCGCCGGCCACAACGCCGCGTTCGACGTCCGCACCATCCCCGCGGTGGTGTTCACCGATCCCGAGATCGCGTCGACCGGGCTGACCGAAGACGAGGCCAGGGCCCGGGGCCACGCCGAGCTCAAGGTCGGCAAGTTCCCGTTCGCCGCGCTCGGCCGCGCGCTGTCGGTCAACGACACCGACGGCTTCGTCAAGGTCGTCGCCGACGCCAAGACCGGCGAGCTGCTCGGCGTCCACATCGCGGGCAACGGCGGCAGCGACCTGATCTCCGAGGCCGCGCTCGCGATCGAGATGGGCGCGGTCGCCGACGACCTGCGGCTGACGATCCATCCCCACCCGACCCTGTCCGAGGCGATGATGGAAGCCGCCGCGGCCGCGCTCGGCGAGGCCGTGCATATCAT